>CAZUAY010000070.1:0-15088 GCA_964618405.1 uncultured Lentisphaerales bacterium
CCGCTCCATCTGCTCGCAAAGCTCAAGGTGGGGCGCAGTCGTCCCGACAAGCCGTTTTTCCTCATGCTTCGAAACGATGCCGAAGAAAAAACCTTTGTACCTCATCCTTCGAAAAACACAGAGATCAGCTTCGGCTAATTTTAAACAAACGGCTCGCTGGGACAGCGTCGCCCCACCCTGCTCCGCAAAGAGAATAAGCGATTATTCGAATCAAAAGAGGGAATTGAACTTGCGACAAAAAAGTAGAAAAAATCTCAATTTAGCGAGGTCTGGAGTAAACGGGGTGCCTCTGAGCAAATCCAAACGGACAGGTCAACGGAACGAGGATGCGCCCTCGCGCATTGTAATCGGTCAGTGACGAGGGGGGCCGTTGACTGCCCGATTACAGCCGCTAGTCGCTAGTCGCTAAAGCCGACACGAAGCGAGTCGTCGGCAATGGTAATGGATGAGGTTTCGTCATGCAGTGCGCCGATTCCAGCCAGGCGTGCAGTTCCGGTTGCTTGGGCCAGTACCGCAACAAAAGATGATTCCTTTCTGCTCGAGGAGGACGTCTGTGCTGTCGTTATCAAGGATTGGTTTCATGATCTTGCTTTCAAAAATGCGCTGAGCAAATTTTGTCCATTTTCTCGCTGAACGGTTTTGCGCCATCCGCTGTGATTTCAAAGCCGGTTTCGATACGTACACCATGCCATTCAGGATGTCCGAAGAAACTGACATCGACGCATACCGTCATTCCTGGCCTGAGAATATCATCGCTCAGCGGCCCGAAAAATGGGGCTTCGGCTTCGTGCAACCCGATGGTGTGTACAAACGGGCAAACGAGATACTTTGTCAACCCGTGCTTTTCGAAATAGGCACGCGCTGGCGCATCGATCTCAGGTCCGGTTTTTCCCGCGATGAGCTGGGCTTTCGTTAGACGGAACGCTTCGGTGAGATGCCCCATGCAAATCTTCTGACTCGCCGTATACTTCCCATCTACTGGCAAGACGCTCCCGAAAACGCCAGCATACCCCCGCACTTTGGGGGCGAGACCTACCATCACGAGTTCGCCTGATTGTAACGGTTTGGAGCTGGCCGTCGGCACAACTGCGTTCGCACGCAACCCACTACCGACAATCGCGCTGAATCCGAATCCGCTGGCACCTCGGCTGCGCGTTGCGTATTCGCCCGCTGCCGCCACTTGTATCTCAGTCGCTCCTGGTTTAACTTCTTTCAGCATGGCATCGTATGCCAAATCAGCCAGCTTAAATCCTGCCCGAATCTGTTCCCGCTCCCATGCGGATTTGATGTGACGCAACTGTAAATAGTCTGCCGTGATGTCGACTAACGTTACGCCTTTGAACCCTTCGACGATCTGGCGGTAACATTCGGCGGGCATCCGGGCGGCGCCTACCAGCCCAATCTGGTGGATCTTTCCGAGCTCGGCACTCAGTTCGGCAAATAAATCTTCAAAGCCGATGATGGTCGCGTTCGGATACTCCTCGTCCGGTACCATGAACACCGTAAAGTTGCGCGTCTCCTTAATGGCGCTGTCCATTTTTGCGAAGGGCTCGCTTTCGGGCCCGCCCAGCAACATCGGCGTGCCAACGCGTGGAACCAAGACTGCTCCACTTTCGAATTGGGGACACCAGCCGGTCAGATACCAACCGTTGCCGATATTGAATTCGTCATAGTAGACCAACGCGAGATCCAGCTTTTTAGCTTCTAGCAATTTCTTAACTTGCTCAAGACGTAACGTGCTTTCCGCTTGATTAAGATAGCCTCCGGAACTGCTCTCGTGTGGTTGTGTTGTGTGGTTACTCATGATGATACTTCTCCTTTGTAGTTAAAAGTCTTCCCAAGGTTTTTCTATGGGATGAAGCGCATGTCACTTCAATGTTCCCTCGGTGTCGAGAACCTGCCGCACCTGTTCACAATTCAAAATCTTTTCCCGCAGGCTCTGTTCCGTGTAATAATAATGATTGCTGGCCTCGAATCCGATGCGTGAATCTCGCCGCATGATGCCGAGCAGTGTTTTCGCCAATTCGATTTCTTCGTCCACGATGGTGTGCATTTGCTCGAGGACATCGGGCGTATGTTCCGCGTCGCGAAGGCGAATGAACTTGAGCTGCAGATAGGTCGTTCGGAAATGGCAGCCGGCGGCCTGCGCCACGCGGAGTAGATCCTCGAAGGCGAGGCGATAGGGCTCGGTTAGCGTCGGCGACGCCTTGCGCAGGGTGTCGATGCCGGCAAGCCACCCTTCGCTGAGAATACGGAACTCCTCCTCAAAAATGTCCGCCGAAAACAGAATGCCTCGCCAAGAGATTATGTCGTCGTATGGAAATCCCACCATCGTCGCGCGATAGCCTGATGGTGTGCCATACAGGAGATTCATCGGCCCGTAATTCTGCGGCCCAGTGTACAGCATCGACGCGCCGTGCAGGGGGAAATGCGCGAATGCATCGCCGAATAACTGCCACGCGCGGATAACGTGCGGCGCGGCGGGACCGAACTGCGTCCTAGCCAGCTCCTCGGGTTCATGCTCGGCCAGAAGCAGGTTTCCACCCGGATACCCGCCCAAAGTCCATCCCGCCATCACGCCGGATATGTTGCGCGCTTCCAGATTGCGAAAGTTTTGTTTAACGAGGAAGGGGACTGGCAAGTAGGGAACGGCCGAACACTCCCAGGTATTGTTCATCTGGATCTTGGCCAGACGTTTCATGCCGAGTTTTTTCGCAAACTGCCAGAGTTCTTCTGCGTGGAAGCCTGGGCCGATCTTGGACATGGTATAATCACACACGCGTCCGCGTACGCCCTGCGTCTCCGTCTGCAAATAATCTTCGTGCGTACACATCAGCGTCACATCCTTATTCAGGTTCATCAACGCATTGGCAGCCCATTCGGGATTCCATTGCCAGGTCCAGGCGATGACGTCGGCCTGGGGAGCGACGGCGTGTGCACCTTCGGCGATCGCGTTGTTGATGTCCGACACAAGTTCGTAGGTCTGGCGGTTTGCGCACCGCGGGCAGCATGGATACTGCGCACTAAACGCCTTCGATTGGCAGTGGGTGAGGTTCTCGGACATCGTGATCGTAAAGACACCCGCTAGCTCCGGCACTTTGCGAAACAAATCGCTAACGCCGTCGCGCAAGGCATCCAAAACCGCCGGCGTGGCTGCGCACATGGCTTGCAGATTGGTGTGGCTGTTCAAGCTGCCTCGCCAGTCGGGATGATCCGTGAAGAACTCGGACGGCATGCCGCGGGGCTCGTTGAGGTAGAGGTAGACGCCAATGCCATATCGCGCCGCACGTTTGATCAGAACGTTCAGATTGGCAATGCGCGTCGCGTGACCATTTGAATAGGCGGTCTCGCCGAACCAAGGCGTCAGCGTGTAAAGCACGCCCTGCAGCCAGATGCCGTTGACCCCGTTGGTTGCGAGGTCGGAAAGCAAACCGTCTGGGTAGGGATCCAGCTCTGGATCGAGAAGCGGATCGCCGTAGACGGCAGAGTAGGAATAGACGAGCTTGAGGGGGGCGTGACGCAGACGTTCCGCCTGCACGGGGTCGGTCGCGTCGGCTGCTTGACCGGACGCAGACAATCGACCGTAGTGTTTCAGAAACTCGAACGGGAGTTCCGTTGGTGGCTGGATCGTGCCGAAGGTGCTCGTGACAATTGATCGCAATCTGGCGGTCTGCTGCTCCTGCTCGAGGGTCAGAGGGTCCCATTTTACTGGCGTGGCATCCGGCTTAAAACCGCCCAACTTGTTCCAGAGAAAGTCATCTTCCTTCAGTGCATATTCCATCTGTTTAGGCGATTTCCCGATCAGTTGCAGCAACTGGGAGTAGGGTAGCAAATGCCAGTTCTGGCGGATCAAGGTGATGTAGCCGCGCTGCAGCCACAGGTGTTCCAGCTCCGGGGTGGCCGGTGCGCCGAGGCCCATCGCCCGGGCTGATGCCGCGATGTTTTCCTCCGTCGTCTGCAAGATCGCGGCCAGCCGGGTGGGCGTGACGACACTCCAGTTGCGCCAGATCACGGCCTGGAAGCGGGTGGGAAAATGGGGCAGTTCAAGTGGGGTGCGATGCTCTCCCATCGGTAAATTTGTATCAGGGTCGGTTTGTGTTGACATGTGATTTCCTTAGTAGTATGACAGTAAGGGTTGACAGAGACTCCAGACTCACAACTCGTTGCTTCCTCATCGGATCATGATCGTTGTGCCTCGAACAACCTTTTCGTAACAGCCCATGTCGACTTGGCCGATTAGCCTGTCGATACGTGGATTGCCGTCGAGATCGGCGGTTCCGATCATCCAGGTCTGATTCGTGCCGACGTTGATGCAAGGCGATATTGCTCTGAGATGAAAATCCCCCTTCTTTGCGTCCACAAACATCGGATCAACGTGGATGTTGCTCGGATCATACTTCAACTTGGCGATATTTCCTGGCACAAAACAGGAGTTGTACACCAAATTCGTCCTATCGGGATCGGTAGCCAGCGATAGGCTGTTGTAGTACCCGTCCATGACAATGGAATTGTAGAGACGTATCATCGGCGAGTAACCTTGAGCGGCTTCTCGTTGTCTGACGTAGATGTTGGCACCGCCGAATGCGGCATAGTTGCTGACAAAGGTGCAGTTATAAAAGTCAAACAGACGGTCTCGACTCCATGTGGACTGGTATCCTACGGCTCCGCCGTACGATACCGAACGGTTGTTATACAGGAGGCAATTGCGCATAATGGTTGAAATTTTGTCACCCCCCTCTACATTCACCGCACCGCCAGATTGGGCTGCCGAACCTGTGTAGGGCGCGATCGTGTTACTCACGAACGCGCAGCGTTCCAGTATATGCGGATTCCCGTAGCCCAAATGAAGAGCCCCGCCAGACTCATGAGCCTGATTGCCTTCGAACAGGGTGTCGGCTATCGTACCGCCTCCGGTGTAGGTACTCAAGAAAGCAGCACCGGCTTTGCCCCTGAGGCTCGCTACGGACAGTGCCTGGTTATTGCGAAATACGCAATTTGAGATGGTGTAAGAGAATTTATCAAGTGTATCTGCGTACAGACCGCCACCAGCAGCACTGACGCTCGTGCTGGGCGCGACCTTATTATCGATGACGATGCAATTTCGCAACGTTCCAGATGAGCCGGAATAGCGCTCGATGAAGAGGTAGATGCCTCCGCCCTTCTCGAGCGCAGTGCAGTTGGAAATGGTAAGCCCTTCCAGAAGCCAAGTGGTGGCGGAGAAAAGGTGAATGCCCCGTCGAGCGTTTTCCCCATCAATGATTACCGTTTCGCGTGGACCGCAACCGCGCAAACTAAGCGATTTTCCGATGGATACCACGTTTGTCAAGCTCCTCGGAGCCGCCCGGTAGATGCCATTGGTCACCCAGACCGTGTCGCCTGCGAGCGTTGCGTTAACGGCATCCTGAATGTTGGTGGCAGCGGTTTCCCAACTCTTGAAGTCGCCGGGCGTCTGCCCATTCTGCGCCACGTAATAGTCGGTACCCAAAGCAGTAAGCGTCAACTCGAACGCCAGACCCAATCCAAACCAATAGCTTTTTTTCATAATCAACCTCCTGTTAACAGGAACCTTGCTCCCCTCGGTCACTTGAAAGACATCACCCGATGCCTTCCCTCACCAACTCGTCCACTCCCTCTCTCACTCTCCTGTCCCTCTCTGCACCAGCACTGGCCGCCAGATCCCCGCATTGCCTCGTGACGAGTAGACGCGAATTGTTAAAATATTCCAGTCGTTGGGTTTCAGCCGCTCCGGCGCGACCTCCGCTGTAAAAGGATGGTCCCAAAGGGCATCGACGGTCATCCCTTCGGATTCGATCGTATGCTCACGGACTTGTTCGCCGTTGACATAGATCCACGCCTGTTTGTCCACTGCGCCGAACAACAAGCGTATTGGCTTGCCCCGCCAGTCGGGGGGCAGCTTGAATCGCGTACGGTACCAGCCTGTGCCCAGATAATCGCCCACGGTCGTTTCGGCCCAGAAGGCCGGCACGACAATCGGTATCCAGCGACCCACCGGCTCGATCGCAGACCAAGTGCTTTTGACACCGATCTCCATCGGATCAGCCTGAAACTGCCAGGGTTCGGTCAACGGCACGGTGTTCTTCAGCTTGCGCCATTCCTCGGGAATTTCGAACGTCTCTTGATAGATCGTTTCCCGCAGTTGACGGATCGGGTGCTTGGCGACACCTGCCAGTCCATCGGCATCCGAAAAAAGGATCGCGCCGAAGGTGTCCGGTTCGTCGATGCGTCGGGTGGGAGACCAGACTGCGGCTTCGACCGGGCCGTCGCCCACAACATGCGTTCGGCCGAAGTTGCCATGCCAGACTGTGCCTTCAACCGGCGGATCGACCGCCAGCGCGGCGAAAGGAATCGAGACCAGTGCCACCCAACGCCCGGTAACCGGATCGCGCTGCGTTTCGTAGCGCCAGTCGGCACTCCAGGCCGGATCGTTCTTTCCGAACAGGGGATGTACCGTGTCGGTGATGAACCCGCGGGCGGCATCGTAGCGCGGCTCGGGATCGGGCCCTACGACGAACCGGTAGAATCGTTCACGTGCGCCAAAGGGGTCGAGCACAATGTCCAGTGCTTCACGGTCGGCTGTGTTGCCGTCGTCGGGAATCGGAGCGAAGGCCTTTCGTGCTGGCGGTAAGTCCGCTTCGAAACGCAGATAGAGTCGTTCGCGGTCGTACCGCGCCTGAACGCTCGTCTGCTGCGTCAGGCTTGCGCGAATGCCGGTTGGCGGCTGCATCCGCGAGGCGGGTACATCGGCCCAACTGGAATCCATTGCGCCCGGTGTCGACGCGGTCGGCAGCGCGATCAGTCGGGCAGCATCCGCCGGTGGCGCGGCGCGCATCTCTGCAACATCCCAGTTAAACGGAGCTTCGTTCCACTGCGACGAGACGCCATGGCCATGGAACGGGCGATGCTCGGGCCACCCGGCCACGATGGTGGTACCTGCTTTGACTGCCTTCGCAAGTGTTTGATAGTACTCCTGCCAACTCGCCACGGCATCCAGCAGCCGGTCGCGTGCGGCGAGGTCGGGTTGCAGGCGGTAGCCCACATCGGTATTCGCCACCAGGGCGAGATGGCGTAAGTGTTCGAATTCGAGCCGCACGAGCGCTAGGCGCGCTTTCACCTTGGCATCCGTCGCCAGACCCTCCGCTTGAGCCAGACGCGCGTCGAGATCCGCCAGCACCGCGGGGGGATACATGAATGTCAACAAACGCATTCGATCCTGAATATTCTGAATGAAAAGACGCCAGCGCCCGGATGGATCGCGATAACTCCATGGCATATCGCCGTGAAACTGAAGCGCGTGGTGCAACCGGTCAAAGAACTGCGCCATCGGTGCAGCCGCTTCCACGAAGGCACTCTGGTAGTACTCGCTGAGCAGGTCGACCGGACGTTGCGTTTCAGGATCGTCGAACATCCGGCCATAGACGTAGTAGGTCGGTCCTTCCAATCCAAAAGAATGTCCGAAGCCATCCATGAAAATTCCCTTGATACCAAAATCGTACAATTCCCGCGCCAACTGTGCCACACGTTGCGGCGATTGATGCGGCATGTAAGCCAACGGTTTGTAAAATCCAAAAATATACTGATAGGAAATGAAACCCTTCGGCACCCGATAGGGTTTCCAGGAGTTGAGGAACTCGGCGCTGATGTTGCAAAGCAGGATCCCGGTGTTATCCGGGAATTCGTGAAATGTTTGAGGCGGCTTGATGGTCGGACCATAACAACTGATATAGACGGTTTTGCCGGGCCTATCCTTGAGCAGTCGCTCAGCCAGGTCGCGATTAAGCCGCCAGAGCTTTTCGCCCCAGTCGTCACCGGTGTCGTACAGAGCCCGGCAGGCATCGCATTGACAGGGTAGAAAAGAGTCCTGATGCCCCAGGAACGTCGCATCGAAGCCCATATCCAGGTGCGTCAACATATCCTGATACACCCGCTCTTGAAACCCGGGGTTTGAGATACAGTAACTCGCGGGTCCAGATCCCTCCGTATGGCGTTTACCGCCAAGTAATGCAAAGTACTCGGGATGGCTTTCGCCGTAGGTTTCCCGCGTGACGGCCCGAGAGTAGGAATGCGGCGAAAAGTCGAAATCGGTGTTCGGCAGAAAATTATTGGCTATCATGTAAAACCCGACTTCATTCAGTCCGTATGCACCCCGCAGCCCAAAGTAACCTTCGAAGAAAAAGCGCAGCTTCGGTTCGATCCGGCAATCGAGGGTGTTCGGCACGGTGATCGTCGGTGTGTGGAGAAACGCGATTCCAGTATCGCCGTAAGGCGACAGAAAACGAACTCCAGCATAGTGATACAGGAAGTCCGTCACGCCTTTGGTCGTTCCAAGCCGTGCACCGAGCCGTCGTTGATAAAGCGAATACTCGTCGCCATCAGGGTAGGGCAGCCAGCGGTCGATGCCGGCGATGATCAGGTCGCGGCCAACGAGCTTGTGAACATAAGCCCACCCTTCCAAGGTGTCGAGTACGATGCCCTGCGCGCGAGCAAACGCCGTGTCGCCTAGAAAGATGCTGGGTCGGCTGGAATCGCGCTCGCTCTCCGCGACGACGGCGATTGCAAACCCGTTCGTGGCAAAGGTGCGCTGCATCAGTGCCGCTGTATCGCGTAACAAGAGTTCCAAGCGTGCGTGCGGGAACGTATCGGGCAGCACGATCTGGTACTCCGTTTTGCCTTCTGCGGCCAGGATCATCTGGCCACCGCCAGCAAGCGTCAGGCGCACGATGTCTGCCTCGAACGCGCGTCGTTCGCCGTCCGACAGAACCGCACTGGCGAGTCCGATTCCAGGAGGCTGAGTCAGTGCTTCCCGATAGCAGGCGAGGGCCTCTGCGTTCCGTCCCAGAGCCTCCAGCACACGGCCCTGTGCGCCATTTATTTTTCCGTGCCAGGCACTGTGCGTCGTTTCCAGAGGAAAGCGTTTTAAAACCTCCATCGCATCCGCCGCCGAGCCGCGTTCCAGCAAAATATCCACCATGGACAAGGCTGCGGAAGTGGGGTGCCAGCGGTAGTGATCCTTGTCGAGAATCCGTTGGTAGGCGAGCAGCGCCGCTTCGGGTTCATCGCATTTCTTCCAGAGTATGCGGCCCAATTCGGCTAGCGCCCCGCCACCCCAGTAGCCGGGAGGGATCAGGTCTGCGGCTTGACGCAAGTCGCGCACAGCCGCCTCAGTTCGGTTCAACGCATTGGCGGCGATGCCGCGCATGCGAAAAGCATTGCCCATGACACTTTCTGCACTGCTGACAATGTCGGGAGAAATCGGCGGAAGATCCGCGAACGCCTTCGCATTCACGGTGTTCGTCCAGGTGATGATCTCCTCCTCCGCGTAGGCATCCCAGAGTGCCTGAAACTGTCGCCTCTCACTGAAAAGTTGCATCCGACAGAAGGCGGCTAAAGGCTCCAACGGGACACGTTCCGCCAAGGCCATCGCTTGCGTCGGGCGCTTGAGCTGCTCGGCGGCCAATGCGGCGCGAACGGTCAGCTCCGATTGCCGCGCGGGTGTACCGGCGGCTTCCGCCAGCGACAGAAAGCGGGAGTATGCCGCTTCCAGCTTGCCGTCGGCAGCCAATCGAATCGCAGCCTCCCGTTCGTCCACAGGATCTGCCGCCAGTACTATGGACGCAGCGACCATGCAAAACCCTAAAAATAGTTGTTTGATCATGCGTTTTATTTCCCTTCTGGTTCGTGAACCATGCTTTAGTCTTTTCGATCTTTGACAAAGTCAATTGCATACAAGTCCGCGTTAAATAGTTCGAACTGTAACTGGATTGATTTGCCGTGCAGTTGGCGGAGGTCTGCCTTCCAGAACAAGGGAATGTCTAGATGATCTCCCCGAATCATGGCGCAGTCTTCCAAAGTAAATCCCCGATAGACGGGCACCGGATGTTGCGAAGTCGTTAGGGTCTGCTCCGGGGTACCCCCATCTGCTGCCAAGATTGCGCAGCGCACGAATCCGGAAGCTCCCGTACGAACATTCAAGAGAATGCGGTCGGCATCCAGATTAAAGTCGAGTGTAAAGAATTCGCCGCGATCTTTCGCGTAAAGCGAAACAAAGCCATCCTCCCGCGATACGGCACGCAGAATTTTGCGAGGTGTGCGCGGGCCTTTCTGATTGTGTCCTTCGGGAGCGACATTGAGATAGGTCGACCATTCACCGGGTGCCGTTCGCAGAATCCCTGCGCAGGCATACAGGGTGCGGTAAGGTGATGGGAATGGGGGCGTGTCGTCAACCCAGGCATCGCGTCCCAGCGGGCGGTGCCAGATCCGTCCATTGCGGCTAATCGCCAGATGCACATCGACGGTGTCCTGCGTGCGGTGATAAACGGAGAAGCGCATCAGATGGGCACCCACGGCTCCCGGCCAGCGGCTGTACCCGTTGGTGTAATAGTCCCAGTCTGGAGGTTCGAGAGGAGTCGATGTGAAAATAGGTTCGGAAGGTGGAAAGTGGAGGAAGTCCGATGATTCCGCCCGGTTGATTCCGCGGTGTCCCGCAAAGCCCGCCTGACGGGTAAACACCACGTATTTCTTCAGCTCTTCATCGTATGCACAGATGTTTTGGGTGTCAGCGCGGTTTTTTAAAATAACAGGATCGCCAGGAAGAGGATTCCAAACGAGCCCATCCGCAGAGACCGCTCCATACAGGGCCAGCGCATCTCTGGATTCACAGGAACTGACCATTTTGTAGCGTTCTGAAGGCGGCGCGGACGGATCGATAAACACATGGTGCGACTGCTCAACACCGCCGCGTGAGGGCAACGCGACGAGGTTGTTCTGTATCGAACCCTCATGTTTGGTAAGACCCAGAATAGGTTTGCTCCACTGTACCCCATCTTGAGACTCGGCATAACCTAGCGCGACGTCGCCCTTCAACGGCACGTGATACCAGCAACGGAACCGTCCCCCGTCTTCCAGAAACGTCGTCCATGCATGAACTCCACGGGATTCCCATGGGTGTTCCGCCGCCAGCACTGCATCGGGGTCTAACCTCGGTTTATGCGCCCGAATCTCGATTCCGTAGGGCATTAAAAACCCAAAGGGCAGGTCGCGCCCTTGTTGATCCGCTCCATATCCCGGCCAGATCCCCTCCCAGTCAATGAAGACCCATTTACCTTGACCTAAACGATAAGAAGACATCTACGAACTCCGTGTTTTTAACCATTCACAGTCTGTAATAAAAAAACCGTTCACAGCGTTTTTAAAATTTTTAATCTTTTGCAAGAGCCTCGTCTGACGTATAACTCGCATGGCTTCCTACCCACCGTTTGCAAACCGGAACGAATAGATATCTGCGTCGGCCATTGAAAATTTCAACCGTACAGGTTGACCAGCCAGTTTGCCGAGTTCCGGGTTATCTTTCCAGGCAACCTGATGTTCGAGGGTGTCACCCCAAATGTCCAAGCAGTTGTTCAATTCAAATCCCTTGATCGGTTGCTGATCCGGTGTCTGAAGTTCAACCCGGATCGAACCGGCCGCGGCTGTGGAGCAATTCAACAAGAGCCGGTTGCCTGCAAAAGTCAGCGTAGGCGTAAGCAGTTCGCCTCCGCTCATGGGTGCATTAACGGAGACGAATCCGTCCACGCGCAACGAGAAACGTCGCGTGTGGCATTGTGCCCCCTCGTAATATCCCTCGGTGGAGTAGATCGACCATTCGCTCGGCGCTCCCGGCAGATCGGAGGGCGTTTCAATAATACCGTTCCAGATGTAGTTGCTGCGGTTGCCCCAGCGTTCGCGATTCAATCCGGGGCGCAGCAGCGCCTCGTTCCAACGCTGGAACGTGAGTCCGTCGCGGCTGGACATGAGCAGACCTTCGACAATTTGTCCGCGCTCGGGTAGGAAGCGGGTGGGGAGTCCGATCAGCAGGTGCGGTGCTCCCGGACAGGGCATGACCTGGATTGGTATATAATTCCTCCGACGGCGCACCGGAGTAATCGAGCCACTTTCCCTTCGTCCACTTGATGAAATCAGGCGAGGTCGCCATCTTGACTTCCCGCACACCTTGTTCGCCTCCCCCCTTGCTACCGCTGGGGCCGTCCTTAGATGTACATCCTTTGAAATCACGGTAATAAGCCCGGTACAGGCCGTGCGCCTCATCCCAGAATGCTAGATTTTGCGAATCAAAAAAGCCATCCATAATCACCGGTTTTTTTGTGATCGGTTTCCAGTGGATGCCGTCGTGGGAACCGTAAGCGATCAGGCCGCTTCTGCTCCCGCCCAGTGCTTTGTAGCGCTGGTCTTCCGGGCAACCGGGGCGGGTATCTTTAAACGGTGCAAAATTATGCCGCGCAGCACCATCATGCACAATGTTGTTCAGCGTAGACCCCTGAAACGATACCGTGTGTAGAGCGGGCTTGCGCCACTGGATACCATCATCACTTTCGGCCATGCAGGCGAATTGATGTCCGTCCGATCCGCCGCCGATGCGCGGATTGCTCTGCGAGCCACGGTAGTACGCCCGTACACCCGATCCATCATGGAAAAAAGTGAAATAGCAGCAGGTATTGCCTTCCCACGCACGATCATGAATCATGGCAATTTCGCGCGGTTGTGGAGCGTGCAGAATGCGCCGAGCGCCGCCGGTCAGGGCTGCAACCATTAAATCATCAACAAACAACTCCCGTCGCGAACCAATTTCAACAATGCTGTTATTTTGCATGATGTCCTCCTTCTTATCGCCGAATATCCAAGTTTAAAAACGTATTGCTAACGGTGTACGGTATGTACTCACTCACTTAGGGATCTTCGCGCCGTTCGTTAATTCTAAAATGGTCTAGATCTGTACTTTTTGGCTTACCGAATCGTGATCAGTAAGCCTTGATAAATGCGCTCGTAACAGCCCATGTCGACTTGGCCAATTATCCTGTCGATTCGCGGATTGCCGTCAAGGTCAACAGCGCGCGTCATCCAAGTTTGATTGGTTCCCGTGTTGAAGCAGGGCGAGTCCTTGGCGAGACGAAAATCCCGTCCCGCGAAATCGACGAATTTCGGGTCATTGGTGATGCTATTGGGTCCCCACACGTAAGCAGGCAGCGCAGGCGGCGTTAACCCTCGAATGCCCGTATAATTATTAGTGGAAACGGAAGAGTGGACAAAGTGGCTCACCGATGTTCCTCCGAGGAAGACCTCGATGGCGCTATTCGATCGCACGATGCAGTTGTACATGAGAACGCAGTCAGTTCCAGATCGACAGTGTACGCCCGCGCCATAGCTACCGGACGGAGATGAATTGCTGACCACCGTGCAGTTATACATCTCGAGTGGCACCTGAGTCTTCTGATTGTAGATGCCGCCGCCAGACGTAGCGGCATAGTTTCCAACGAGCAGACAATTCCACATCCGTACGCCGCCGGGCCAGTTGTGGATTGCGCCTCCCCCGTAGCCCGCGTCGACACCCGGAGAGGCCCGGTTGCTCCGGAACACGCAGTTGGTCAGGTTAAATTGGTTTGCGCCGCTCTGTCTGAAGTTGATTCCGCCACCGCGTGCCGCCGAGTTACTTTCGAACAGACTGTTCACAAAATATCCGCCGGAACCAGCCGTGCTGCCCACATTGGCGGTGTTGATGTAGGCTCCACCGCCCTCGCCCCAGACTTTGGGGTCGGACTCATGCGACAGAGCTTTATTATTCCTCAGGGTGCAGTCGGTCATCAGCACGGAGAATGGATTCGCACGGTAAGCATAGAGACCGCCACCCAGAGACGTGGTGCCCGGGGCTACAATATTGTCACGAATAATACAATTGTTGATATGGAGACGCGGCCAGGATGCATCTACGGAAATTCCGCCGCCCTGATTGGTGGCAAAGCAGTTGGCGATGGTAAATCCGTCGAGCGTAAAACCTTCTTCTGTGGTATAAACCACAGCGATGCCGCGGTTGGTTCCGGCTCCATCAATGATCGTATCTGCCGGGTTTCCACTTACGCTGCGCAAGCTTAGCGATTTGGTGATATAAACCACGTTCGATCCGAGGTAGTTGATCGCGTTGGGTGGTAGCGTGTAGGTTCCCGCCTCGACCCATACCGTGGCACCATTGGTCGCCGCCGTGACGGCATCCTGAATGTTACTAGCCGCGGTGCTCCAGCTTGTGAAGGGTGGGGTATCTGTGTTGACGCCATTGCGCGCGACATAGTAGTCGGCCTGCGCAATGCCAACTGCGGCCATTGTGAAGACGATGATGCTATGCGAGAGGTTTCTTTTGTGACAATTGATTGTTTTCATGAGTTTGTCTTTCTGTTTGAAGAGGGTAAAGTCCCCTAACGGTAACGAGCTGTCCAGGGGGCCGGCTGGAATTATTCCACCACCAGTTCCCCGAACTTCTCAGGCGTGCCGAAACGCGTAGCTCCCGGTGAAAAGGCGGACAATTCAATATCGTTGCCCCGGATACGCTGGCGGCACACGTTGAAGTACCAGGGCCCCTCGGCATCCGGCTTGCGGCCCTCTACCTTTTTCAGCGGATCCAGTCCGCCTTCGATGTCGTCTGAGGTCGGAATTCTGATTTCGAGGGTCCATCCTTGATCGTCTTTGCTGACGGCACGCTCGCTTTCCGATGACCAGAGGGTATTGCGGCCCTCTTGGCGGTCGATATCGAGAAGCACGCCAGCCGAATTGACGGCAATGGAATAATAGGCATGGGTGGGTGTTTCCAAGAATAGTTCCACCAGATCATCGCTATAGATGCCGGGATCCTCGTCTGTGCTTGTCCAGCAACTCACATTCGCCATGTCGGCATCTTCGCAACGGATACCCAGTACGAGGTCGCGATCACTCCAAACCGCTTGGAAGGTGGTCTTGGAAACAGGGAGCTCACCGGACTTTAGTTGTTTTAAATTGTAGGTTGGAACCTCTTTCCAAAATGCCTCATCCAGTTTGCCGTCCACGTGCAAGTCGGAACCTTTGCGCTCTACAGCTACGGCTCGGGGTACGTCTTTGCGACCTCCCGCCAGCTTCTCGCGACGCGTTTTCAGCGGCTCAAGACAGTTGACGGTCAGGTCCACGCGCTGGCCATAGATCGTATCCCCGGCGGCTTCCCGCGCCGCCGCCAACAATTCTAAAACACGGTCGATCGATTCGACCTTTGTGCTCA
>CAZUAY010000071.1:0-15078 GCA_964618405.1 uncultured Lentisphaerales bacterium
TGTTGGAAATTGAGAATGCAAAGAACTCAGAAACCTTTTCGGATAACGTCTAGCGACTAGTCGCTAGTACTAGAGAAGTAGCGAGTAGCGAGTTGTGAGTTGCGAGTGGGCGAGCCTGTAGCCGCGATCGGTGATCGCGGACGATTCCGGCCTCACCAAGGCCAGTCACAGGGAAGAAAAACCTGTAGCCGTTGATGACCGGTCAATGAATCGTGAATGCACCCCCCGTCACTGACCGATTACGAGTAGCGACTTCTTTTCCCTTGCTTTGCGAATCGGTGATGGGCTATGATGGAGTCCATAGCCAACCAGAAGATGGTCGGCTGGAACACACGGAAGTCCGTTAGAAGCGGACGCGGTTTCGCCGCTGTAAATGACAGCTTGAGGCAAAATACCACGTTAATTTGATTTCATCGATCTGATTTTCGGAAGGTGCCAAGGGTGCGATTGTCATGAGCCAGAAGACGTGATTTCAGCCAACAGGATTATGCAGGTGCGTTTTCCGCCCACTTCCGAGCTTGGTCGAAGGATGATCAACAATGAAACAGTGCACGAAGGGTTTACAGACGGCGTTTGCCGTTCTTGGGTATTTTTTAGCTTTTTCCAGCGTCCGCGCCGAGGAAAATTCTGCCTTTGAGGATATCCACAAAAATAAAGGTGTGAGCACCGAAACGACTAACACTTTTGAAAAGACTAACCAAACGGTTATTACTGCCACCCGCATCAAGACCCCGATCGAACAGGTCGGGAGTTCGATCAGCGTGATTGATTCCGTCCGGCTGAAGCAGCAGCAACCCAAAACCGTACAGGATGCACTCAATCAGACTCTTGGCTTGCAGCTCGTCCAAAACGGGGGTCCTGGAACAGCCTCCAGCGTGTTCATGCGTGGCGCCAACGCCAACCACACGCTGGTTCTGGTCAACGGTGTCCGTATCAACAGCAACACCGCTGGCGACGCACCGCTTTCAAGGATTCCGACAGAATCCATCGAGCGGATAGAAATTTTAAAAGGTACGCAAAGCGCACTGTACGGCTCCGATGCCATCGGCGGCGTAATCAATATCATTACCAAAAAAGGAGTTAACGCGCCGCTCAGCGGATCGATATCTCTGGCCATTGGCGAGAAGGGCTATAGCGAAGAAATTCTCAGCCTTACCGGCGGCAACGAGATTTTAGATTTTGTCTCTTCCTTCTCCTATTCCGAACTGAACGGCTATGATATCGCCGACCATAAAAACAACAAGGGAACAGAAGACGATCGGTCTCGCCGTCTTTCTTTTTTCACCGACGTCGGGTTAAACTTTTTGGAGGACGGTCGCGCCGACCTGACCGTGCTCTACAGCCGGAACGATACGGACCTGGACAATACGGCATTCTGGCCGAACTACTGGCAGGTGGATGATCCTGACCGCGATGCGAAAACGGAACAGTGGGTGACCTCTCTGGACGTTTCGAAACCCATCACAGAGCGCTACACGCAAAGCCTCCGCGCCTCCTATACGCAGGAAAAGAATACCGGACAGGACAACGGTATGCAGGAATATCTGTTCCAAACAAAAACCTACGGATTGACCGCTCAATCCGACCTTCAAGTTCTAGACAACGACACCTTGAGTCTCGGCTATGAAGCGCGTCGGTATGAGGCGCAAAACGAAGGAAATTTTGATGAGGAACAGATCGACCAGCACTCTGCCTTTATCAGTAATCAGCTCGATTTATACGAAACGCTTTTTATCACACTCGGCGGACGCTATGACGATTATTCCGCGTTTGATTCGCGAATGACGTGGAATGCTGCCGCATCCTGGTTTGTGCAGGAAACCACCCGCATTCACGGCAACATTGGAACCGGCTACAAAGTACCGGCGATGAACGACCTCTACTGGCCGGCCGATGCCACGGGCAGCGGCAACTCGGATCTCAGCCCGGAAACCAGCACCTCCTTTGATCTCGGAATCGAACAGGCTCTGTTGGAAGATAGACTGGTTGCTGACATCACCTACTTCAAATCAACAATCAAAGACATGATTGTCTGGGCTGAAACCTCCCCGTGGTTCTGGCAACCGAGCAACCTGAGTCAGGCAGAAATCCAAGGCGTTGAGGTGAGTCTAACCGCAAAACCAATTGACCACCTTTCCACCACGGCGTGGTACACCTACACCGATGCCACCGATGCAGAAACCGGCAATGAGCTGGCCCGCCGGGCCAAACATACCGCTGGACTCTCCGCCAACTTGGATTACTCGAAACGAGGTAGCGTCTACGCGGGATGCACCTATACGGGTGAACGCTATGATGACGGAGACAACACCCGTCAAATGGGGGGATTCGTTACCGTCAATACGGGAACTCACTACCAAGTCTCTGATCGTTTCAGCGTCTTTGCCAGTGTCGAAAACCTTTTAGACAAGCAATATGAAACCGCAGCCGGATATGGCATCGTCGGACGTCTGGCATCTGTCGGAGTTAAAGGCAAATTTTAAATCTTCACGGGATGCCATGCTGCGCCGACATCTCTTACAACACGGAGGTTCCTGAATTGAATGAACTGATTCATAATGGTGGCCCGTTAATGTGGCCGCTCCTCGCCTGTTCTGTCGTTGCACTGACCGTTGTCTTTGACCGGACATTGTTTTGGATCCGACTCACATTGGCTCACGACCGGAAAGCCATTTCTGCCATCTTCGACCTCGCCGAAAAAGGGTCTTTCGCCGAAGCAGTTCAGGCCGGTGAGAAAAGCAAATGCCGAATCGCTTCTATACTTTCCACCTCGCTGGCGCATCGTCATTACGGACTGGAAGAATGTCTCGAAGGCGCGGCCATGGACGCGGTCGAACAGACACGGCGCGGCCTGATGATCCTCGACACCATCATCACGCTGGCCCCACTGCTTGGTATCCTTGGGACGGTCTCCGGCATCATTACCTCCTTCGATTTGCTTGGTGAAATGGGCATCCAAAACCCCAAAGCCGTCACGGGGGGAATCGCGCAAGCACTGATCACGACCGCAACCGGTCTGACCATTGCGATTATTGCGCTGATTCCGTACAATGCGTTTCTTCGCAAAACCGAAAAGCTTACGGCTTCGCTGGAAAAAACCTGTACTTACTTCGCTATCACCGTCCAAAAAGGTGCAGAAAAATTGAACTGACCCGATGCAACGATGAAATTTAAATCCAGATTTGAAAGACGAAAAGCCCGCGTCGAAATGCTTCCGCTGATCGATGTTGTCTTCCTGTTGCTCGTTTTTTTTATTTATTCATTTCTATCGATGGTGTTTCACCGGGGGGTAGACGTCGAGTTGCCCGGATCGGCTTCGGCTGCAATCAGTCATCAGGACTATGTGGACATCAGCATCACATACGAGAACGAAATTTTTGTTAACAAACAACTCGCCACGCTCGACAGTGCGGCGGCGGCTGTACTTGCAGTCCGGACTGAGGAAGACCAGCCGGTCTTTATCAATGGCGACCGCCGAGCTGGGCTCGGCATCGCCGTTGAGCTGCTTGACCGGCTGCGTCTCGCCGGCATTGAAAGGGTTTCGTTTTCGTGTACAGAACCCGACAACAATTGATCACGCCGACGCGATGCGCCTGCCTGATCGTCTCCATCGGGATACATGCCGTACTGTTTGGTGTGAAGCGCGGGGACTCTCCTGCGTCGGCACAGATCGAATTTCAACAGGGTGTTTCTGTCGTGGAGCTGACCCTGCTTCCGGCGGTGTCGCGAAATTTACTGCCCCCGGTTCAACCCGCCACCCCACCGCCGCCGCTCCCGGAACAGATAGAACCTGACACGCCACCGCTCCCAGTTCAGCAGAAACCTGACACGCCGCCGATCCCAGAACATATAGAACCTCTGCCGCCGATCCCAGTTCTGCCGAAACCTGACACTCCGCCGCTTCCAGAACAGATAGAACCTCTGCCGCCCGAAAAGTCGCTTGAACCGGTTGCCGAAACACCAAGGTTTATTTCGGCCAATCCAACAGACAATTCCATTGAACAGGATGCAGACCTGGAACAGAAAGGGATTGAAAGCTCCGCCACATTGGAACACCGAGTGGTTCCAAGCTACCCACGACTGTCACGCCGCCGCAATGAAGAAGGAACCGTGATTATCGCACTGAGCGTCACATCGGCTGGTCTGCTTGAAGACATTCGGATTCAGCGCAGTAGTGGCTATGTTCTGCTTGATCAGGCCGCACTGAAAGCGATTCAAAAAAGTCGTTTTAAACCGGCGATGAAAAACGGACGCCCCATCCGTGAATCGGTTGAACAGAGCTTTGTTTTCAGACTGGAAAATAAAAACGAAATGTAACCCTGCTAAAAGACTGGTAATCGGTCAGTGACGGGGGGTGCCCCCGTTGACTGCCCGAGTACAGTCGCGAGTTGCGAGTTGCGAGTGGTGAGTTGCGAGCTGGGAAAACTTTGTCGTTAGCTTTGTCGCTAACTTTGTCGAACCAAGAAGTTGCGAGTTGTGAGTTGCGAGTGGGCGATCGGTGATCGCGGATGTCCCCAAAACTTTGTCGTGAGTTTTGTCGCGAACTTTGTCGACTACCACTACCGTGGCTACTAGCGACTAGCCACTAGCAACTAGCGACTGTAATCGGTCAGGCACAGCCCCTGTGCCTGACCGATTACAAAAGACTGCTGAAAAAGGCTTGTCATGACGCTTTATATTTCATATCATAGAAAGCGTTAACCTCATGAGTGTAACTAGGAGAAGACGATGGCAAAAATTTTGATTATTGATGACGATAACGATGTGCGAAATTATTTGATGCGTCTTGTCTCGATGTTTCATCATACCCCTTTTTGTGCGGCGACTTGCGAAGAGGCACGTAAGCGAATGGATCAAACGGATCCCCGGATTGATGTGATCATTGCAGATGTCTATTTGCCCGACGGGCCCGATGTCGCAGAGCAGTGGATTGGTGAACTCAAAGAAAAGGCGCAGGGACGCCCTCTGATTGTCATTACGGGTGCAGCTTCCGATGAGCTTGTTGCAGAAATCGAGAGTAGCGATGAAATTATGGCAACGCTGACGAAACCTTTCGAGCTGGTTTTCATTGAGGAGCTCATTAAGCGAGCGACTGAAGAGGCATAAAGTTGTAGCGATATGCTGTAGGTTTCAGCCGAGCGCGGCGAGAATGCGTTCAGCCGCTTTTTCTGGCGTGATGCCGCAACGTTCCATGAGGTCGGCTTTGGAGCTGGCTTGTGGGATGAATTGATCGGGCCAACCGAATTTGACGACTTTCGGGTGTGGTTCGGTCATTTCGGCGTAAAACTCTTCGACGGCACTACCAAAGCCGCCCGTTGCCACGGCATCTTCTAAGGTGAGCACGACGCGGACATCGGTTCTGGCTTGAGCGAGCAGCATTTCTTTGTCGATCGGCTTGGCGAAGCGCGCATCGACGCGAATGGTTCCGATCCCGCGGTCCGCAAGGAGTTTGGCAACACGGGAGGAGAAGCTGTCTTCGGGGCCGAGTGTCCACACGGCCACGGGGAATTCCGCTAATCCGGGATTGCGCTTGAGCGAGGGTACGCGTTCGAGTTCGACAGCCTTTCCGACGGCAAGGGTGTCGCCGTTGGCGGTTTCGGTGCAGCAGCAATTGGCGCGTGGGTAGCGAATGATAACGGGGTAGGGAAGGGTAAAAGAGGTGCGGAGCATTCGCTCGAGATCGGCGCAGGTGCGCGGCTGCATGATGACGATGTCAGGAATCGGCCGCAGGAGCGCGATGTCATAAATCCCGTGGTGCGTCGGACCATCGCCGGGGACGATGCCCGCACGATCGAGGCAGACGAGAACGGGGAGATGCTGCAATGCGATGTCGTGGATAATGCCATCGATTGCTCGTTGCACGAAGGTTGAGTACACGGCGACGACAGGACGCAGTCCAGCGGCGGCAAGGCCCGCAGCGAACGTCATCTGATGCGCTTCGCAGATTCCCACATCGTGGAATCGATCGCGATTCGCTGCTTCGAATTCATCGAGCCCCGTAGCCGACCCCATGCCGGCGGTAATCGCCGTGATACGTTTGTCGGTTACGGCAAGCTTGGCCAGAGCCTTGCCAAATGCGGCCGACCATGAAATCCCTTCGGCTTTCCCTGTGCGCACACCCGTCGTGATGTCGAACGGACTCGAGGCGTGCCAGTCCTCAGGGGATTTTTCGGAAAATGAGTAGCCGAGGCCTTTCTGGGTGCCGACATGAACGAGTACAGGAAGCTTCGATGCCTGTGCGGACTCAAAGGCGTTGATCAGGTCTTTGATGTTATGCCCGTCTACAGGGCCCATGTAGCGGATACCCATGACCTCGAAAGGCGTGTTGGGCAGGATGATACTCTTGATGGCGCTTTCAAGACCGTGGTAGTGTTTGCGTAGCCAAGACATCCTTAGTCTGCGGATGCCGACGTCTTCAATGGCAGATTTCACGCGGTTGTAACTCGGATTGGAAAGCATTCGACCGAAGGCATGGCTGAGGGCACCCACGTTGCGCGAAATCGACATCTTGTTGTCGTTGAGCACCACGATCATTCGACGCGTCGTGTCGCGGATATTATTTAATGCTTCTAGCGACATGCCGTTGGCCAAGGAGGCGTCGCCGACGACAGCCACGACCGAGTCAAAGCCATTGCGGCGATCCCGTTCAACAGCGAAGCCGAGCCCGGCTGAGATTGCGGTGCCTGCGTGTCCAGCACCAAAGGTATCGAACCCACTTTCGCTGGACTTCAAGAAACCTGAGATACCGTTCGTTTGACGGAGTGTGGCAAAGTCCCCACGCCGCCCCGTGAGCAGCTTGTAGGTGTAGGCTTGGTGGGAGACATCGAAGAGCACCTTGTCAAGCGGAGGGTCGAACACGCGCAGGAGCGCGATCGTCATTTCAACAACACCAAGGTTGGAGGCGAGATGGCCTCCGTTTTTGCTGACGGTTTCGATGATGACCTGGCGAATTTCTTCAGCCAACTCTGGGAGTTGATCGACGTCGAGGCGGCGCAGATCGTCCAACGAGTTGATTTGGTCGAGAAGCTGCATGTCAGATAATGATTTCCAAAGAAAGATCTGCTGCTTTGACCGAGTGGGTCAGGCAGCCGAGTGAAATGGCGTCCACCCCTGTTTCAGCGGCGGCGCGCACGGTGTCGGCGTTGATGCCGCCAGACGCCTCAAGTTTGCAACGCCCGTTCACGATGTTGACGGCTTCGCGCATTTGGGCGGGGGGCATGTTGTCGAGCATAATCCATTCCGGCTTCGCCTCGAGGGCGCTGCGGAGTTCATCAAAATTTTCGACTTCAACTTCCACGGGAATGCCGGGGAATTTTGCTCGTGCCGCAAGGACGGCTTGGTCCAGGCGGTTCGGGTCGCCATCTTTCCACAGCTTGCGGTGGTTGTCCTTGATCAGCACCATGTCGTGGAGGCCGATGCGGTGGTTGGTGCCGCCGCCTGCTTTGACGCTGTACTTGTCGATTAGGCGCAGGCCGGGGACGGTTTTGCGGGTGTCAAGAATGGCGCACTTCGTTCCCGCTACGGCTTTAACGAAGCTGCGGGTGGCGGTTGCAATGCCTGCCATCCGTTGCATGAAGTTCAGAGCCGTGCGTTCTGCAGTCAAGATCGAAGCGGCGTTTCCTCTAACGGTAAGCATCACGTCATCGGTGTCGATGTCGGCACCGTCGGGTATCAAGATTTTTACATCGAGAGAGGGATCGACCATTTCGAAGACTTTTTTGCCGACGGTTGCACCGGCGGTGCGGCAGGGGTGACGGGTGAGGATGTTGGCGATGACGATGGCATCGGGGTCAACGAGGGAGAGTGTCGTGACATCGTGATTGGCACCATCCTCGTCGAGAGCGGCTTGGATGGCGGTGATGACTGTGGGTTCTAATGCTATGGATTTCATGATCTAAAATTGTATGAAGCGAAGGCGCATCCAGCCAGCGTTGTGTGGCTGGGTAAGGGTGAGAAGGTCAGAGGCGCCACCGATGGCTCTCTATTGGGTGGCGCGTGCAGCTTTGGCGATTTCGGTTGCCTTTGTGGCATTGGCGCGGATGGCACCCCAGTCGCGAGCGGTGATGAGTTTTGTGGGGGCGATCCAGGAGCCGCCACAAGCCGCGATGAGCGGAGAGGCGAGGTATTCCGCCGTCGTCTCGGGTGTGAGGCCACCGAGCGGAATGTATCGTAGGCCGAGGTGGTTGTAGGGTGCCACCAGCGTTTTGATGGCCTTGAGACCGCCGATGACGCTGGCAGGAAAAAATTTGAGGAGGCGGCATCCGAGTTCGACGGCGCCCTCAATTTCAGACGGCGTCATGACGCCAGGGGCAAAGCTGAACTTGGCCTCTTTGGCGGCGGATACGATTCGCGGGTTGAATCCCGGTGCCACCGCGAAGGCAGCCCCGGCCGCTTTTGCTTGTTTGAGCTGTTCGACAGTCAATACGGTGCCTGCACCCACGATCATCTCAGGGACAGCCTTGACGATCTTGCCCAGAGCTTCCAGTGCCGCTGGTGTTCTGAGCGTGAGTTCCATGATATTCACGCCGCCTTCCAGAAGAGTCTTTGCCAATTTGATAGCCTTGCTGGCATCATCGAGGATGACGACGGCAATATTGCCGGAACTTGAGATTTTGGTGGCGAGTGCCGTATCAAAAACATTCATGTCTACACGTTTCTCTTTTGTGTCTGAACCTGCCGTCACATCTGTTGAACCAGTTTGAAAATTACGGGTCCTAGCAGTATGAGGAAAACGGACGGGAAGATAAAAATCATGAGCGGTGCCAGAAGCTTCACCGGAGCCTCGTTAGCGAGCTTTTCAGCGCGCTCGAATCGGCGCATCCGTATTTGGTCTGCCTGGATCCGCAAGATCGAACCAATGCTGACGCCCAGTTCATCGGCCTGTACGAGCGCGTTGACGAGCGAGCGCATGTCAGAAAGATTGATACGATCCGACATCGCCTTGAGCGCTTTGCGGCGCGGGTTCCCGATTTGGATTTCGCGGACAACTCGGAGTAATTCTTCGCTGAGCGGATCAAGGATGGGTCTTTCCGTGCTACGTTGCATGGCAGTCATGAAATCCAGCCCGGCCTCAACAGAAAGCGTAAGCAGGTCGAGCACAAAAGGCATGGCCTTGAGAATCTTCGCCTGCCGCAGCTTCACGGCAGAGCGTAGCCATAAAATGGGATAAGCGTATGAGAGTAAAACGCCCATCAGGCAGAGGAGCCCGAAAGAGGGCCGCAGGGTGGGCATGGAGAGGGTGAGGACGTGCGCAAGAATGCACCACAGTGGGCCGACAGTCGCTGGCATCAAAAATTTAAGCGAGAGAAATTCCCAGCCCGTTACCAGTCCTTCATAGCCTGCGGTGACGAGCATCGAGTCTGCTTGGTTCCGGACTTTTTCCATGCCGGAACTCATCGTCATCTGTTTCAGATTGGGGGTCAGCGGAAGTAGAATGCGGAAGAGGACGGGAAGCCGCCTTTCTTGACGCCGTCCGTCAGCCAACGTGACATACGTGATCTGGCTTGCCATGCCGGCAGCATACCAAGCGAACAAACCTGCCGCCGCTGACCAGCACAGGATTGAAGCTAAGCCTAGAAAGTCCGATATCATGGCAGATAAGCCTCAGGTCGTTCGGGTGGCGTAGGAAATCCATCCCGACCGTTGGGATTAAGCCAGCGCCAAGGACTGGAGGTCAAGCCACTGCATGGCAATTAAGGCAATGAACAAAATTGTGGAGATGCATGCGAGAACCGCCGCCCAAGTAAAGTTTTCTCTCTTGGATTGCGCGTTCATATAATTCGCTGGGTTTTGATGACGTTCTGAAACGAATGTGCCTGACTGTTGATCTGCGCTCATAGTATATGTCCTTTCTTCTAAGGCGTAAGTTTACCAAAAAACGACGCTCTGCCGCAAGAGAGAAGTGGCGAGGGGGAGTAATCGGTCAGGCACAGGGGGCTGTGCCTGACCGATTACAGTCGCTAGTCGCTAGTGGCTAGTCGCTAGTACTGATCCGGCCTCACCGAGGCCAGCCACAGTGGGAAGTTGCGAGTTGTGAGTAGCGAGTAGCGAGTAGCGAGTGGGTCAACCCCAGACCCCGTTTGAAAAACCTTTGTCGTTAGCTTTGTCGCTAACTTTGTCGAATCAAGAAGTTGCGAGGGAGAAGTAGCGAGTAGCGAGTTGCGAGGGGGGAGTTGCGTGTCGTGCCATTTGAAAGAGGGAGGGACGAGCGTCTGCTCGCCCACCATCGGGGGCGTTATGCTTGTCAATCTTTGGATTCGTCTGAAAACGATGTTTATGTAATCTTGCGCAGGAGCGTTCAAGATTATGGTGGAGGCGGTTCTTCTTCTGAACACCTTGAAAATTCAGATGAGACGATCGCGCGTGAATTATTTTTCTCGTGTGTTGTGTCTCTGTACAGCCCCAGTGAGGCGGTTAAGGGCACACTACTTTCTGTACGATTGACGAAAACGAAGCTTTGTGCTACTTTTTTATGTGTTCAAAGAGGATTTTAATATGAAATTTCGAAGACTCACCCTCTCTCAATAGGACAGGTCATGGGAAAAAAATGAAACGCCCTAATATTCTGCTCGCTCTCGCCGACGATTGGGCCTGGCCGCACGCCAGTGCTTACGGTTGTAAGTTCGTCAAAACGCCTTCGTTCGACCGCCTCAGTCGCGAAGGGGCACTGTTTGTCAACGGCTTCACCACGGCGCCCACTTGCACCGCGTCGCGCGCCTCGCTTCTGACGGGACGGCATCCTTGGTCGCTTGAAGCAGGGGCCCAGCTCCATGGATATCTGCCAGCAAAATATTCTGTTTATCCCGAGTTACTCGAAGCTGCTGGATATTGGATCGGGCGAACCAACAAGGGATGGTCGCCGGGCAGTTTGGAAGCGAGCGGACGGATGCGCAACCCTGCCGGCCCAGAATTTAACGACAAGACCTGTATTCCGCTGACCTCCGCCATGAGTTCAAATGACTACTTGGCTAATTTTGCTGATTTTCTAGAAAAGAAACCGGGAGACGCACCCTTCTGCTTTTGGTATGGAGCCAAGGAGCCCCATCGCGCGTACGAACCGGGTTCTGGATTGAAACACGGCAAACGTTTAGAGGATGTGGATGTTCCTCCCTATCTTCCGGATTGCGATGAAGTTCGCTCCGACCTGTTGGACTATGCCTTAGAAGCCGAACGATTCGACGCTGATCTCGGGAAAATGATTACGTTGCTGGAACAGCGCGGAGAGCTGGAAAACACGATCATTGTCGCAACGGGCGATAATGGTATGCCTTTTCCACGCGCAAAAACAACAGTCTATGAAAATGGCTGCCACGTACCCCTCGCCATCCGCTGGGGAGGAGCAGGAGGAGCGGGACGGACCCTTACGGATTTTGTCAGTTTCATCGATCTTGCCCCAACTTTTTTGGAATTAGCCGGAGTGCCAGTCCCTCAAGAAATGCAAGGGCATTCCCTAGCAGAACTACTCAAACAAGGGGCAGAGGGACGCGTCACCCCTTCTCGCAACCATGTTATCACCGGGCGTGAACGGCACGGGTATTGTCGTCCCTGGAACGCGGGCTATCCCATGCGTTCCATCGTGACCGACGACTACCTTTACATCCGTAATTTTGAACCCGAAAGATCTCCTGTAGGAGAGCCTGGCATTTTTAGAGATTGCGCCCCCGGCCCCACGACAACTTTCATGCTGAAAAATCGGCGTGAGTTTCCACACCAGTATGCCCTTTGTTTTGACCATCGCCCCGCTGAAGAACTCTACCGCCGAACGGACGATTCGGGCTGCATCAATAACCTGATAGGCGACCCTAATCTTAAATCCGTTCACCAGGAATTAAAAACTCGGCTCGAAACCTGTCTACACGAAATTAACGATCCTCGTATAACAGGACAAGGCTGGCAATTCGATTGTGTGCCTTACTATGGCGGCGGCGTCGATAATTTTGTCGATCTCCAATTCCCAAAAATCAATCAAAAAAAAATACAAACCCATTTTATCCCGAAAGGAGAGGCGTATCAGTTTACTCCTCCCAAAACTATCTAAAATGAATAACATTCTATTTATTATCGCGGACCAGCTCAGGGCAGATGCTCTTGGATTTGCTGGGGAATTTCCAGTTAAGACACCCCATATCGATGAACTCGCCAGGCGCGGGACTGTTTTTAACAAAACCTATTCACCCAATCCTGTCTGTGTCCCAGCAAGAGCATCCATCATGACGGGTTGCAACAGTTACGATCATGGTTCGTATTACAACGATCAGCCATGGCCAGAAAATATGAAAACCTGGCCAGAGGTACTACGTGACAACTGCTATTACACGACGCTTATTGGAAAGACACATTTTTTCCCAGAAAGAAGATCTGCTGGTTTTCAAAAAATGATCTTACCTGAGGATCAAAGTATCCATCAAACAGGAAAAGTAGCGGAGAAAAGGAAAAGGGTCAGCGTCTCCAATGTAGATGATTTGCATCGAGCTTTTCCGCAAGAGCCTACCGATGTCCCTCTAGAAGCATATAGACCTGTTTTCTTTACGGATTGCGCTATTCATGAACTTGATTTAATCTCAACAAGACGGGAGTGTGACTTAAAAGGTAATGAGCCTTTTGTGATGAAATTATCCTATATGCTTCCCCATAGTCCCTGCAATCCCCCAGAACCTTATTTTTCAATGTATCGAGATCAGATTAAGGAACCGAATGCTACTGAAGAGGAGCTGGCTACTTTTCCAAAGCAGATCAATAAATTTTATGATATCTGGAACCGTCTGGATAAAAATATACTCTTGAGGGCAAGAGATCAATATTTTGGCTGTGTTACCCTTATTGATGAACAAATCGGCAGAGTCATTCAGAAGCTGAAGGATATGGGCGTCTATGATAATACCCTAATCATTTTTACCTCTGACCATGGTGAACATATTTTAGATCATCACCTTGAGCAAAAAGGTACTTTTTTTGAATGTAGTGCTCGAGTGCCACTTATATTCTCCGGGCCGGGTATACCACAAGGTAAAGTTGTCAGTGAAAATGTCGGCCTGATTGACCTTTATCCGACAATATTAGACTACTGTGGGCTGTATTTATCACGCAAGCGTGATCCTGATGGAAACCTTATCTACGCATACTCCGGCCAGAAAGAAGGTGACTGCATGAGCTTAATGCCTTACTTCGAATCAGACGAAGAGACTGAGGTCAATCCTGCCCGAATAATCATTTCAGAACAGGCCATGCAGGGGCAACGTTTCATGCTTAAAAAAGGTGATATTAAAATCAACTATTACCTCAATGCTGATGGTGAAAATGAATTTGATTACTTTGACCTTTCAAAGGATCCGAAGGAGCAGGATAACCAAGGTAAAGATTTTAAGATTGAAGATCTTGAACCTGACATGAAAGAGGCCTTCGACAAGGTGATTAAAAAATCAAGCCAACATAAGGATGGCTATTATTCCTTTCAGAATAAAATAAGGCGGATGTTTACGTGAATTAACGTAACTCACAACTCACGACTCGCAACGCTCGATGCCCCTGGCGCAACTTTGCAGCAGGCGACTTGTAGTAATCGGTCAGTCGCCGGGGTTGGGCAGACAGAGGAGCACCACCCACTCGACCGATTACAGTAGCGAGTTGCGAGTAGCGAGTAACGAGTTGCGAGTCTCCATCAGCCCCAACCACGAGGTTGGGGACGTGTATCTGGGCGAAAGGGATGCCGTTACGGAAGATCTGAGAAGTCCTCCCTGGATGTGTCCGCGTATTCATTCTGCCACTCGCCACTGATGACTCGCGACTCGCAACTGTAATCGGGAAGTCAACGGGGGCGGGGTCAAGGCCTGTTCTTTGGGGCTTTTCACTCAAACCCCGGCGACTGACCGATTACCGACTTGTAAAACTTTAACCTTGATTTGAAACCCTCACTTACAGTATTCTTTACTTCCTCAGTTTATTCTGGGCCCTTAGCTCAGTGGTCAGAGCTGGGGACTCATAATCCCTAGGTCGGGGGTTCAAGTCCCTCAGGGCCCACCATTCTCACTTAGACAAGCACCCGCAAGCATAAATTTGCAGCGGGTATAGGACATTGAAACCCATGGCAAACGAAGACAGAAACCTCAGCCACGCTGCGCCGGAGTCAATCGAGGAGCTTGAAGCCCTCAAGGCTTGGTGGAATTCCCACGGCGACAAAGTCACAATGGGCCTGATCGCCGTGTTGGTCGCCGTCATTGGATTCCAGCAGTATAACCGCTGGCACGAAAAGGCAAGTGCCCGTGCGATGGCCGCGTTCGACTCGGCACGCTCCCCGGAAGCTTTGGAGCAATTGATTAACGACAATTCCTCCAAAACCGTTACGCCTCTTGCTCGCCTTCGTCTTGCCAGCATTTATTTTGCAGAACAGAACTACACCTTGGCCCAGTCTGCATACGAAGCCTTTTTAGCAGAAAATGCCAATCATCCCTTGGTCGATGTGGCAAGCGTCGGTCTCGCCCATAGCCTTGAGGCAAACGGCAAGGTTGAAGAAGCGGCCGCCCAATTCAAGGCATTTTCAGAGGCGAAACCGGACAGCTTCCTCGCGCCCATGGCTCAGATCGGTCTCGGTCGATGCCTGATCCTTGCAGGCCGCCGCGATGAAGGCAAGGGGGTTCTCGATCTGTTCATCACCGAGAAGGCAGGGACCCAGTGGGCATCTTATGCCGATGAAATTCTCCGAGACAAGGATCGCCTGACCATCCCGGTGGCCCCTGCCTCGACGGACCTTTCGTCTTTCTTCTCTGCCGAAGAGTCGACAACTGCAGCTCCTGCCACCATGGATGCGCCGATGGTTATCGCCGAGCCAACCCTTGCAGCCGAAGCCGCTGAAGCAGCACCTGCGGCGGAAGCAGCACCTGCAGCGGAAGCCACCGAAGCAGCACCTGCAGCGGAAGCCACCGAAGCAGTACCTGCAGCGGAAGCCACCGAAGCAAAAGCGACTGCAAAATAGGATTGGATTCGTGTCTCGTCCAGGGAGCATTCACGATTCATTGACCGGTCATCAACGGCTACAGGCTCGCCCACTCGTCCAAGTAAAAGATAACGCGGATTGTAAAAAGG
>CAZUAY010000072.1:0-15053 GCA_964618405.1 uncultured Lentisphaerales bacterium
AATCATGCAACGCTGTTTTCCGAGCTAACCGGTTGGTCTGCCTACTATTGCCGTTCGTTCTCTTACACCAATCAGCGCTACAATCCCGAGAACGCAACTTTTCTGCCCAAAGGGGAGCGCTACGAGGAGGAGAATGTCTGCCTACTCTTCAAGCATGACACGCTGTCTGAGACGCTGAGCGTGATGAAGGAGACGGATCGTTGCCTAAAACACCCTCTGCAATCGACATGGTGTGAGGTGAGAAGTCGCTAGGGAACAAGGGAGCGAGTTTTTGGCAAGTTTCTCACCTTTTTGAGACTGGAAAACAAAAGAATGAGACTCTAGCATTAGTATCTAATCAAAAAATAGAGTAAACTTAAAAATTACTAGGGCATTCAATGCTCAAAACACACCGTCAACGGTAATGAAGAAGGATCGATCATGTTTTCAGACGGGGTGTCGTCGCTGACCCAACATTCTAGTTTCTGTATGTTACCGACAAAAACGAGGAGAAAAAGTAATGAAAACGATTCTGCGAACCATCATCATCAGTCTGGCGGCTTTCGGAGCCGTTACAACGCAGGCCGCCGATCAATATGTGACACCCGGGGGAACCGGCGACGGATCCACGTGGGCCAATGCCGCTGGTAATATCCAGACGGCGGTCAATGCTGCCGCGGCGGGCGAAACCGTCTTCGTCAGTAATGGCGTTTACACGCTGTCCGCCGAGATTACCGTATCTAAGGGGATTACGGTTAAGAGTTATAACAACGGCGAGCTGGATCGTGCCGGCACGATTATCAATGGCAACTACCCCATTCGGGAAGGGCGCTGCTTCAACATCAGTAGTGCCAGCGCGGTGGTAGAAGGATTCACGATTACGAACGCCTTCATGGGGACGGCCCATGGCGGCGGCGTAACGATGTCGGCTGGAGTCTTGCGAGATTGCTTGGTCATCGGTAACGTCACCAGCAATTTCCATGGCGGTGGCATTTATGCCGCTGGCCTAGACAGCGTGGTCACCAACTGCGACATCGTCGGGAATATCGCTGGCGGAAGCGGTGGTATCAACAACGCATCCGGAGACGGCGGCGGTTTATACCTGAGCACCGGCGCCAAAGCTTGGAACAGCCGGATCGTGCGGAATAGCACGCCGATCTATGCCGGAAGAGGGGGTGGCGTTTATATGAACGGAGGCAATACGATGTTGGTTAACTGCCAGGTCATCAGCAACACCGCCCCTGACGGGTATATGACGGGTGGGGTTTTCATGAATGGGGATCCGGTCACCGTGCGCAACTGTCTCATCATGGGAAACGGCAGGGGCAGGTCGAGCGCGAGCGCCGGACTGGGTTCGAGTGCCAATGGCGGTCTAAACGCATACGTTGAGAATTGCACCATCGTCGACAACCGCGGAGCGGGAATTTTAACTCAGTATGGTGGCGGCAATTACTACCTGAAGAACACGGTTGTCTTCCGCAACGACGATGATACCGTGCAAACAACAAAAGTGGGTGATGTGATGGTCATTTCAAATTCTTGTGTGTCAAGCACCAATCACATGACGAGCGGTTCCGGCAACACGACTGCGGAACCTTCCTTTGTGTGGCGAGCTGGTGGCGATTACCGCTTGGCACCTTGGTCGGTCGGGGTTGACACAGGGCTCGTATTGCCCTGGATGAGCACCGCCACCGATCTGGACGAAAACCCGCGGATCAGCGTTAACAATCTTCCTGATATGGGCGCGTATGAGACAACGGTTGGCCCTGGTATCAATTACTATGTGGCACGTAGTGGGCAAACGCCAGTGGCTCCGTACACCGCCGGTTGGTCGGCGGCCGCCAGCAACATTCAGGACGTCGTCGACATCATGAGTGACGGCGCAACTATCTTGGTCAAGAGTGGCACCACCTATCCGCTCCAGAATCAGATCGCAACCGGTTTTGCCAAGATTCGCAGCGACAACAACGGCATGCTCGACCGCGACACCACCCTCATCAGCGCCAACAACTATCCCGGCAAATCGGTAACCAACCGCTGTTTCTACATCAATGATGCCGAAGCCGTCGTTGAAGGATTCACGATCACAAATGGGCTTTCGCTAGCTGACGGAGGCGGTGTTTACCTGTCGGCTGGCACCTTGCGAAATTGTCTGGTGGCGGGAAATATCTCCACGAACCTAAGCCATGGCGGCGGCATCTATGCTACGGGCGCGAGCAGCCTGATTACGAACTGCGACATCGTTGGCAATGCGGCCTACGGCACCGGGGGCGGTGTTCAAGTGACGACCTCCGCCAAATTGTTGAACAGCCGCGTGCGCGGCAATCGCGGCATGACAGCAACGACCACAGGCAGTTTCGGCGGTGGAGTTTGGATGGGAGCCAGTGCTGTCCTGCAGAACTGTGAAATCGTGAGCAATAGTGCACCCAGTTCGACCGTGGGCGGCGGCGTGTGCATTGCTGCGAATGGCCTTACCATACGCAACTGCCTGATCGCGGGAAATTCCTCGCCCAGCGGCGGCGGTGTGGGTATTTGGGGTGAGCGCATAGGCGAAACGGTGGAGAATTGCACCCTAGTCGGAAACATGGCAGCGGGTGGTGCGAGTTCAGGCATTGGTGGCACGTGGCATACTAAAACCGTGGCGATCCGCAATACAATTTGCCAGGACAACATCACTTTTGCCGGCACCATCGGTGTCACCAATTCCTGCCTGCTAAGCACCAATATTCCCAACGCAACTTTCTCAGCCACGATTACGAACAATCCAGTTTTTGTGAATGCCGCGGGTTTGGATTTCCGGCTGAAGAAGGGCTCTCCCTGTATCGATACGGGTCTGAACCAGTCTTGGATGGATACGGCTGTGGACTTGGATGGTCTTGTACGCAAGGACAGGTTCGCTCGCATCGTGGATATGGGGGCTTACGAGTTTGTTCCTCTGCCGAGGGGTACCATGATCCTCATCAGGTGAGCTGACTGTTTTCGGCTTCCAGATCGTTGACGAACAAGGAGAGGGAGAGAGACGATGAAAACTAAGCTGATCTATCTGTTGGGTAGCCTGTTGATGGTTGCTGTCGGAAGCGCGGCGAGGGCCGAACTCGTGTTGGCGGAAGATGGCAAGTCAGATTATCAGATTATCGTACCTGAGAAATATCCAACGCCTGCCATTGCGGCGGACATGAAGCAGGTGGCGCGTCTTGTCCAGACTGCATTCAAGGCCAACGGCATCGATCTGCCGATTGTGTACGAATCTGCACGTGACACGGCCAAACCTGGGATTCTTCTTGGCGACACCGAATTCGCCAGGGTCAAGGGTGTCGATTTTGGGCAGCTCAAGGGTTGGAGCTATGTCTTCAAAGCGATAGGACGCGACCTTATCATCGCCGGACGCGATGAGTCCGCACCGGGGAGAGGGGTGGATACGCCCAATGCTTCTGGTTTCGATCGGATTGGAACTGCAAAAGCAGCAACGGACTTCCTGCAGGAGTACTTCGGAACGCGTTTTCTGTACCCGGATAACAATGCATGGAGCCCGTTGGCGAGTGTTGCCGGCGTCGATCTGCTCATGACACCCACCATCGAGTATAGGCCTGCATCCAGGATTGCCGTGCCCTCAGATCTCGATGTGAAGAAAATACCGATGATGGAGTATGATGTCACCTTCCCTTACGTGGTGAGTTTCTACCATCTGGCCCAGAACCGGTTCCCGCTGGTCGATATCGACCACTCTATCCATAGCTGGAGTCGCTCAATTCCACCCTCCGAGGCGGCCTTCTCAGCTCATCCTGAATACTTTGCCTTGCTTGGCGGAAAGCGAGTTTTAACTGGAGGCGGAGCCCAGGTGCAGTACTGTATCTCCAACCCCGAGGTGCAGGAACTTCTCTACAAGGACATGGAGAAGCTCTTTAAGATGGGTTACCAGAATGTAGGACTCGGACAGCCCGACGGATTCCGCGGGTGTGAGTGCGAACCCTGCAAACAGCTCTTTGGTACGGGTTCTGACTGGAGCGAAAAAGTATGGATTCTCCACCGTAACCTCGCCGAACGGGCGTACAAGGAATTCCCGGATCGGATCGTCACGATTTCCGTGTACGCAATCACCGAAGTTCTACCCAAAACTTTTACTTCATTTCCGCCAAACGTCCGACTTGCGCTCTGTGGTACCAAAGACTCTGATTTCAGGGATTGGGAAAATTTTGGAGCGCCGCAAGGTTTTTCAACTTATCTCTACTACTGGTGCCCGAATATGATGCCGCGCTATTTTCCGATGCGGACACCCCTCTACGTCGAAACCGCAGCGAACCGGTTGATGGCGGCCAATGTCCGCTCCATCAGCCGCGACGGCAATGGCGGTGTCGTGTTCGGTCTAGAAGGCCCCACCTACTACACCATGGGACGCATGTTCGACGGCCCCGATGCCCACAATGCCAAGACGCTCGTCACCGAGTTTGTCTCAGCGGCATTTGGAAAATCTGCCCCAGCGATGATGAGCTTCTATGACCAGCTCTACAACTCCCTCGAAATCTATTCCCGCTACATGGCTACGCGTGAGGATGGATGGGCTTTCCGCGATATGTGCGGTCGCAGCCGCAAGCACCTGTCTAGTCCAGAACCCGTGATTGCGTTTCTTTATCCAGTGAGCCTCGTAGAGGCGTTGGAAAAACAGTTAGCACTGGCCGAGAAAAGCGATGCCGATCCAAAGGTGCAAACGCGCCTAAAACTCGTTCGCCGTGAGTTTGATTATCTCAAGCGCGTTGTCATGGCTGTCCACCTCTATAACGCGTACCAAGCGTCGAACGACGCTGCGTCGCTCGCTCGACTTTTAAACGCGGTTGACGCCCTGAGAGCCGAGGTCGATACGCTTTTCGCCAAGGGTAACGAGCTCAAGGGCTGGCCACGCCAGATGTTCCCACCCATGGGGCACAGCAGCGAAATGCTCAAGTTGAGGCGCGATGGCTATCAAGAACCCTATCAAAAAACCTTCTTCAACTGGGACACCACCGCGAAACGTCAGGCACCGCTGGCGAACGCAAAACGACTCCTCGCTGGCCAGGCCAAGGGAACGGTAAAGCTCGATTCGCCAGACTGGGATCGTATCCCGGCTCAAGCGCTCACCGCGCAGAACGTCGCGAGTGCCACGCCGTTGCGCTCGCAAGTTCGATCGATGTATGACGCCGCTAATCTCTATATTCGATTTGACAATGAACTGCCCCCTAGTGCCCCTGCAGACGCAGTCGCAAAGGAGCGGGTCGAAGCTTTCCTCATGCCCACGGTCGGATCGCCTATCACCTACCGCTTCACGGCCGGGCTTTCGCCCTCCTCCCGTACCCAAGCGGCGCGCGGACTGATCGAGGATCTCATGAACCTCGACTACGACAAGTTCGATACATTATGGCGCGCCGACTGGACTCACACCGCTGTCCGCGACCCCAAAAACAACCGCTGGATTGTGATGATGACCATTCCTCTGAAATCGATCCCACCGGCTGTCATCCAGCCGGGGCAGGTCTGGTATGCCAACTTCCAACGCACGAACCCGGCTGGTGCGCCAGAAGGCGAATCCTACGCTTGGTCTATCATTCAGGGTGGTACCGGCATCGAAGATCCACGCGGCAACGGCGAACTGTCGTTCGTTGGCGATGGGGCATCCGCTTCGGCCAAGCCCCCGGCACAGGTGTGGCGCGAAGAATACAATGAGCAAACTTCCGAAATCCCTACGGCATGGAAGGATCTTCCCAACCTGTTGCCAACCCCATTGGGGCCGTGGCTGTTCCGGGCCGATCCGCTGGAGCAGGGGACTAAGGATGGCTGGCAGCAGGTGGATGCCCGTGAGACCGACTGGATTCCCGTGAAAGTGCCCGGGATGTGGGGGGAGACTGCAGCGGTCGGCGACCTTCAGGGTGACGGCTGGTATCGCGTGAAGTTCACCGTGCCTGCCGAGTGGAAAGGAAAAGCCCTTCGCTTGATGTTCGCGGCTGTCGACGAGCAGGCCTGGGTGTACGTGAACGGACACTTGGTGAGAGAACACAGCATTACATCCGAGGGGATGTCGATTAACAATTTGTGGGAGGCTCCCTTCGTTGCGGAAGTGGCGCCTGAGTTCATCGAGTTTGGCAAGTCGAACGTGCTGGCCGTCCGGGTGAACAACTCGATTGGCCATGGTGGCATCTGGCGGCCTGTGTTTGTGCAGGTCCTGGAGGCGAAGAAATAATACGGAGTGGAAGCGTCATGATCACGATTCCGGCCTCACCGAGGCCAGCCACAGGGGGGAAGTAGCGAGTTGCGAGTTGCGAGTGGCGAGCCTGACCGGTCATGAATCGTGAATGCGCCTCGTTGTATCGGAGAAAGTGGATCTGGGTTGTTATGAGGTGCGATAGGTGTTAGAATCTCACTTGAAACTGCGAGCGTTTACAAACAAGGAAAAAATGATGAAAAAGCAAAGAATCAGACGATGGAAAAAGTTGTTAGGTCTTGTCGTTTGCGCAGGTTTCTGCCTGCCTACTCATGGGGATACGTTTTTGGTAAAGGATGGCCAAACTCAGGCGGAGATCGTCATGCCTGAGACGCCACCACGCATGACCAAGCTGGCGGCCAATGAGCTACAAACTTATATCGAAAAGATTAGCGGTGCCAAGCTTCCTATCGTCACGCAACCGACGAAAGGCACTGCGGTTCAGGTCTATGTGGGGCGTAGTGATCACACCGACCGTCTGAATGTGAAAGACGAAGGGCTTCCTTACGACGCCTTTCGCATGGTATCCGGCCCCAACTGGCTGGTTCTGCTTGGACACGACAGCGATTCTACAGAGACGGAGACCTATATCGGTTACGAAGGGGGGCTGCAGGTAGATTTCGATAAATGGGACGAACTGACTGGCGGTATGTTTGGTAATCCCATGGGCAGAAACGCAAAGCACTCGGGTCTAGACCTCTTCACCGGCGATCAGCGCGGATCACTCAACGCTGTTTACGAATTCTTGCGCATGCAGGGCGTACGCTGGTATTTCCCCGGCGAACTCGGCGAGGTCGTTCCCCGTGCGGCCAGTATTCCACTACCCACGCTCGACAAAACCGTTCACCCTGATTTCCCCCTTCGGAACCTGTATATCTACTTCAACGATTTCCGTCGCGGTTCTGCGGATTACATCATGTGGCAACTCCGTCTGGGGCTCAACAGCGGTCGCGAACTGAGTGGATTTGGGAGTGGATTCGGTCACGGGCTGCGCAACGTGCACATTCGTGACAAGCGGCATCCGGACTGGTTCGCGATGGCTGACGGACAGCGGGCAACAAACACGAGGTCTGGGACGGGCGAGCCCTGTCTTTCATCCGAGGGTTTTTTTGAGGCGACGGTTAAATACGCGCAAGCGATTTTCCGCATCTATCCCGAACAGCGCATGATCGACCTTGGCCCCTTGGACGGTTACGGGAATCTATGCCAGTGTGACCTGTGCAAGGACAAGGGCACCTTCGAGCGAGGCTGGAACGGGCGCATGTCGGATTACGTATGGGGTTTCGTAAATCGCGTCGCGATTGAGCTGTACAAGACCAACCCCGATCGAATCGTACACTGCATCGCGTACTCCGGCTACCAGTTGCCTCCGTCGAAGATCGACAAAATGAGTCCGAATGTGGCGATCACCATCTGCCGGTGGCGCAGTAACTTTATTGATCCCGAGAACCGTAAAATGTTCCGCCAGCTCACAGAAGCTTGGTTGGCGAAATTGCCGTCCAAGGAGTTAACCATCTGGGATTATTATCTGCACGGTCGGCCAAACGGTGCCTGGGACGGAGTTCCAGTCTACTTTCCTCACATCATCGCCGATGACCTGAGCTATCTGAAGGGGAAATCCAAGGGCGACTTTATTGAAGTCAGCGAATACTGGCCTGCTTGGAACATCCCTCGACATGCTATGGCCGCTAACCATCTCAACGTCTATGTTTCGGCTCGGCTCTACTGGGACGCAGATCAGGACGTCGATGCGCTGCTGACGGAATACTATGACAAGTTCTATGGGCCGGCCGCAAAACCCATGCGCACCTTTGTCGAGTATGCAGAAGTCAACTGGAAGACCGCCCACAAGGATAGCAAGGTAATCGACCAACTGGGGGTGTTTCTGGCCGAGGCTCGGCAGGCGGCGGGTGACACGGTCTACGGCAAACGTATCGCTCTGATTGACGATTTCATGGCTCCTCTCCGCGACAAACGCGACAAGCTGGCCGAAGGGCGCAAGAATGTTCCAGTCGTGGTTGCTGGGAAGGGCGATCTGGCTACCCTGACCGTTGATGGCAAGCTAGACGATGCGTTCTGGGCCGATGCAGAAGCGTACCCGCTTAGAGATTTGGTCACAGGTGAACTGGCGGCACAACGCGGATCGGTCAAGATGGTTTGGGCTGGCGACAGCCTGTACCTCGGAATTGTATGCGAGGACTCGGAAATGGGCTCTCTGAATATAGGATCTGACGAGGATGGAAATACAAATATTCTCAACGGTGACAATATTGAGCTCCTGATTGAGACCTCCGTCCATTCTTACTACCAGATTGCCATCAGCCCGACAGGAGCCATGGTGGACATGGACCGAAACGAGGGGCTTAACACGTTGTGGGCGTCGCAGGGCAAGGTGGCGGCCTACCGTGGAAAGGATGCCTGGACGCTGGAAATCCGCTTGCCTGCAGCAGGTGATGAGCAGGAGACGCTCGACCCAGACAACGGCATTGCCGGCTCGCAACCTTCGGCGGACAACCCTTGGTATCTCAATGTGTGTCGCCAACGTCTGCGCGGCGAGACAAGGGAGTTTTCGGCTTTTTCGCCGACAGGATCGCCTTCATTCCACGTGTTGCTCAAGTTCGGGAAATTGGTAGTCGAGTAGCATGCTGCAAATCTCGCAATTTCTGGCTCCTTATGGAAGAGAAACCCTATTAAGAAGACAAAGGATGAAAATGAAACACATTCAAAAAAACATAGGGCTCGGTTTGCTTTCGCTGTCATTAATCAGCACCGTTTATGGAAGCGTAACACTCGTAAAAGATGGCCAACCGCTTGCTGATATTGTAGCGGACACCCACTCTCTTTCCAGTGTAAAACTTGCTGCCGAGGACCTACAAAAGCACATTAAACTTATTTCTGGCGCAACGCTGACTATCGTCAGTGCCCCATCGGAAAATTTCGAAAATCACGTCTATGTGGGAGCAAGTGAATATACTAAAAAACTTGGCCTATCCGTAGACGATCTAAAGGCAGAAGGATTCAAGATTGTTGCCAGAGATAATTATCTGGCTTTGATTGGGCGAGATGAACAACGTCAGCCATTTCCTTACGCACGGTCAGGCGAAGGGCTGACAAACTGGCAGACCTTCGCTGGTGAAAAATTTTCTGTCCCAGGGGTAGGCCCCGGCACCTACAACGCACACCTCGGCTTTTCCACCATGGACGCCACCGCCACGCTTTACGCGACTTCCGAGTTTTTAGAACAGCTCGGTGTACGGTGGTACATGCCCTATGAAAACGGTACGGTCATTCCAGAAAAGAAAACGATCGAAGTGCCCAATCAAAACCTCACCAAAACGCCGGCCTTTCCTTACCGTGACTTTACGTTTTATGGTGCGATGCGAGCTGATAATGAAGGTGTGATGTGGTTCAAGCGGCTCAAGTATGGGGCTTCTTACTTGTATTATTGCAATCATACCACGTGGGACATTATCAGCCAGCCGGAGCAGAGAAAAGAGCATCCAGAATATTTTGCCATGGCTAACGGCAAACCGATCAGTGGCATGGGCGCTCGTGGTGTGCCGCGATTAACCGATCTCGGGTTCAGAAAGGCTTCCGTCAATTACCTGAATAAAACATTTGAAGCGTATCCTCCGCTGGTAGCCATGTCGGTGGGCATGCCCGATGGATTTACCGAAATCGATGAGCGCGATGCCAGAATCTGGTCTAAGCAAGGCAAAGGGTTTTCTGATTATGTCTGGGATTATTGGCTTTTTGTAGCAAAGGAATTGAAAAAGACGCATCCCGACAAATATCTGGCGTGCATTTCTTACACCACTTTCGAGAATCCACCTTCTCAGGTCACAAAACTGCCGGAGAACGTTACACTCCACATGGCATACGCCACCGCTACTCTTTTTTTACCCTCAGGCAGAGCCCTCGAGAAAATACGCTCGAAATGGCTCGATATGCTGACCTCGAAAAGAATGTATACCTTCGACCATTACCTTTTTTACGCTCCTGGCAGGCCGCGTTACCCAGTCTTTTTCACAAAACTCCTCCAGGAAGACATGCAAAAATTGAACGGTGTCTGCGAAGGCAAGTTCATCGAGATCGCTCCAGAATATCCCAAAGGAGAACCGCCGAGGCTCCTCTGCCCGGGTCTGAGCCATATACTCCACTACTGGCAGGGCAAGCTCTACTGGGATCCCGACATGGATCGCGAAAAGATGCTCAATGAGTACTATGATCTCTATTTCGGCCCGGCAAAGGCCGAAATGAAGGAATTCTATGAATTTGCAGAAGAAGTCTGGATGCGGCCGGAAACGCGGAGCATTACGATTGTAGCCGGTTTTTTGAAGCAAAAAGATGTAGACCAGTACTTCGACATCCTCAGGCGTGCCCGGGAAAAAGCCGGAAAAGACTCTGTTTATGATAAGCGAATTGCCCAGATTGAATCGGAAATGCAGCCGTTGAAATCGATGTTTGCGGAGCTAAATCGCACAGGCCCAGATTTTAGCGGCAGCATCAGCGGAATTCCTTTCAAAATTGATGGCGACCTTAAAAAGCCGTTCTGGCAGGCTGACAACACCTGGTACCCGATGCGCGATTTGGTCTCCGGTGAAGCCGTTTCAGAACAAAAATCCACTCAGGTGGCCTTTCGCATGACTCCAGATAAATCTGCACTTATCATCGGTGTGAATTGCCGTGAGCCGGCGATGGATAAAATCGTCGTGAAAGGAACCCGCAACGACGATTTCGACATCTTCAACGGCGATGTCATTGAAGTGTACCTTGAAACGCCGCAACGTTCTTTTTTCAAGATCGCCGTTAATCCAGATGGAATTATTTGGGATGAAAGCCAAGATGTTACGATCATTAGCCGAGATACCACGCCGACACTTTGGAACCCCGGCACACAGGTCGCAATTCAGAAAGAAAAGGATGGCTGGAATGCAGAAATATTGATTCCAACGGATGATTTTGGCGTAAAAGGGCCAGACAAAACCAACCCCTGGGGCATCAACGTATGCCGCGCTCGTTTTGCCGAGGATGGCATACCGTGTTACGCGCTCTCCCCGACGGGTAAAAAAGTGTTTCGTGTTCTCGATAAACTTGGTAATTTAGTCGTGGAATAATAAGCCGTTAGCCCAACAGGCGAACAAATTTAACGTTAATAGCAACTGGAAGTTTTATGGGAATAACACTCTGGCAAAGTTTATCGGACTGCGCTGAAGACATGGCGCATAATGCACTGAACGAGGTGTACACACTTGATGACTGGAAACGAATTCGTCCGCAAAGGTACCAAGAATTCATGCACTCCATGGGTCTTGATCCGCTTCCAGACCGGTGCGACTTAAAGGTCACCGAGTACGGCACCTTTGCTGGGAAAGGTTTTCGGGGCCGCCGGATCGGCTTCCAGATTCTGCCCGATTGCTGGACCTCGGCCTGCGTGTATTATCCCGACCCACTCCCAGCAGGAAGGTTGCCGGCAGTGCTTTACGTCTGCGGGCATGGTGGAATAGGCTCCCATTCCTATCAATCTCGTCCGATATTCTGGGCTCGCCGCGGCTATGTCTGCCTGATTGTCGACACCATTGAGCAGAACGACAACCCCGGCGAACATCATGCCAGTGAAGTGGCGAAAATGGATTCATGGGTGGCACTCGGCTATACCGCATCCGGTGGCGAAATGTGGAACGCGATGCGCGCCCTCGATGTACTCGCAGCAGATGCGTACGTGGATCCAGAACGGCTTTCCGTGACCGGCATCTCAGGCGGAGGAGCCTGCAGTTTTCATCTTGCGATTGCCGATCAACGTGTAAAGGCGGTCTCTACAATGTGTGGTGTGAGCACCCCCTTTGACGCCATTGCCAACCGACATCTGATCAGCCACTGCAATTGCATGTACCCCAACAACATTTACCGACGCGATACGAGCGAGTTCGCTGCCCTCATTGCTCCGCGCGCCGTGTTGTTTTGCAATGCCGATGATGACATGATTTTCAACCCTCAAGTTGTCGGCGCGATGGTTGAACGAACCCGAAAGGTCTATGCACTTTACTCAAAAGAGGAATCTTGCCAATTGGTGACCTGCGCGGGTGGTCACAGCGATCACCCAGAGTTTACTGAGGCCACGAGCCGGTTCTTTGATCGCTACGTGGCGGGGAAAGACAACCCGATGTTGGAACGTGGCGGCGTGGAATTGAAGGAAAGCGCCGTCTCGGTTTTTAATGGAACTCCGCCCTTTCCCAATCGGCTCGATCTACTGCCGCAACTGCTCTCACCACGCGGCGTTGTGCCGCTCCCGAATACGCCCGAGGCGTGGCCAGACATTCGTCGCAAAGCACTGCAATCTCTGCCGCTATTTCATGGTGACAATGGAAAATCGTTTATCAAGCCAATCACGAAGTGGGGAACCCAAACTGAATATCGGGGGCAGATTGACGGCATGGATATCTGGATTTACACCCAAATACCGAAGAACAGCCGCCCTGCGCTTGTTCTAGGAGTTTCCGGTCCGGGCGGAGGTTCGCGTGACGTGTTGGGTGAGGTTCTCACTTGCATTCCCCCAGGCCAGGCGGCCAGCGCAGGTTTTGAACCGCGATTAAGCGGCTTGACCTGTCTTACTCCCTCATCGGGCGATTTCTCTATTAAAAAACTACTGCCGTTCGCCTTTCCCTTGACCGGCTCAACGCCCGTAATGATGACCTGCCATGACATTGGCGTGGCGGTCGATTACCTTTTGGGACTGGATGCGCTGAAGGGATATGAAATTTATCTTTACGGCAAGGGCGACGCCGGTGTCGCCGCGCTCTATCGAGGAATTCTTGATGAGCGTATTGCCGGCGTGATTCTAGAAGACGCGCCCGGTTCGCATCTTGACGGTGCGCCGATTCTCGGCATCTTGCGCGCCTTCGATATGCCTCAAGCCGTGGGACTCATGGCGCCCCGCAAAGTTGCCTTGATCAACCCGGGCCACACGACTTGGACGTGGCCCTCCCGCGTTTATGAGCGCCTCGGTTGTCGCGAGAATTTCATCGAAACCCAAACCCTTGCGAAGGCCATGCCGCAAATTTTAAAATAAGAGTCTACAATGAGAATACGGCTGACGCTTGCAATTCTGCTTGGGTCGAAGAGCCGAAAAGCTCCAGCTCGTACACCACCTACGGCCGCATTTCCTCCGTAGTCGCTGAGGGCGAAGGCTTGCCGCCCGCCGCCACCTTCGCATACTCCTACCTCCCCAATACCTCGCTCGCCTCCGGCATGACCGCCTCCAGCGGCCGTGCCTGGACTCGCAGCTACGAGCCGAACCGTAACCTCATCACAGCCGTAACGAATGCCTTCAACGGCAACCTCATCTCTGCGTTCGACTACACCAACGACGAGATTGGCCGTCGCACGGCACGTCTCTTATGCGTGGAACGGGGAGAACAGGTTGATCCTTGCGAGCAATGAGACCTCGTTCGTATCCTACGCCTACGATCATCAAGGCCGCATGGTATGGAAGGAAATTAAACACAGAGACGCAGAGGCTTGGAGCAGGGAGGAAGAAAAGGCCACTTCCTACCTCTGGGATGGTTACAATATAATTGCAGAAACGGTTGCAGACTCTGCCACATACCATCCCGCTTGGGACGCCAATGGCAACATTATGGAATACGTCTCCACCGATGGCATCATCGCCGCTCATCGCGAATACGATCCGTTTGGCAATACAGGTGTCTATACGGATCAATCCACAATCACCAATCAGCAATCTGAAATTACATTCACCCATTGGTTCAGCACCAAACCTTGGTGCGTTGTCACAGACCACAGCTAGAACCTACAGTAGGGGTCTCTGCTGCAGGAGCTGCCACAACAATTGTTGTAGACGCTATCTGTTTTTTTAATAAAGAGTCTGACGTTCTTAAAAAAGGATTAGACATGTGCACTAGACAGTCACCAAAACAAGCTGACTTTGGCTCACACCAGACTACCATATCAGCTCCCAGGTCATGTAGGTGTTGTGTTGTTACGTATTACGTTTCTGGGTTTTGGAAGCCAATTTACGAAAAGCCAAATGGTGTAGTCTATGACATGAGTTTTGCTCAAGCAAAAAGTACCATGTCTTGGATCCACAATCCGATGAGTGGGACTTTAGGGATTCAACATTATGGGTGGTAAAGAGCATGAAAAAAAAAGATGTTTTTGTAGTTTTATTTATTCTTGTCCTGGCATCGTTTGGCATCGTACGTGGGGTGTTACAAATCAAGGAAAGCGTTAAGAAGAGTCGAAATCAAAAGTTCACTTCATGGATGGAACGATGTCAAGAGATTCGGTTAGAAATGTCATATAATGATGTTATCCGTATCTTGGGGCAACCTGATTCTCTGTCAAGCAGTGATGGGACAGGCGAAACTCTGATGCTTTATAAACCACCAATATCTCATTTACCAATTGAAACGACTCCTGAACTCGTTGTGTCAAATTTTGTAGTTATATTTGATGAGGATGGTGTCACTTTTTTTTCGATTGGGTATCAATAATAGTTGTTGTTACTGACTTTATTGTGACCGTATCGCCGGGTCAAATTAAACCTGTATGATTCGCGCTGGCGATCACGCTCTAAGCGGATCATCGGGGTCAACCCTGAAAACAAGAAATAAGACAACGAGGAAAAAAGTGGACTGGCGTCTAAAACCGGGGCTGAATGACTCGGGTTGTTATTTACAGTGTCATGATGTTGTTCAGAATCATTTATTGGGCGCATCCTCGTTCCGTTGACCTGTCCGGTTGGATTTGCTCAGAGGCACCCCGTTTAACCGAAAGCGGCGTCGCGCGGAATACCGCTTGCCGCCGCACTCCAAAATCGGCCATC
>CAZUAY010000073.1:0-15018 GCA_964618405.1 uncultured Lentisphaerales bacterium
TTCTCGGCAGCCTCAATCTCGTACTTGTACTCGCATTGGGGGAAACGGGACTCGTGCTCGAAACCTCATTAGAAGAGGGAATTGAACTTGCGATAGAAAAGTAGAAAAAATCTCTATTTAGTGAGGTCTGGACAATACTAGCCACTAGCGACTGTAGTCGGTCAGGCACAGCCCCCTGTGCCCTGTGCCTGACCGATTACGTGAAAAATTTGCGATTTGCCTTGGTAAATGCCATGTGTTATACTTCTAAAAGTTGATTCAAGGAGTTTTCAGGGTATGTCTAAAATCGTTAAGGAGATCGGTGCAAGCAATGCCGAAAGACCTTCGTCGGTGCTGTGGCGCGTAGCTTCAGTTCCGGTCATCGGCTATGCAGTCATCACGTTTCTCGGTCTGACCTCATACGATGCTTCAGATATTTCCGTCCTTGTCGCCCCCGCTAATGAGATGGCCCACAATTGGATGGGCGTTTTGGGGGCTTGGAATGCGTACTTTTTTTTCTTGTGTCTTGGTCTCGGTGCCCTGCTGGTGCCTTTGTTCTGCGTTGCCGTCGGCGTCATGATGATGATCGGCAAGCGGCTGAGTTTGAAGCCCCTATGGATGCTTCTCTTCTCCTTTTCAGCCTGCGCCCTACTCCAGTTCGCAAATGATTCCTTCACCCCTTTGCTCTCGCGCGCAACTTTGAACTTGGCTCCCAATGCCGGCGGAGGTATTGGCTACCTGCTCAACGACAGAACCCTTTCGATCTGGATCGGGAGCGGCGGAACAGCCGCACTGTATGGTACAATTTTGTTCGTCTCCACGATTATGATCATCGGCCCGATGGCGATGATGGAGTATTTTTATACCCTACGGGTCAGAGACGTCCAGATACGACGGCAGATTGAGGATACCCTTGACGAAGGAGAGGACCCAGCAGAAATTCGCAAACGTGCCCGTGAAGAGGAACGTCAGCGGATTCTCAGCGAGAAGATGGCTGCGAAAGAAGCTCGGCTCGCCGAACGCGAACAGGCCAAAGGTGCACGCGAAGCGGAAAAGGCTCGCAAAATCGCAGAGCGAGAAGCTCGTCGAATCGCACAAAACGAGGGGGAAGAGGCCATATTCGCTCGGCCTCCTGCTTTCAGTCAAAGACGCCCCGAAGCCGAGAACATTACACCCCCGCCTCTCTCCAGAACCGTTTCGAACCGAAATCCAGAAACAACTCGGAAGCCGCCGGTAACGACCTCATTCGTCCCCAATGAAGTCTCCTACAAACTACCGGCAACGAAACTCTTGCACCCGATTCCGCTCGTCGTCGAGTCCGGCAACCAAACCGAGATCGCTGAAAACACAGCGATCATCGAAGGCACGCTTGCCGAATTTGGAATCAATGTGCAGGTCGCGAACGTGATCAGTGGCCCCGTCATTACGTGCTACGAAATCAAGCCGCCTCCCGGGGTGCGCGTTGATAAAATTTCAACCTATTCGAACGACTTGCAGATGGCGCTTCAGGCTCGAAGTCTGCGCATCCTCTCACCGATTCCCGGGAAGAACGTCATGGGCATCGAAGTGCCTAATGGCAATCGCCGTACCGTCTCCCTCCGCGAAGTCGCGGAACGGCCCGAATGGAAAGCTGCCGTTCAAAAGCTCGCCCTCCCGATGCTCCTTGGCATGGACGTGAGTGGCAACCCAGTGATCGCCGACCTCGCCAAGATGCCCCACATCCTCATCGCGGGCACCACGGGCTCCGGTAAAAGCGTCTGTCTGAATTCAATCCTTGCTGGCTTCATGCTTTCACGTACGCCTGATGATCTGCGCCTCCTCATGGTCGACCCCAAGATGGTGGAGTTCACGCCCTACGCCGACTTACCACATCTTGTCGTGCCCATCATCACTGCGCCCAAGAAAGTCGCCGCCGCGCTCCAATGGGCTATCATCGAGATGAAGCGCAGACTTGAGATGTTCAAGCATGCAGGCGTAAGAAACATTGCCAGCTTCAACAACCGCGAACAAGCCAAGCAAACAACCTTTTTTACCGAAGATAATCAAGATGATGCGGTGAACATGCCCGAAAAACTGCCCTACATCGTCATCGTGATCGATGAAATGGCAGATTTGATGATGTCTGCGCAAGCGGAAGTGGAACCTCGCGTGGTCAGTCTCGCCCAGCTTTCGCGCGCCGTCGGCATCCACATGATCCTTGCCACACAACGGCCTTCTGTCAACGTCATCACGGGGCTGATCAAAGCCAACTTCCCAGCACGACTCGCCTTCAAAGTCTCCCAGCGCGTCGACAGTCAAACCATTCTCGATTCCAAAGGAGCAGAGCATCTCATCGGCATGGGCGACATGCTCTTCAGCAACCCCAACGGTACGCTAACGCGCGCGCAAGGAACGTGGATCGAAGAAGATGAAGTCACCGAACTCGTCTCGTGGTTTAAAAAGCAGGGTGACCCTATCTATGTCGATGAGATCAAGAATAAGCTCGACCGGATGATTATCAAGCCGCCGAAGGAGGATTTCGGCGACGAAGGCGAGGAAAATCCAGGAGAAGATTCCGAAGAAGATGCGGATGCCGAGCTGCTGGTGAAAGCCCTCGAATGCATCATCACAACGCGCAGAGCTTCTACCTCTTCAATCCAGCGCGTTCTCCGAATTGGTTACAACCGAGCAGCAAGAGTCATGGATGAGCTGGAACGGCGGGGATGCATCGGCCCTGCAAATGGTGCCGCCCCACGGGACATTCTGAGAACCACGCTCAACGACGACGACGAACTTGTCGACGACGCCGAAACAACGAACGCATGACGAGTAAACAAACGATATCGAGGAATTCCAAAATGGCAATAGGCGAAACACTCAAAAGTGCACGCGAGGCATTAGGTCTCACCCACAAAGATGTAGCCGAGAGCACCCACATGCTTACACAGATGGTCGCTGAAATCGAAGACGAGGACTATCATCGCTTCACCGCCCCCGTCTATGGCAAGGGTTTCATCAAGCTCTTCGCTAAAGCAGTTGGTCTTGACCCTGCACCCTTAGTTGCGGAATTTCTTGCAAACCCAGAAGGCAATGCGGATCTGAAGAAGAAGAAAAAAACCGTGGCGCTTGTGGAGAAAATCCTCACAGAGCCCGCGGGCGAGGCCCAAGCTGACGACCGAGAAGAAAATCTCGAGTCCGTCGACCCCACTCCCCCGTCCCCACCGCGTCACACCTACGCAAGAGCCTCCTCGGTAACCCTGCCTACGGCGCACTCTCCTTATGCCCTTAACACGCAAAACCCGCCACCACCGCGACAACCAGCTTCTCCAATTGCCAAGCTGGAACCCGTCAGGCCGAGAGTTCCCGCGCTTTCGGAAGACGGCGAAATCATCAAGCCACGCTCGACAGCCGACGCTGTACACAAGGCCAACACCTTCAAACTCGAAGGGGGTTCTGCGGCCGTCCCTCCACAACCCATCGCACAAGCCCAGGAGCCCTTCAAATTTCCCTCTGCAACAAAACGGTCGCCTCGTGTCGAAACCGAGGAAGAGCCAGCACGCCCTCTTCAAACAAAAAAACCAGCGCGACGGAAAAGGGACGACGAACCGGCACGCCCCTCCATCGGCGATGCATTCGCCGACGCATTCAAGCACATCGCGGTCCTGTCTGGGAATGCCATGAAATGGACCCGCGAGAAGTTTGAGACCTTATTCACATCGGATGACGACGAAGAATCGAAAATCCGCAAACGCTACATTCTCACGGGAGTCTTAGTTTTTCTTACCGTGGTAATTGTTATTATAGTCGCGGCCAATAGTTCTGGGCCACAGAGCAAAAGGGACAAAGACGTTCCAGTTGTCGCAGCGCAGGAAATCGTGGAGCCTGTCATGGAGGATCCTGTCGTCATCACCAAAACCACGAAAGTTGTCGAGCCTTCACCCGCCACAGAGCCCGCGGCACCCGTCGTCATCGCTCGTGTGTTACCCCCACCCAAGATGTTCGCCAAATGAGCACGCCTAACATTTCTTTAAGCTACCCGTTTACACGTGAACAAACGTCAACGCTGAAGGCGGGCGACATCGTCTCTCTTTCAGGTATCGTCTTCACGGGGCGCGATCGCCTTCACAAACATCTTGCGGAAACACATCAGACACCGGTCGATTTGACTGAGGGTGCCATGTTCCATTGCGGTCCGATCGTGAAGCAGAGTCCTGATGGTTCGTGGCGCATCATTGCCGCTGGCCCTACAACCTCGATGCGAGAAGAACCGTACATGGCAACCGTCATTGCCCAACAAGGCATCAAAATCGTTATCGGCAAGGGAGGGATGGGTAAAAACACGCTCGAGGCCTGTCGCGAGCACGGCTGTGTTTACCTGCAAGCCGTCGGCGGCGCTGCCGCCGTTATCGCCACGACGGTCAAGAAGGTTCTCGACGTGCACTTCCTTGACACCTTCGGTGCGACCGAGGCGATGTGGGTCCTCGATGTCGAAGGGTTCGCTGCCGTTGTTGGCATTGATTCGCATGGAAGCAGCCTCTACGATAAAGTCAGCGCACGATCCGCAGAGAAACTTGCCGCCCTTTAGAAATCCAGAATACTAACTTTCGCGGTGCAAAACCAGCAGGAGCAACCGTGACGACTAAAAAGAGCAAAAAAAAGCGCCCCCGTCTCGTACGCTGGTTTTGTACAGTAATGATTGCCGCTCTCGCGGTCATCGTTTTCCTGCCCGCGATCGTAAACTGGCAAGTGAACAAAATCCTGCGCAATCTCATGGCAAACGGTGTGGCAGAGTTCAGACTCCTCCACGCAGGACTTTATCGAAGCGACCTTTCAGTAACTTTTTTCGAAGACTCCGCTAACGAATCGATTCCTGTCCAAGTCGATTCCTGCGCACTCAACTACCGACCGTTTCGCTTGCTTAGTGGCCACATCGACTCGATCCGTCTCAATGGCGTCTCCTTGCTGGCTGTTGCGACCAATGGAACCTTTCGCATCCCTGCTGCTGAACTGTTCCCCCCAAAAACAGAGAACAACGCAAAGCCGGCGGCTACGTTTTCACTTCGCTCGCTTCAGCAAGTTCCGATTTCAGTAGGCTTGATCAGCCTGCAGGGTCATCTCATTCTCGATTTAGGAATCGAACGCACTCTCATTCCAATTGACCTGGTTGCCTCGTCGACGGGAAGCACCCCCTGGGAAACCATCACCGCTCGCCTCAATGCCACGATAGCGTCCAGCAAAATCTCGATCGACGCCGCTTGCGATACCCGTGCAGAAGAAATCGCCGTTCAACTCAACGGGATCTTCTCAACCGATTCCCTCCCCTATTCGATGCGGAAAAATCTTCCGGAATCCATTCGACGCGTCTCCGGCGATTTCAAATCAACTACGCTCCTCAATCTAAACGGAACGTCGCTGAAAACGATTGGCCTCTTGGCTACTGCGAATGCAGCCATTGAAACACCTGACGGAGCTTTTAATCTGAATCCTGAATTCAAAGCAACGGGCGATGGAACACGCGTCAAGGCTTCGCTCACCGGATTGAAAGCGACGCTTGCTGGGATCACAGCATCTCTCGATGCGACCAACCTTGTTTACACGATCTCCGAACAAACCTTCACAGGAAACGTCAGCCTCGGCCTCGCCACCAATGCGCCACTTGTCGTCACGTTCAAGCTCGATCCGCATTCCATCCAAGCCGATTTCACCGAGGACGCCAAGCTGTGGCAGGGCGGACTCAAGACGGGTGGTTTTAATGTGATCTGCGGTGGGGCTCGATTCAACGCCACAGGAAAACTAGGGTCTGAATCAGCGACATCCTCCTTCTCCTCCGATTTCGGAATCGACCATCTTGTGATCGAAGACGCTGAAGGCGCAAGCATCGCGTTGATCGAAAACGGGATTGAGGGAAGCGTGTCGTTTCAGCAAATCGGAGAACATTTGGCTGGAGACACAACCTTAAAATTTGCCGACGTCGCCTTACCCCAATCGCAAGTGAACCTTCGAAACGCAAGCCTGAACTTCACCGCAGACTCTGACTCAGGAAGGCCGTTGTCGTTGTTCGCAGAGGCAAATGCCGACGCGGCATTTCGCGATGTCGAGGTCGCCAAGTTAAACGCCACACTCAACCAACCGAGTCAGGACTTATTTTCGCTCAAAGGCACCGTGAAAGGATTAGGCGTTGAGGGAACCTTCGGCACGATGATCAACCTAGCCGCCAAGGATGGCACCACCATCTCGAACTCGTTCCAGCTTGCCGAACAGTCCCTTGATCTCAGCCTCTTGCCGCAGCTCGTGCCAGAACTTGAAGGATTCGTGATTGGCGGGAAGGTTTTCGCCGATGCACATTACCTGATGAATCCAAAATCACAACGTGGTTCATTCAAATTCAAGTTCTCCGAAGGCACGCTCAACAATCCTGTACAAAAGCTATCCGCCTCCGATATTCAAATGACATTCGAAATGCCCTACCTTCCCAGCCTCGCTAGCAACTCGCACCTCTTCAGCTTTAAGAATCTCAAGGTGGGGAATTTCAGTGTCGATTCCGGAATGGCGATCTTTCGTATGCAATCGCCCATTGTTTGGTACTTGGATAAATTGATTCTCGACTGGTGCGGTGGCAAAGTACGGGGAGAATCGACCCGCATCACCCGCACGAACCAAAACATCTGGCTCACGCTACATGCGGACCAGCTCAAGCTCGCGGGGCTCCTGCAACAATTCGGCATCGGAACCGACACAGGCGAAAGTGGGAAACTCAGCGGCACGATCCCCATGGTGATTACGGATGGGAAAATCACCATTAAAGACGGCTATTTCCACTCTGCACCAGGCAAGTCCGGCACCGTCCAACTCCTGCCCTCCAAGTTGATCGCCAGTACGGCAGCCGCCACCATCGAAACGTCGCTCGCGCTCGACGCGCTATCCCAATTCACGTACGCTTGGATCCGCCTCGTTCTTAACAGTGAAGGCGAGGATCTACTACTAAAATTCGAGATGGACGGCAAGCCCTCCCATAAGCTATTCTATTCAATCAAAGACGGCGAGATCGTCAAATCAAAGAATGCAAGCGAGTTCAAGGGGATTGTTCTGGACACCAACTTTCGAATCCCTCTCAACAAGCTAATCTCCCTCTCCAAGCCCCTCGCCACGATCATGAACGATAGCACCGTTGAATAATACTGAATCCAATTTCGTCAAAGGGATGTGACCATACCTTGGCGCATCAAAATGAGGCTTACATGAAAAAAACGAACTTCTTTCTCCCGCTCACCCTAACGGTGCTTGCCGTAACCCTGCTGACGGGATGTATCCGTACAACCCATGAGATCAAGCCGATTCATATTACGCTGGACATCAACCTGAAAGTTGACAGAGCGCTTGACGACTTCTTTGGTGACATTGATTCGACACCGGTCACCCCAGCACCCATCGTAAAAGCACCGGAAACCTCGACGACCCCCTTAACAGAGCCCCTTGCTTCAACACCAGATATTGCAACCCCAGACACGGAGAATAACTAATATGAAAAACGCAATTACCCTCATTCTTTCCGCCCTCATTCTAACATCCGTCGCCCTGCAACCTGCCTCAGGTGCTGTCGCTCAAGGCGAGCAAATCAAGAACAGCATGCTCGCGCGTAAACCGCAAATTGAGACCCTGAAAAACTCCGGGAAAATCGGCGAAGACAACAAAGGCTTTTTGGCCGCTGTGTCGGGAGGGCTCGATGGTGCTGCACAGGAAATAATCAGCGGCGAAAATAGCGACCGTAGGCAGGTGTACGCGGCCATTGCCAAGAATCAAGGCACGACAGCGGCACTTGTCGGCACTCGCCGCGCCGCTCAGCTTGCCGAACAGGCTAGGCCAGGACAATACATCATGAACGCCGCTGGCAAATGGATTAAGAAGTAGCCACAGCAGAGCAAAGCCCGTAGCTGCGACCCCATCTTGACTACAGTTGTACGGACGTGGGTTCCGCAAGGGCTTCGTGCGCTCGCTTCCATTCTGTTGGAAGTAGTTGCGCGAGCTCGGTTGTCTTCATCGAGGGCAGGCGGCGAATGACGTCGAGCAGGTAGGCGTAGGGCTCCACTCCAGCGCGTTTGCAAGTGCAGATCACGCTCATGAGGTTCGCCGCCGCGCTGAAAACAACAGGTAGCCTACGACTGGAACCAGGAGCAGGGAGAGGCATGATTTTTAACACAGAGGGTTTGAGGCTTGGAGCAGGATTTTTGTATTTTGAACTCGTTAGTTCCGTAGCGACGCAAGGGGAATCACGCAGACGCCATCGGATCGGCGATGTGCGAATCCATTACCCGTAATGACGCATAGAGCTGAGGGGGCTGGTGTTTTTGACGTGTCTATTTTTTCCGAAAGGGCCCGTAAATTGGTCGCAGCTTCCTCTACAGCTCCCATCCCCATCTTCACCTCGAATGCGCCCCACCTGCCGTCTGGGAAATCAATGATCGCATCGATTTCGTGTCCCGTTGCGTCTCGGTAGTGCGAGACACTTCCGCCTGTCGCCCAAGCGTATACACGCAAATCTCGGATGACAACCGATTCGAAGAGCATTCCGAGAAATTTCAAGTCTGAGGCCAGTTTTTTTGCCGTTATTTCGAGTGCCCCGAGTGCAAGCGATGGATCGCAAAAATGTCGTTTTGGCGATTTTCGAAGTGCGGCGGAAGAGCGGATATGTGGATTCCACGCTGGCAGATTCTCGGTGACCATCAACCGCTCTAGTGCCTGAAGATACGCGCTCGCAGTCTCATTGTCCAACGTGTCGTCGCTGCCCCCAGCGTCAGAAGCTATGGCTCGTAGGGATGCCTCGGTGGAAATGTTTCTTGCGAGGGATCGGATGAAGCGCAACACTTTAAGAGAATTTCGCCGTCGCTCTGAAACTCTATCGACATCCACCTCTGCAATCAACGTCACGTAATTCTTTGTAAATTCGAAGGCGGTATCGGCATTTTCTCCGATGAGACCCGGCCAACCGCCTAAAGCTATTTTTTCGCTGAGCCCTTCAATAGAAAAATCCGTATCAGCCGACTGAAGCGGGTCACCATCAAAGAGCGATTTCAATGAGACCTCGCCTGATGACCAACCGCGTTCAAACCAAGACATGGGACGCATCCGCATCACAGAAAATCGACCGGCTCCGGAATGGCGGCGTGCCTGCTCGTCCGGCGTCGCGGAGCCGGTGAGAATGAATTGGCCTTTTTCTTTCCGCAGATCGACTTCACGTCGCGTAAAGTCCCAGATTCGGGGGAAAAGCTGCCATTCGTCCAGAAGCCGTGGTGTTTCCCCTTTGAGGACGAGCTTAGGGTCAATATCCATTTTGATTGCAACGTTTGGGTCTGTATCGAACTGAACGATGCTCTTCGCTGCCCGCGCTGCAGTTTCTGTTTTTCCACAGCCCTTAGTGCCCTCGATCAGAACCGCTCCAGAACTCGTCAGTCCTTTGGCGAGTACGGCATCGGCAATGCGCGGATAATAAGCCATTATATCTCCCATTTCTTTGTGTAAATGTGAAGATCATGTCACTCATCCGCTCGTTTGTCAACAAGATATTCGGCAACTTGTTGGTCAAATATTCGCTACTTTGTAGGATGTTCGACGGTAATCGTTAATAAACGACTCCAAATGTTGGCCTTACAAACGATGGAATGGCTTGTTTTATCGCCAGTAAGATGATTTACGTGCCATTTGGCTCGTGCGCCTGCTTGTCACGTTTGCGACGCAGACAGGGAGCGCGTCGCCCCACCTTGGATTGCGTCTGCAGGGCTCGCACATTTTCTCGAGACTAGTGCTACGTCAAACAAATAAACGTAGAATATAAATGCTTGAGTTTGATACGTGCATCCTGAAGCGAGAGGTTCGACCGCTAGCAGGACATTGCAGGTACCGAGCCGACGATATTCAGTATCAAAGCGCACAACCCCATCGCTGCCGATTACGTTCATAGCTCCCGCTGTAATTTGCTGGGTGTTTCTGAGCCAGCGGTCACGGGGTGACACGCCCTACCTTGCTCCGCGGCTACAGGGGGCATACATGTAGCTGCGATCGGTGAATGCGGACACGAAACGCGGCGAAATTGCTACCTCTATTCTTCGCTTTTTCTTGATAGGTTTTGAACCTCATTTTACAAGCCAGACATGCCAGCCGAAGCGTTGGCAGATATTGGCGAAGGTGCGGGCTTCGTTCATCACGAGGTAGCGGTGGGGATTCCAGTGGGAATATTTTTTTCGAGCGATAGCATAGCCGTTCCGCTTGAAGCGCAAATTTGACGCGTCGAAGGATGCGCGAGTGCCGTCGGCTTCGTGCCATTCGACATCGTGGATGAGCACGGCAGGCGCGAGTGCGCGATGGAGTGTAGTGAGCATCAGCCGCAGACGCATCGGAAAGGCATCAGGTCCGATACCGTTGTAAATGCCCGAAAGATCCTCGTCACTGTACTTCGAGAGGATTTCGCGGTTTTCAAGTCGGTAACGCGATGTGAGAATACGCAACTGCGTAAGATGGCCGATACTGTACATGGTCATAAATTGTAGCCAGAAACCGTCTCACGATCCACTGAAAAGTGAAGTAATCGCTTCTTGCGAGGGGAATCTAGTTTTGGTAGAATGCAACCACAAACAAATTCACTTTTCGAACAAGGACACAAATGATAGGTTTCCGAGCGTTTAACGTATTACCGAAGTTTCCCAAGACTCTTTCTTTTCTTCAGACGCTTGCCAACAACGTATGGTGGTCATGGAATGTTGAAGCGTCGTCACTAATTAAACGCATTGATCCTGCATTGTTTAAGGAGGTGCAGTTTAATCCTGTTGAGTTACTGTCGCGCGTGGGTCAAGATCGGTTGGAGGAGCTGGCGATAGACCCATCGTTTCTTACGCATCTCAAGTCCATAGAGGCGCAGTTTAAAACCGAAGTGCTGACCTCAAAGCATTGGAAGAACATCAATGATCCGCACCGTTGCGTCGGTTATTTCTCGATGGAGTTTGGTCTTCATGAGAGCATTCGTATTTACTCGGGTGGTCTGGGTATTCTTGCTGGCGACCATTTGAAGTCGGCTTCGGATCTTGACGTGCCGCTCTGCGGCATTGGCATTTTATATCGCGAAGGCTATTTCGAGCAGCGGCTTGATGAAAACGGTCACCAGAAAGAGAACTATCTTGAGAATGATGTTCATCAGCTTCCCATTACCCGAGCCCGCGATGCCAAGGGTAATCCGGTTCGCATTTCGGTTCCGCTTCCAGAGGGACCGCTTTATGCGACGGTCTGGCGGCTTGATGTGGGAAGAGTGCCGCTCTTTTTACTTGATGCGAATTTGCCAGAAAACAGCCGCGAGTTGCGTGCCGTAACGGGTCGCCTCTACGGTGGCGACAAACTCAATCGTCTCCGTCAGGAAGTCCTGCTGGGCATTGGCGGATTGCGCGCATTTGAGGCGATGGGATTTGAGCTGGGTGCGAGCCACATGAATGAAGGGCATGCGGCATTCCTCGGCATTGAGCGAATCGCGAAGTATATGCACACAGGGCTCTCGTTCGACGAGTCGCATGAGATGGTGCGTCGGACGAGTATTTTTACGACGCATACGCCGGTGCCGGCTGGCAACGAAACCTTCGAACTCGGGTTGATTTATCCACACTTGAAGGCGGTTGAAGTTGAGGGAGGGCTGTCGGCCGATACCACCGTTTCGTTGGGGCGCGCACCTGGCGACACGACGTCGAACGAGCTTTCAATGACGATTCTCGGGTTGAATTGTTCATCGTTCAACAACGGTGTGGCGAAGTTGCATGGCGTGGTGGAGCGTGACATGTGGCGGCATCTGTGGCCCAATTTCCCTGTGCAAGAGGTGCCGATCGGCCATGTGACGAATGGCGTTCACGTGCCAACATGGATTGCATCCGACAATTCGACTCTGTATTCGAATGTTCTCGGCACTGGCTGGGAGAAGGGAACGCTCAGCCAGAAGCAGCTTGATAAGATTGACACGATCCGCGACGAGGAGTTGTGGCGCGTTCACGAGTCGGCTCGCGCGCATTTGATTCGCTCGGCACGTGAGCATCTTGAACGTTGCTACATGAAGCGCAATGCGTCCATCGACGATCTTGCGGTTGTTCGCAATGTCCTCGACAAGGACTGTTTAACGATTGGATTTGCACGTCGGTTTGCGACTTACAAGCGTGCGACACTGTTGCTTTCGGATCCCGAGCGGTTGAAGCGGATACTTTTGGATCCCTCGCGCCCTGTGCAGATCATTTTCGCGGGCAAGTCGCATCCGGCGGATACGGAGGGCAAGCATCTCATCCAGCAAGTTGCAGAGTTTGCCAAGGAGCCCGAGTTGCAGCGACACATTGTCTTTCTTGAAAATTACAACGTCCATATCGCCCGTCGGCTCGTCCGAGGCGTGGACGTGTGGCTTAACACGCCGCGTCGTCCTAACGAGGCCTCTGGAACGTCAGGAATGAAGGCCTGCATCAACGGCGCGATTCATGCGTCGACGCTTGACGGATGGTGGCCAGAGGGGTACAGTAAAGAGACAGGATGGGCGATTGGTCAGGGTGAGGAGCTTTCGGATTACCACCGTCAAGACTACTCGGATGCGCAAGCACTCTACAACCTTATCGAATCGGAGATCGTGCCAACGTTCTACGATCGCCCTCAAGGCGAGCTTCCGACCCGCTGGATTTCGATGATGAAGGCTTCGATCAAGATGAGTCTGAACCAATTCTCTAGTACGCGCATGGTTTCTGATTATTACGAGGGTTCGTACCGCCCAGCTTTAGATGCTTTCGCGGCTCTGGGTGCGGAAGGATTCACGGCGTTACGCTCCGAAGTGGCGACTCACAGCCGTATCAAAGCGAAGTGGAGTTCCGTACAGGTTGAGTTTCCGGTTGCAGACCGCGACTTGTCAGAGAATTTCGTCGGAGATGAGTTTTCCATGACGTCTAGAGTGCGCTTGGGGGAGATTTCGCCTCGTGAAGTGAAAGTAGAGATTTTCCTGGGTGATCTTGATGCGACCTCAACCATGAAGGATGGCTCAGCGCAGGAAATGCGACTGGTAGAGGATCTTCAGGATGGAAGCTATTTGTACACAGGTAATGTGAGATGTTCTAAAGCTGGGGCTTACGGCTTCTCCGCTCGGGTTACGCCTCTTAATACCGCGCTTCGTGAGGCGATGCCAGGATATATGGCTTGGGCTGAGTTGCAATAAAAGGCGGCGGATTACCGTTTTTATCGTTCTACTACTAGGGTATAAAAAAGGAGTTTGAGATGCAGGAAGGATCAAAGCAATCGCGGGGTAAGCGTGAAAAAAATCCTCGAATTCTGATTGTCACGCCCGAAATCACCTACCTCCCTCTCGGCATGGGGAACATGGCCAATCAGATGTCCGCCAAGGCTGGAGGCATGGCGGACGTTTCGGCCTCCCTTGTGAGTGCACTTTTCGAGCAGGGTGCCGACGTGCATGTTGCACTGCCGCATTACCGGAAGATGTTTCACATGGATGTGGGCAATCTGATTGATCGCGAGCTGATGAAGTACAAGTCTGTGCTTTCTGACTCACGGATTCATTTGGCGCAGGATCGCATGTTTTATTACCGCGATACCGTGTACAGTTCGTATTCCGAAGATAACCCGAAGCTCGCGTTGGCTTTTCAACGTGAGGTCATCAACAACATCATCCCGAAGGTCCAACCCGATTTGATCCACTGCAACGACTGGATGACGGGGCTGATTCCCGCGGCGGCGCGGCGGCTGGGTATTCCGTGCCTGTTCACCGTGCATAACATCCACACACAAGAGGTCACCCTAGAACGGATTGAGAACGCGGGAATTGACGCGGCCGAATTTTGGAACTACCTCTATTATATGCGGCCTCCTCATAACTATGAAGAGACGCGTTCGATAAACAAGATCGATATGATGGCGAGCGGCATTTTTTCGTCCCACTATATCAACACGGTCAGCCCCCAGTTTCTGAGGGAGATCGTATCGGGCATGCATGCGTTCGTGCCGCCATCGATTCGCCACGAAATCCAATCGAAATTCGAGGCAGGTTGCGCTGAAGGTATTTTAAATGCACCGGACGCCAACTACGATCCCGCAGTAGATGAGTTCATTCCGGTCCGGTACACTCCATCGACACAGGTGGAAGGGCGCCTTGCCGCTAAGCGGGCACTGCAGGATCGGTTATCGCTTGAGCGCGATGACAACGCGCCAATTCTCTTCTGGCCTTCACGTCTTGATCCGGCGCAGAAAGGGTGCCAGCTCTTTGCGGATATTCTGTTTAAAACCGTTTCTAAATATTGGAACAACAATCTCCAAGTGGTCATCGTGGCTAACGGCGCCTATCAGCGTGTTTTCCATGATATCGTAAATTTCCACGGCATCCAGGGACGTGTCGCTGTGGCCGATTTCGACGAAGGCCTTTCACGCATTGCCTACGCGGGGACGGATTTTCTCCTGATGCCCTCGCTGTTCGAGCCCTGCGGTCTTCCGCAAATGGTCGGAGCCCTTTACGGGTGCTTACCGATCGTACACGACACGGGCGGTTTGCATGATACCATCGACCATTTGGATGCTGCCCATTCAAAAGGTAACGGATTTGTTTTCAAGCATTACGACTCCGCAGCACTGGCTTGGGGTATCGACGAGGCGATGCGCTTCTTCAAGCTACCGAGGAAAGAGCGGAACCGGCAGGTGACGCGAATCATGGAAGAAAGTGCTCAGCGCTTTACGCACCGCGTGTGCGCCAATGCCTACATGGATATGTACGAGGGCATGCTGCACCGGCCGCTGATTGTGTAGCGGAGAAGAAGGTGTTAGGGGATAGGGGCTAGCAGCTTCGCACCGGAATTGGCTAACACCTAAGGCCTAGAACCTGTAATCGGTCAGCCATCGGGGGGAGGGGTGAAAATATTTTGCGGGGTGGCGCCTGAGATCTGCTCTGCTGTGCTATCAACCCAGTTGTCGCAATAAGCGCGGTGCGGTTTTAAACACAGAGAGTTGGAGACACAGAGATTGAGCCACTGGGAGCAGATGCTTCCAGCCTGTGCAAACGAC
>CAZUAY010000074.1:0-14936 GCA_964618405.1 uncultured Lentisphaerales bacterium
TTGCGATTATAGATTTCTGAAAAATAAGGCAAGACTTCCGGCACGGACTACTAGCGACTAGCAACTAGCGACTAGCAACTAGCGACTAGCAACTAGCGACTAGCAACTAGCGACTGTAATCGGTCAGGAACAGCCCCCTGTGCCTGACCGATTACACAACTACTTTAAATTTTTATTGCCCTTAGCGAATTCTTAGGCTATGCTTATAAGACGTAGAACAAACCCGTTTAAATTCAAGGAGAAACATAATGAAAGTTACATTCAAAGGCAATCCTTTCGATCTACAAGGGACAGAAATTCGCGTCGGACAAAAGGCACCTGACTTCACGGCTGCCAACAATGATCTCTCGCCTTTCAAGCTAAGCGAAGTCAAGGGACGCAAGCTGATCGTTGCGGTTCCGTCACTCGACACACCCGTCTGCGATGCTGAAGTGCGTCGGTTCAACACCGAGGCAACGGCCCTCGCGAACACCACGGTGATCACCATCTCGATGGACCTTCCCTTTGCGCAGGCACGCTGGTGCGGTGCTGCGGGTGTTGACAAACTGGTCACCGTCAGTGACTACAAAGATCACGATTTCGCAAAAAAATACGGCACTTTTCTTCCCGCACTCGGTTTGCTGACTCGTGCCGTGTTCCTGCTCGCTGAGGACAACACGGTCCTTTACGTAGAGTATGTTCCCGAGGTGACGAATCACCCGGACTACGCTGCCGTTCTCGCCGCCGCGAAGAAAGCCTAGCAGCACAAGCTCGCGCTTTCGCTACAGATTGTTTACTGTAGCGAAGGCGTAAAAGCAATAACCCTCCGCTACGCTTTCATTGCTTTTAGTAGCGGATATGATGTGTTTACACGTCACCTATCACCCGTCATCCGGCTGGCTCATCGAGCCAGCCGTTTTCTTTTTAGGGTCTCTTCCACACCGTAACACGAACTTGCTTCTGACGGCCCCACCGTAGCGCTTCTCGTTCAGTGGGGAACCACACGTCGAGACGATTCGGCCCCTTGATTGCACCGCCTCTATCCTCTACTCTTCCATAGCCGTAGCCGGGGATGTAGAGAACGGTGCCAAAAGGATAATATCGTGTGTCCGCTGCCACCGTCCCATGCTTCGCTCGCCTTCCGCTGGCAGTGATGCCAACTTTCTTGCGCTTGCCCTTATTAGAACCGGTTGCATGGACTGGGCGGCCAAGCCAGTCGCGCCTCCATTCGCAGGAGATCGGCCCGTTATCATAGCCCGTCACTTCCATCGCAATGGCGATTGGCTTCGCTCCGCTTGGAGGCCGTATAGAAATCGTCCGACAGCCCTCCATCATCATGCATATCGGCACCATCGCGACAAGGCTGGCTACGGCCAAGAACCTCTCGAAAAGCCCGGTCGCTGTGCGAGGTTCCATATTGCGTTTCGAAACACGTCCCATTTCAGATTTCCTCCACCGAGATGTTTTCTGGCAGGTCTACGATCTTCGTTGTCAAACAAGTCTTAAACGCTGTTTCCAAATCCTTCGCAACAAGTTTGGATGTCTTCAAGGCGCCAACGCCAAGCAACTGAGGTGTTACGCCCACTTCCAGAATCAGATTCACTAAAAAACCAATGTCCATCGAATCGAGGTTACGGCGCACCGCGTAACTATTCGAATCTGCGGCCGTCTCCACGATCACGCCACTTTTTACCAGATCATGGGCAACCTCGCGAACCAGTCTTGCGGATATCTTGAATTTTTTTGTAAACGCTTGTAAATCAAGCAAACCATCGCCCTGGGCAATGTTATGGGCCGCTTCCCTCATCAAGGCCACCGCCAGCAAGATTTTGCCCTTCTGATTCGCCTCGCGCCAGCCCAGCTCCATCCGGTAGCTGTCAACGTTTTGAACAGCGTAGGACACCTCACCGCCGAACAGTAGAATTTGCCAACTGACATAAACCCAGGACAAGATAATCGGCACCGTTGCAAAGCCACCAAAGAATGTGCTGTACTTGGCAACGCCGATCTGAAGAATGAGGCAGATTTTGAGCCAAGCCGCAAAACCCAGCGCCGCGACAAAGCCGCCAATGAATCCAGGCTTTAACTTGACCTGAGTATTAGGCGTAAACCGAAGCATGAACGTGAAGGCCAGCGTCAGCAAGAAAAGAACCCAAACGACTCGGATGACGGGAACCCCTGCCATCGCTGAAATGAAGAAAGCATCATCGGCCGCACTCATCTTCGCCTCGATAAAACCCATGACAGGAAGCGAAGACGCCGCAGCAACAAGAAGCGGACAAATGATCAGCACGCTGAGATAGTCAGTGAATTTCCGGGCAAGCGTTCGATTTTCTACCACACCCCAGACTCGATTGAATGCCGCTTCAACGTCTCCTAAAACGCTGATTACCGCCCAGATCAAAAAAAGTAAACCAATGCCTCCCAGAGCGCCGAAATTTAATTTCTCCACCCGATCAAAGCCAATGTCGATCAAGGACTCGATTTTCGTAAGCGTAAGAATGCCACTCGAGTTCACAGCCTCTACAGGGTCAGCCGATGGTGGCTCTGCGATGGATGCTCCCTCCGCTAACGCCTCTCTCCCCTCTGTTCTTTCGGCCTTTTGGGTCTCGTCATCCAGCGAAACCACGACCACCGAGAGAGCGTTCGCTACATTTCGCTTGTCAGCTTGTGGCATTTCAACGACAAGCGACCGGACAAAACTTTTTGTCTTTTCTCGCAAGGAATCGTCATAACTGACGGCACGAACCACCGAAACCGCCAACGCAAGAATCGGCACGAAAGAAAGGAGCGTCATGAAGGTCAACGACGACGCGTGGAGTCCGCACTCGTCTTCTTTAAAGCCACGGATGATCAAAAAAAAGATTCGTCCCATCCGCACCACCCGCCTCTTGATGGCGGGAAGCGACGTGAGTTCGATGTCCCAGATGTCGGTTCGGAGAAGTTTGGCTACGGCCAGCTTAGCCGTAGAAATCTGCTGCCCGATATTTTTTAGGATATCTCCGAGGCGGTGGCTCAGCGAGGATTTTCCTGTCGGATTGTTGTTTGTAGACTTCATTTCAGAGAATTTCCCTGCATTCCTTAAAAGCAATCGACATCCGGCAGAGCCGAAAACGGCTCAGCGCCAACGTCGATGCGCCCAGAGGTACTGCTCCGGATACAAGCGGATGAACGCCTCAAGCCGACGGTTGATATCGTTCGTTATCCGAAGAATATCGGCATCTCGATCCGAGGTCGGCTCGTACATCAGCGGTTGGGAGGCGATAATTTTGAACTTCATGAGACCTGTTCGAACACAACACCCGCAGATGATCGGGGCGCGCGTGGCCAAGTGCAAACGTGCAGGCGACGTAACGGTTTTGGCTGGTCGCCCAAAGAACTCTGCCATGATACCATGACTTGAGGCATGTTGGTCGCAAACCAACCCCAGCATAGCCCCTGTCTTCAGTGGACGAATCAAACTCAATCGATCCGTAGAGTGCTTAGAGATGATCTCCATGTTTCGGCGCGGATTGCGGCGTAGCATAAAGGCCTGTGCATAGCGGTTATTCAGATTCCGTGCAACCGCGACAACCTTCTTAGAGAATGAAATCACGTGGGCGCTCACCTCCCAGTTGCCCAAGTGCGGAACGGCATAAATTCCACCCTTCCCTGGAGCGTCAATGAAGGCGCGCGTTGCGTCTGGCAAACAAAATTCAACATGCTCCGCGATGGTTTCAGGTGTAATTAACCTGCTTGCCGCAAGCGACTCCACCGCGAGCATCCCAAAACTTAAGAACGAAGCTTTCGCAATTCGTTCCGCCTCTTTCCGGTCGGCGCTAATGCCAGAGCGCAAGATGTTCTCAAGAGCAATGCGACGCCGTTTTCGAAGGACAGCCCACGATAAACGCCCTAAACTCCGCCCGCATGACAAAGCCGCCGAAATTGGAAGCGCATCCACCAAGCCCACGCCGATGCGTAGCGGGATGTATTCAATAAAATCTAGTGTTTTCGATCTGGCCATTCAAGCTCCGAGAACCCCGTCCACTACGGTTTTACAAAGTGGACCGATTCCTCATCACGCCAGAAAGACGTGTTAATCTGTTTCTTTTCGGATTTAGTGCCACTGATTTTGCCATTGGACGCCTGTTGGCCTTCGGGCCAGATGACGTAGGTGCTGACGCGGCCGTAGTACACGTCCATTTCACACGGCGTCACTGTAGGACCCGTCATCCAGCGGAAAGCCGCCCTACCCTCACCACGAAGCCTCACCATGGCACCAGGAGGCTCTGAAGTGATTTTGATACGGGTTGCACAACCGCTTGCTAGCATACAAGCGACCAATAATACGACAAGAAAACTCGTTTTTTTCATTTTTTGATTTCCGTGGGCTGAGATGATTGTCGCCCTTGACCAACAGCAGCGGCTTCCTACACGTCCCGGCCGCCAGCTTTTATTTTTAAATTTTAACCCTATTAACAACCGCATCCTGCTCCGTGCCGATGCCCCGAAGGGCGGCAACCCAAGGCAGAACTCGGACATGACGAACATGCGGCAGAAACGGCACTGGGACTCGATGTCGAGAATGCAGAGAACTGCTTACCCACTGCGTGAGAACCACATGCCGGACAAGCCGGTGCGGTTTCTGAAAGCGTTCGCGCTAAGTGTTCGAACGATTTTTTACACGTTTGACAGGAATATTCGTAAATTGGCATTTCTTCTTCGTTTCCATACTGAAAGCCGCGTCTGAGCACGCGACAAACCGACAGGTCGCGCTCGAGGCGAGACCTGTCGATCAAGCCGACTATTCGTCGGCAATACCGAATCGGTTAGCGATCAGTTCCTCGATCTCAGCCATCACGAGATTGGCATCATCTCCCTCGGCTGTAATCTTCAGAACGGTCCCTACAGGAGCCTCAAGCGTCATGAGGCCCAAGACACTCTTCCCAGAAACGGAATTACCCGCATTCACTACCGACACTTCGGACATGTATTTCTGGCATACCTTGGCCAACGCTCCGGCAGGACGTACGTGCATCCCGTACTTGTTGATTAGCGCTATTTCTTTGGTAATCGTCACCCTGTCCTCCCTACGGTCTTACGTCTTGACGGCGCTGCGCATTCTTGCGCAACTGCGCCTCGGCCTTATCGAAGGCGGCGTTGATCGCCGCAGTCATATCGGCGTCTTTGTCGGTGCTATCGACAGTGCACTTCTGGCCGCCCTGTATGGCAAGCGTTGCCATGCAAAAGGGTCCATCCTTGTCGAGAACAACCCGCACGAATTCAATCGCAGGGAACTTCTCGGACAACTTTTCTGACTTCTCATGTGCAAATTTCTGAAGCGTGTCGCTGATATCCAAATGACGCACGGTTATTTCTATAGCCATTTTATGTCTCCTTTTGTTTAGGTTTACATTCTGAACTCTTCACCCAGATAGCGCTTGCGCACCTCGGGGTCGTTAATCAAATCATCGCTGGATCCTTCACGCAGGACGCGCCCCTCGTAGAGCAGGTACGCCCGGTCCACGACCGAGAGCGTTTCGCGTACATTGTGATCCGTAATAAGAATACCATAGCCACTCGCCTGCAAATCTCGGATGACCTGCTGGATGTCGGATACTGCCAGCGGATCAACACCAGCAAACGGTTCGTCCAACATGAGAATCGCAGGGTTCTGGACAAGCGCACGCGCAATCTCCAGTTTACGTCGTTCACCACCGCTAAGCGTGTAAGCTTTCTGCTTCGCCACTTTCGTGAGGTTGAACTCCTCCAGCAACTCCGCCAGCCGCTCCTTACGCTTAGCACGCGAGATCGAGAGCGTTTCAAGAATCGCAATAATATTCTGTTCCACCGTCAACCGCCGGAAAATGGAAGGCTCCTGAGCCAAGTAACCAAGCCCCGACTGCGCGCGCTTGTAAACAGGGTACTTCGTGATGTTTGTACCTTCAAAAATGATCTCCCCAGACTCAGGACGCACCAGACCGACGATCATGTAAAACGTCGTCGTCTTGCCCGCACCGTTGGGGCCAAGCAACCCAACAATCTCACCGCGGTCGATGTGAATGCTCACACCGCCCACCACCTTGCGGCCTTTATAGCTCTTCTCAAGGTTGCGAGATTCTAACGTGTACTTGTGCGTGTTTTTTGGTTCGTCACCCATATCAATTAGTCAATCATTCCATCATTTTCCTGGTTCTTTAAGCGTCGATGCCTTGGCCTCAAGTCGGACGGCCGACTCAACCACAACTCGCTGTTCTTTCAACCAAATCGACATCTTGTCTCCTGTAATCCTGTTCTCGCCTTTCGTCACGAGAGGATTGTCATTTTGAATCAAAACTTGCGAATTCTTACTGGTGTAGGTCGCCTTTCCGCAACGCGCTGTCATATCACCGCTCTTGAGAAACACGTTACCTACCGCATCCACGCGCTTGACTTCATTCGTATTCTCAAAGAACACCAACATCTTGTCGGCCTTCAGCGTAAACTCTGGGTCGGTCACGATCACATGTCCATCAAAAAGCGCAATAAACTCCTTATAGTCAAACTCAAGCTTATCCGAGGTAATCACCGTCGGCCCCGCATTCGGATCCCGCTTCTTGCTGCCGAAAACTTCATTTTGTTGTGCTCCAAAGGAGGAGCCCACCACAAAGACCACCAGCCCCGCCATCATCAGATTTCTTATCGTTTTTTTCATCGAATTCCTTCCACCGCACTTTTTCCGCCGCGGTCTAAAACAAGCACGGCATTCGTTTCAATTCTCACAACTGTCGATTTCGCATCCCAGTAAAGATTCGTTCCACTGAGCTTCACGCCACCCTTTTCAAGATAAACTCGACCATAACAATCGGCGGTCATATCCTTCTGGTTAAAATCGCCTCGCTCCGCACCGGCAACGCCGTTCGTCGTACCATCCTCCGACATCAAATACACCCGGATATTACCTTCTCCCGATACGCCAACGTCAGTCATCCACGCCCGGTCTGCCAGCAGCATTGATTGCACCCGCCCGTTTTCGTGACGCTGGAGCGGAAGCCTGAGTCCCTCAATCGTCTGCGCCGTGGGTGTCATGCCCTGCGCCGCGGCACTGCCGACCACAAACACCGAAACCAGTCCAATGATCATCGTAAACGGCCAAACCCTACGCCACTTTTCTTCATCCCAAGTGTAATTCTTTCTCCCTCGTTGCACCATCGCATTCTTTCCTTTAAAAAATTCTCGTAGCAGTGTAAACCTCCACCTTTTCATGGATGTCTCTGTTGAAAACAATTGTGCCATAAAAAGGGTGGAATATCAACGTTCAAACCAAGCGTATGTAAAATGTATATTACCACGAAGAAATGTCTGTCAATGAAACGGGTTGGAAAACCCGTGCTCCGTTCGTTACGACCACTCTTTTAGCTCGACGTTATAGGCAAACCCGCCTGTTCTCATACAACGACGTCAATGTAATCTCCAACGTCACCATAATCTTGCGCAGAAGTTCAAGATTATGGTGGAGGGTTTCCCCGTGACAGCGCAACTCATAGATGCGAACCACCTTGGCGATTTGCTTTTGTGTATCAATTCTGAGATTCTGAGATAACCCAATTTAAAAGTTTGCCAAGGTATTGAGGGTTATGGTATTTTCCAACTCCGTTGATCAAAAACGAATTGGAACTTGTGAGATTTCAATAGGACTAACGTTGCTGTTTAGCGTTTCTGTGTTGTTCGGCTTTACATGCCGCCGACTGGGAAGGTACGAACAAATTGTCGAAAACAATAAAAACGAATGATCTGTGCGAGGCAACAGCTACGCCGCCGGGGAAAGTCGTTTCCGGAGGTCAGGTGCTGGGTTGCGACTGGTCTTGGACCATGAAGACTCCACTTAATTATGCGAGTTGGAAGTCTTATTATCCTGAGGAACCGGCACGCCAGCATGGTGTGCGTTTTGAAGGTGAATATATTCCCGAGGGAGAAGGTGGTGGCGGAACACCGCGAATATACGATTGGGGGTTGACGGTAACCGATCCGAATAAAACTTGCGACTACTGCCTTTTCAGTGAAATACCTTCGCAGATAAGATGTCCAGAACCGACACTTGGTTCTATACACGATGTCCCGTGCAGCTATATTCCCAATGGGAATCCGATTTTCCGCATCATGCTTATTTATATTTTTCTAAAGGAGGGCGATGCGCCTGGAGTCGAGGCGATGGAAGGAACTCCGAAGGGATATTATCTTGGGAATTATCCGACAATTCCCGATGTTGCAGGAGACAAGACAGAGTCATCTTCGACGCAAAAGCCATGTGAAAAATGTCACTCTGGAACGGTCAGTGGTTATGACATCAGCTTTCCACCCCTCCAGGTTACCTCGTGGGTGAGTGAAATCTTCATTGCAACATGGAAGGAAATGCCAACCAACGCCGGACCAAAAACCCTGACAGCAATGGAAAAACACCATGAATTGGTGCTGCAGCATGAAACAAAACACCACACTCAGTTTATTGACCTTTATGCAAAACCCTTGATGAACGCCATCGATAATCTGAATGCAACCTATCATTATGAGTATTGCTCGTTGGCATTTGAGGGATCTGACATGGCTGAAAGAGCATTAAAAGATGCCGATATGGCGTATAGCCGGCATCGCAAAATCGTTATCAAGCGTCTCGAATCGTGGGATGCGTACGAAGCTGCCGCTGCCGCATTGGATACCATTGACTACCCACTTATTGACAAAGAAATGCCCACCGACATTCGAATTAAGGACTAGAAATATCATGAAAAGTATTACCATTGCTATTATCGCATGCCTGTTTCTAAGTCTGTTATGCTCCAAGGCCGATGAAGTCCATACCCAATACGAGAACGTTTGGGCTAATGACAATTACAAAACCATGCTGTTGTTCGATGAATTATCAGGCCGGGTGATGGATATGATGGTGCCGAAGACGTCCAAGCCTCCTTTTCACTTCCGTGACAACGGCGACTTGGGTCATATTTTAGATTTTCAAAACTGGATTCATATTGATCGATCTTCTGCCTCGATGATCCCGGGAACAACAAATTCGATTCACATGCACATATTAGGCATTGAAGGCGGAAGAAGACCTAAGTTCTTCTTCGACTACAGCGTATCAATGATAAAAAGTGAGTTCACAGGGGGGAGTTGCTTCATCTGGGACATCAATGACTGGAAAGATATTCCAGAGGAGCTGAAAAAGCAGAAGGAGCTGTTTCTTTACTCACGCATCTCCAATCAGGTAGCTGGGCATTACTACAAGCCAATCTCTCGTGGAAATTCAATACTGCTCGACAAGACGCTTTATAATAAGCTTGTCGCTAAAATGACTAAGTCGAACCCCGAGCCTTTTTATGCGCCGAAATACATCAACGAGGGTAATAGAAACTACCGCAAAACGCGGCTTAACTTGGCCCGCTATGACGACGGGAGGCTGAAGACCTCCGCCCCCGACTATGCCTTCGAGATGTTGCTTGACCGCAGTTCCGGATATCTGGCTGTGTACATCCGTTATCAGAACAAGGACGAGCCGAAGGATATCGACGTATCCGTAATCAGAAAAATGATTGATCCCGACGAACTGACTGCTGTCGTTTGGGATTATTGGGTTCGTCCAGGCACCGAGCCTGGGCGAAGGCTCAAGTCTGAAAAGGCGGCCGATCTTGCGAACAAGACTCAGTCGAAAACTCAGGGCGATGGGGACGACACGAGCTTTACCATACGCGTCAATCAAGTTTACGGCACCGTGCGTCCAATCTGGGAGCTTGAGATCTGGGCGGAATTGGGGCGGCGCATTCAGGAAAGTAAAAAACCGTATATCCTTGCTTTCAACGATGAGGATATTAAAGAGCTGAAGCAACCGGAAATATCGCAGACGTATTTGGTGGTTACCCAAGAACTCTACGATGCGATGGAAGTTCTGCGGAAGGCTTCGGATAAGACGACGCGATTGGAAGGCGAACGCGAGTCGCTGAAGGGAATGCTGTCGCAATGAGGATGAAAATGTTGCGTGCAGTCGGCGAGTGTCTTGCGTTCGCCCTTGTTTTGTGCGGAGTCGTCAGCCGTGCGGATGAACTCGCTTTGCTTGAGGCGGCGCAGTCGAAAATCGAGAGCGGTTCGTTTAGCAGACAAGATGCAGCGGCCTGTGAACGGTATGCCAAAACCTCTAAAACGAATCAGGAGCGGTTTCTCCTTTTGGTGGCCTCGTACCAAAGGCGTGTATTGGGATATCCGTCAAAATCTCTCGATGCTATTGCTCCTTATGTTTTTGAGCCTGCAGCGTATGCCGACTGGAAAAAACGGAATGATGCTGAATACACAAAAAAGCTGAGGGAGTATGATCGAGAGGTGGCAACGTGGGGCGCAGCCAGCCGCAGAAATCCCGGTGGTTTGCAAGCGCCACCCGTGGTGCCTCACGACATTCAAATTGATTTGCCGCCACCTGAGGAATGGCGTTTTGACAAACAAAGCGTCTTGTTCGCCATTGAAGGCGCAAACTGCTTGTGCGATGTTGGAAAGTATCAGGAAGCACTGAAGATCATCGGCAAGATCGGACAGGACACGGACACGGTCGGTCGGATTTATGCGGCGGAGAGTGCTGGAGACGTGTTTTCCGGAATGCGAATGCTGAAAAAAGCGCTCGAAATGTATGATGCGGCCAGGAATTTCATGTCGATGCATCGGTCGCAGTTCTCCGTAGGCGAAGAAGATCTCCGCAAAGTCTTCGAATCGGAGATTGCGGTTGCGGCGAAACGCATCTCAGACAAGCGGGCAAAGACCCTTAAACTTCTTGAGATCGAGCAATACGGCCCTGAATGGGTTTTGTACAAGGATGCCGAGGTGCTGAGAAAAGAAAAAAGGCGATTTTCGGGGGCGTTTTCGAAATACCGTGAATTATCTTTGATGGCTGAAGGAACGATGTTCGGCGATGCGGCGGGCTTTGGAATCATCGGCGTGTTTCTTTCGCTTGCCGATAAAGATGGCATGCAAGCATGGCTGGCAGAGAAAACCGAGCTGGAAGCGGTTCTTGTGCGTTGCCGGGGGATGCGGCGTGATCTTGCCCTTCAAGCACCCTCTCCTTCCAAGCTCGCACAGATCGACCAGGCTATTATTGTTGCGGAACAGGCGCTTAAGGATCTGATGGCGTTGCCCACTGGCAGAAACGCTGGAGCGGAAGTGCTTCGGTTGGCTAAAGATTTCCTTGCTGCAAATGAATTTGGACTGTATCGCGGGGAGGTCTTGTTTGCGCTGGGTAATCACTACCTTGAATCCCAATATGATGTGAAAGCCGCGATAGAAAGCTATGTGAAAAGCAAGCAGTGGTGTGATGCTGCTTTTAAACTTGATGCGAAGTTGAATCAGTTTCAGATCCCTGAAAAATCGGCATCTGTTTCGGCTCCACCCAAGACCATGAAGATGAAAGATGCCTGGGGAAACATCGATTGGGCTATTCCACAAACGGGAAAGCTGTTCAACCGCCGTACGGCTAAATGGTATTTAGGCTATTTGAGAATCATGGCTGGCACCAAGTTAGCATTGGCGTATTTCATTGATGGGCAGAAGGACGCGGCGATCGACGAATTGTGGGTTATTACGGCTTTTGATGAGATCGAAAAGAAGCAATGTGCAGCGGGAATGCCCAATAGCTATTCTCGGCTAAAACGCGGGTTTGAGGATGGTCGACTTTTTGCGACGCAAGAGGATATTCGGAGCTTTAGCGGGAGTGCCAAAATTCGCTTGCTTACGGCAGATTATTATTACGAACTCGAACAGTGGCAAGAAGCAAAGGAACGCTATGCAAGTCTACGAGAAGATCATTATGATAAACTCAACACGACGGCGAGGGCTTATCTGGATTTGGTACAAGCACATTGTGCCATGCTGACAGAGGGGCGGAAAGCAGCGTTTCCTTTGTTTCAGAAATTCGAGGCCCAGTACCAGAATACTCCTTCCTGGAACCGAGCGATGTCGGTGATGTTCTCCTATTATCAGGATAAACCAGAGACGCACGACAAGGCCGCAAAAGCGTTGTGGAGCATTTACACGAAGATGCCCGATACCGACAAAGGCCATCATTCGCTCGCCATGCTGGGACTCTTTTATACCTGTTCGAAGCAATACGACAAAGCGATTGAAATCCTTACCTTGTGCCAGACGAAGTGTCCTGAATATAAAAGCGCCGTTGAGTCGTGTCTAGCTGATGCCATCCGGGGCAAAACGACTGCGTTGGAAATAAAGGAAACTCAGCCTTAACCGCACAAACCTTCACCGTTCAAAACCACCTGTCAGCCCGGAAATGGATTGGGCACTTTCCTATAGATTTTCAGCGTGACAAAATAGGCGACATAATGGACACTCTTGGCAACTCACAACTCGCAACTTCTCCCTAAAATTTTGCCTTCCGGCCAATCTCCGAAATTGCCACCAACTGCTTCCAGAGCTCCGGCATCTTTGAAAAAGCGATAGCGTTCGCCGCATCTGAAAGGGCCGTTTCGGGCGTCTCGTGGGTCTCGATAAACACGCCGTCCACCGCACCCGTTGCCACTGCCGCCCGCGCAAGCGCCGGTGCCCACTTGCCATCACCGCCGCTGCCTGTACCCAGTGCGCCTGGACGCTGCACCGAATGGGTCGCATCAAAAATAACCGGATAGCCAAAGGATTGCAATACTAAAAGACTCCGCATGTCCGCAACGAGGTTCCGATAGCCAAACGACGCCCCGCGCTCGGTGAGCAAAATCTTGTGGTTGCCCGTAGACTCAATCTTAGCAATCACCTGCTCCATGTCCTCGGGAGCCATGCACTGCATCTTCTTCACATTCACCACGCAGCCCGTCTCGCCTGCCGCGAGAAGCAGATCAGTCTGCCGACAGAGAAACGCCGGGATCTGAAGGATGTCCACATACTTGGCCGCCTCAAACGCCTGCCATGGTTCATGGATATCCGTGACCACCGGCACCTGAAATGTGTTCCGCACTTCGGAAAGTATTTCAAGCCCCTGCTCGATCCCAGGTCCACGATAGCTCGACACGGATGAACGGTTCGCCTTATCGAATGAAGCTTTAAAAATAAGGGGAACCTTCAACTTGCGCGACATCGCCACAAGCTTCCCAGCCAGAATCAGACTGTGCTCGCGCGACTCAATCACACACGGGCCTGCCATCAGAGCAAGATGCTTCGATGCTCCAAACGACACCCCGAACTTGCCCCCAGTCGAAACGACCCGGGCTTTTGGTTTTGCACCTGTCTCTATTTTCTTTTTCATCATTTTAAATCAATCCGCTTTCTCGAATGAGCTTCTCGACCACGGCTACGTCTTCCGGTCGATCAACACCGATGCCCACTTCTTTCGTCCGAACCACGCCGATCCTGCCGCCAATCCACATCGCACGCAATTGTTCCAGTGACTCTGCTTTCTCCAGCGCACAAGGTTTCTCTGCAACCAAGCGCTTCAAAAAAGCTCCACGATAACCATAAATACCAATGTGCCGCTGATAAAGTCCAGAGGCGAGTTCCGGCGCACCATCGCGCCGACACGGGATCGGCAGACGCGAGAAATACAGTGCTCCGTCAAACGAATCCAGTACCACCTTCACGATCGTCGGCGCCATGAGTTCATCCATGCTGTTGATCGGTGCACAGGCCGTTGACATCTGCCAGCGATCCTCTTCCTTCAACTTTGAAGCCACGGCATCGATGAGATCCGGATGGATCAGTGGCTCATCCCCTTGAATGTTGACCACAATATCGTCATCGTCTGCACCCGCCGCCTCGGCGACCCGGTCCGTCCCTGACGGATGGTCTTCCCGCGTCATGACAACCCGCGCCCCACAGCCTTTGAGGGCCACGGCAATGCGCTCCTCATCCGTAGCCACGACGACCTCATCAAGCGTCTTGGCTTTGAGACATGCCTCCACAACCCAGCGAACCAACGGCTTGCCGCAGATCGGTGTCAGACTCTTGCCGGGAAAGCGCGTTGAACCCCAACGCGATGGGATGACGCCAATAACCTTCATTCGACTTCTAAATCCTTGTTCGTAACGTCAATCGCCACCAAAGGTTCACGCTTTTCTGAGGCCTCCGGTAATGGGCTCTCAACTTCTTGAACGGGCTGAACAGGAGCGACCACCGGTGCAGTTTCCGCTGGTGTTTCTTCGGCATCATCATCAGTTTCTTCGATGCAGGTCATCTCAACAGGAACTGGACCGATAAAATACATCCCATTCCCGTCGGAGAGCCATTCCCCCGAAAGCTTTACTTGTTGGCCCTTGATACACTGCAGTGAAACCACATCGTGTTGAAGTCCCGCATGCCCTTTGATCTTGGCAGGCGCATGATACCAACTCAGCCCCGAATACGTTGTCACTTCCTTCCCTGCCGAATCCTTCATCACGATCGCGCCATCGGTAATTTCAAAATTTCGATAGATTTTTCCGCCGAGCATCGACAACGAACTCCAGAACGTACGGGTGTCCACGAACTCCTTTAGTTGAGAAGGCGTCCAATCCCCGAGGGGCGATTGGAATGCTGTAAAAACAGGGCGTGATAGCCGAATTCTGCTCTTGTGGTAGAGTCCAGACACTTCCACAACGGGTACCACTAACACATGCTTCTCGGTGTCATCCTCGCCCTTCAGAGCCAGACGAAGATCCGAAATCATCAGTCCAGAACCCAGGCCGAGACGCACCGACTTGATCGTCGCTTCGTACCCTGTAGCCGCCTTGATACGATTCTCAACAAATGACACGCCAACCGACGAACGGGCAAGCCAATGAACGCAAAGCACGCCGATAACCGCAAGTAAAATTAGGAACAAAACGAATCTTTTGAATGTACGCATGAATAATCTCCTTAGTCGTGTCGAATTGTGTCATAAAAAAGTCGATAACTCAACAGGCAAATATGACAGACCGTGCCGCCGCGACGCATCCTCGTTCCGTTGACCTGTCCGTTTGGATTTGCTCAGAGGCACCACGTTT
>CAZUAY010000075.1:0-14710 GCA_964618405.1 uncultured Lentisphaerales bacterium
GGTCGAGTGGGTGGTGCTCCTCTGTCTGCCCAACCCCGGCGACTGACCGATTACCTGACCGATTACCTTCTTGCTTGCTTTTCGGCAATGCTCATGCTAGTTTTCGTTGTGGTGACGGGTTGTGTCAACCCGCTAAGAAATCGTATTTAGCAAATGGATTCTTGAACTGCCGTTTGCATGCCCCGAACAGGTAAAATGAAGGAGAGGCAAACATGATCTACCGTAATGTCGAATTCAGCAACTGTGCTGAGATTAAGTCAATCGATGGCTATGTGACTCCGCAACGCATTCCAGAAAGCGTACGGCTGAAGTTGAATCCGACTGCGCAGCTTCGAATGTTGCAACCGGCCTGCGGAGAGATCCGGTTCTATCTCCCGCCCGGAAACACGGCGAGGCTAACGGTGTCGTCGGAATCGGAATCTCGCATCATGGTCTACTTCGGCGACCATTGTCATAGCGACTTGATCTTCGTGCGATCAGAACCACAGGTCATCGAGATCCACTGGAGCGAGCGGCTTCTCAAAGGTCTATCAGCTTTGTGCAATTTGCCTCACGCGTTCGATCCTCGCGTCGTGAGGGTGTTAGTCTGCGGCTCGGCAATCCGAATCCATGACATTGACGGAACAGAAATCAGGCCTCCCCACCCCGATGAAATTCCCTCGCTACGCTACATGGCCTACGGCACGTCCATCACGCACGAGGCCAGTGCTATTGCGCCGCACTTACCATACGTGTGGCGGACAGCTAGGCTTTTGGGCGCCGACCTGCTTAACTTCGGAATGGGCGGCTCTTGTCATTGCGAGCCCGAATTGGCAGATTACCTTGCCTCGCGTTCAGATTGGCATATCGGCACACTGGCTCTATCGGTTAACATGCTGGGATTTGAGCATGCAGAATTCGAAAAACGCGTTCGATACATGGTGCATACCGTTGCGGCCTCTAACCCCTCCCGTCCCGTTGCCTGCATCACCATCGCGCCGTACTACGGGGATCTGTACGATAACGGAGCACACAGCCGCGCCAAGGTTTCGGACTTCCGACAGGTGCTCCGCGACGCCGTGGTCGATTGTCCGACGAAGAATGCGCATCTGATCGAGGGCGAGGACCTTCTCTCGAGCTATGTCGGTTTAACAACCGACCTCATCCACCCCAGTGATGACGGCATGATCGAGATGAGTATGAACCTGGCGCATCGGCTCAAAGCACTGCTTTGTTGATAACCCGCTACCTCCCCCGGTACTCCGAGGCCGTTTGCCCAATGAAGCGGTGGAATTGTTTGGAAAAGTACAAGGGGTCGGTGAACCCAAGCCGTGCGGCGACTTCGTTGATGCGCATGTCGCTCTCAGTTAATAGCCGGCAGGCTTCCCGCATGCGTCGATCCATCGCGTATTGTGCTGGTGGTAGATTGAAAAAATTCCGCCAGAGACGCCGGAAATGCGATGGCGATAATCCGTGCTGCCGTGCAAGTCTATCGAAATCTAATTTTTCATCGAGATGGGCAGCAATATAAATCTCGATATTACGTATGGCCTTTTCGTCGTCGTCGGGCATCCGCTTGGCCTCGCGGGCAATCAGTGTGTCGGTCAAGACGGCATCGCATCGGCGATCAATCCGGTCAACTTGGCCGTAGTCTTGAAGATGCTCGAGCAGTTGGCATAACTCGACGAGAGCATGCCGCGACTCCATCGGGTTATAGACGGGCCAGATGGGCCAGTTTGAGTTGGCCAACTGCCGGCGTTTGAGGATCGGTAGTAAGTCAGGCGCATAGCAGATGTAAAACTCTTCCCACGTATTGCCGGGATCCGGCCCGAATTTCATTGGTTGGCCCGGCCAAGCCGTAAAAACGCAGGGCGGAATGACCGGCCATGTCTTACCGAAAATCTGGCAGGACCCACGGCCACCAAAAACGAAGCTCAACGAAAAATGCCGACCGCCTTTCGGCCAGTCGGGACAGATGGCGGATGGTGCTAAATACCCGATGTCGTCAACCGGCAGCTCGTGCGGTGAAAGACGGCGTAAAGCCGCTAATGAGAAATGTTGTTTTTTCGTTCCCGCACAGGGAAGCGGAGCGAGTGTCCAGTTAATTTTTTCTTGAGCATTTTTCATGAGGGAAAGCTGTTGAGATTCTTGCCTGTGGGCGGAAAACTCTCGACGCTAACATTATCCTTTCAATCACAGGTTTTACAAAGGCATAACCTTCACTATCGCGGCGTACAAGTAGAAAAATACAAGAAAATGATCAAAAAGTCCATTGCTAAATATACCACCCAATGCTATGCTTATCGGAACAACTAGGAGATGTATGATGCAAATTCAAAGTCCTTTTTCATTGAACCTATGCTTTTTATCCGCACGGTATGTCGTATTGTTGCTGCTTTGCGGCACCATCGGCGATCTCGCCTCCGCCGCCACGGCGGACGAGCCCTTCTACCTGTTTCGCGATGGGAAGCCGATGGCAACCCTTGCCCTGGATGAAACGGCACTCACTCCGCCAAAACATCGTCTGAGCGATCAATACATGATCGCCATGCCAGATGATGTTCCAAGCGATGTAACACGCGCGGTGGCGTTATTTCGGAGCGACCTCCGCGCAGGCTATGGCATCAACCTGCCGCTGGGGAATGACGACACCGCGCTGTCGAACCGAGTCGAAATCGTGGTAGAGAAACGCTCGCTACTCGAGGAAGACGCGACTACGGTTGATTTTCCCTCCTCACACGTTATGCGCATCACCGGTGGCGAGTCGGGCGTCATTCGCACACTCTTTTACTTGCTTGAGGAGTTTGGAGGCGCACGCTACCTCTTTCAGGGCAACAACGACGGCATCGGAATCGGCGCCCACTTCCCAGACCGGAGCACGCTTGCAATTCCTCGCGAATCGTTTACTCACACCAGCGCCTTTCCAATGCACAGAGATTCGGGGCAAACGGACTACATGGCCGGAGTGCCGGGCGAGCGTAATCGCATCTACTGGTGGAGCTGGGAAGCGCGACTCGGAACCAAGTCGCGCGTGGCTTACAGCCACAACCTGACCCAGGTCGCCTTCCCTATCGATCAGTACATGCTGCGTGAGAATAAGCCGGATGACGACATGTTCCCCATCCTTCGTGGTGAACAGGTGCGTCCTTGGGAATGGGGCGCTGATCTCAAGGCCAGTTACACCGCACGCAATTACCGCGGAGGCTGGCAACCTCGTTACAGTAGCCCGGTCGCTGTAGACGAAGCATCCACAAACCTGCTGGCCTACCTGCGTGAAAACCCAGGTGTCCGCTCACTAACACTGGCGGTCAACGATAATGGCGGACACAGCCAGACAGAAATCGATCCTGCCTTTTCTCCAGAACGAAACCCTAAACTAATCGCAGCCTATTACGGATGGGTCAATGCTGTGATCGAGCGAGTAACGGCGGAATTTCCCGATGTCTTTTTCGGAGTCATTGCTTATCGTGAAGTCCAGCCGCCGCCAAACTTTAAGCTGCATCCCAACGCAGTGGTGTTCCTCACCTTCGATGTGCAGGCGTGCCGAGATGACGAGGTGCGCGCTGCACGCGAAAAACTCATCCAAGATTGGTCCAAACTCGCACGAATCGGGATCTATTCTTACGATTACGGCGACCAGTTCTATAATCTGCCGCGCCTCTATTTCCGCGAGATGCAACAGACAATGCAGGTTCTCCACGAACAGGGGGCCGTAGGCGCAATCAGCGAGCGGGCCTACAACACGGCAACCGAAGGTCCAAAGGAATACCTCCTCTTTAAACTGTGGGAGAATCCAGATCTCGATCTGGAGGCAACCCTTCAGGACTGGTGTCAGGCCGCAGTCGGTGCCGACGCTGCAGTGCCATTGCGCGAATATTATGCCTTCTGGGAAGACTTTTGGAGGGACAAAGCGATCCATACGGCGTGGTGGAATAGTCGCACCGCCACTTATCTTAGTCTCGGGAAATTCGGTAGTTATATGTTTGCGCTCGAGCCCGGTGATATACCGCATTGCCGCGCGCTGATGGAGCGAGTGGTGGCGCTGGCCGATGCACACGGTGCGGAGGATCAGAAACAGCGCGCACGCCTGCTGATGGCCGGTTTCGAGTGGTACGAAGCCTGCGCTACGGCGTCCGGGGGTGCCTATTTTTCACCCGACGGCACTCTGCCGGATGCGGCGACGGCAGCGGCTCTCTTGCGCACGGTTCCTGATGCGGCCAATGCTTACACGCTTGCGCGCACCCTGCCCCACCAAACGCAAGGCTGGGTTGTGCCCAAAGCGACAGCGGATTGGGGCATGGAGAAAAATCCCGTACCGAGCCTGCTGGCGACGGCGGCTGCATGGGTTTCCGATCCCGAGGTGCTCGCCGAGTTTAAGATATTAGCGGAACATCCAACCCTTGATCCACATTTTCGTTTTCTGGCATCCGCCGTGCGGCGGAGTGCCATTGGAGAAGGTGGCGCGGATAACCTGCTGCCGAGTGGAAATTTTGAGCAAGCTCAAGGTGCGGTCGGCTCTGACACCTATCCAGATTACACGCGACGTGGACTTGACGGGTGGGAAACCTGGTCGTCGATTCACGGCCGTGTCGAACGCAGCGATGCAGTCGCCTTCCATGGCACAAATTCTTTGAAATGCATGCCAGCTCATAAGAATTTTCGTGCCTTGCGGCTTATTCCAGACGCCAAACCGGACACCCAGTATTATTTTTCAGCGCAAGTCTATGTGCCAGCGGATCAACCGGTGCAGGAAGGACGGTTGCGGATCATGGGTTCACCAACCGTCCGCCAAACGAACGGCATGTTTCTCAACAAAGAACTCACAGCCAATATCCCTGATATCGTGCTGACTCCCGGCCAATGGCAATATGTTGCGTGTGTCATCCCCGGGCATCGTAAAACGAACTCGCTTCGATTGCGGATTGATCTGCTAAATTTCGAATCGAGAGATGTGGTGTTTATTGACGACGTGCAAGTCTTAGAAATAGGAGCGAAATAAAATGAATAGTAAACTTCGAGAAATTCGTGATGAATTTGATGCAGTCCGTCGAAGCAGCGTTCGTCGGGAGCGTACCCGATCGAACCCAAGGCAAGGGCATCCGCGGCGTCGACCGGGTCTGTCGATTTTACTGGTGTGCCTGCTCGTGAGTGGCTCCGCTTGGAGCGATCCGGTTACCCGTTACGTCTGGCAGAGCAGCCCGACCCCCGGTGATGGCCATACAACTTGGGACACGGCAGCGCATCACATTCAAGACGCCACCGAACCGGAGAAGTTCGCGAGAACGGCGGAAACCAATTTTCTTAGCCGAGTGACCGACGTATCGTTCCAGAAGGGACAGGAATTCTTCAAGGCGAAGGATTACGCGGCGGCCATTGAGGAATTCCGAAAGGCGTCTGAAGCCTCGGATTTGGCTCCAGAACAAAAGGCGCGGATCCAGCTCGCGTTGGCGGAAGCCTACCTTTTTGTGAATCGTTACCTTGGGCTGAAGACTGTCGAGCAGGTCGAAGCCATGCAGGATATTTCCGAATCCATTCTAGACGAAACCTTACTCCTGAAAATAAAGTTGCTGGAAGATATAGCGCTTCACACAACGCGCGACTGGACGGATGTCCAGAAGGCGTGTGAAGCAATCCTCCAACGTGACAGTCTGACAGTCGAACAGAGAATGTCTGCTCGGCAGCGTCTGGCCGACACCCTGTTCCTGCACATCAAGGATTATCCGGCAGCGAGAGCCCTGTATTTAGAAATCCTTGCGCTTAACGCAACCTTGAAGGGACTAGATCCCTGGGACATCCCAGTTACCGTACTGGAAGAAGCTGCGCCCGGCTTCGCGAACCAGCAGACCTTGCGTTTCCACGTCATGTACAACATTGGGCGCTGCTATCTGTTTGAGAAAAACTATCCGGCGGTACGAAAGACCTTCCAAAACATCCTGAACATGCAGGAAATCTCTGAACAGTTTCAGGGTTTTGCCCGACTTTATATCGGTCTTGCGTTCTTTTACGAAAAGAACTTCGCCGCTGCCAAAGAAGAATTTGAAGCGATCCAGGATACCCCATCATCCTACACGCGGCTTCCGTGGGACGGTGGGCGCTCTTCGTACAATCCGGCGCGTGAAGCCAAGGTGCGGTTGGCCTTTATCGACAATCCGCCCAAGGTCAAAAAAGTTCTCTTCGTGGGTTCCAGCTCGACCGTCCGCGGTGATATTCCCGGCACCGTTATGCAGATGTGTGAATCCACGCCGACGGATTACGGCCAGATCGTCGCAAGTGAATATATCAGCATGGGAACGAGCCTAGGCCGCCACTGGTTAGAAGGCGGTGAGGGGCCTGGTTCGCTCCTCTCTGAAATCGACTCCCTCCCCTGGGACGCGGTTGTTTATGAAGTTTCTTATACGACTCGCTCTACGAAGGAATTACAGCAAATTACGGATCATGCGCCTCGCATGGTCGAACGCCTCCGTGCCCATAACATTCTCTCCGTGATCTATGAGGTAAACCCCTTCCTTATTAAGCCGAAACAAAGCTTCGACCTGACAGATTACTTCAGCGAATGTCTGATTAAGGTACCTGACGGATCGACAGCGTTCGCGCCAGCAGCACGGGCGATCATCGAATACCTCGGTCCCAATCCAACCCAGAAAAAGATTGACGAACTTTACGCTGACCGTCTTCACATGAACGGCAAGGGTGCATACCTGGTTTCGTGCTGTATTTATGCGGCACTGACCGAGCAGAGTCCCGTTGGACTTTATCACCCAGAATACGTAACACCCACCGATGCAAAATTGCTCCAGGAACTTGCATGGAGCAACTACCAAGCAACGAATCCGTTCAAGACACCCATCCCCCCAACAAAGACAGAGAAGGTTATTAAGTAAGATGGACTTCCATTATCATTATAATTTCGCGGCAGAGACGACTCTGACTGAGTGGAAACAAATTTCTAACGACGGCAAGAAAATCTGCCTTGAAACTTCAGTGACGAGTCCTGGAGGCGAATTCGTGGCGCTCTATGATGTTTGGCTCACGGTTTTTTCCATCAACGGAGTGAAGCCGGAAAAAAGCGATCGCTCGCTTTATGTTTCTCGTCAAAGTGCTCGGATTCCTGTTGTAATAAAATTAAAACCAGGGAAAAACACCGTGTCCGTCGAGGCGGATCCGGATCCGGTTACCCCTGAAAATTTCGTATTAAATCTCGTGCCTTGTTTCTCGACCGTAGCGCGTGTAAAATCGTTTTCGAAGTCAGTTGTAGCGCCGAAGGACACGCCGCTGTCTGAGGAAAAAAAACTAGATACGACAGGGTTTACGCCCGGAGCGGGTCATCGTTGCACGCCTGGCCGCTTTGGTTTCACCAAGGGAGATGGTCTTCTCGATTGCGCCGTTACCGCATTCGGCGTCATCGACAAGATGTATCTTTGTGGACATCCACGTTACAATAAACCGTTCCGCTGGGGGTACTGTGTGCTGCCAGGCGAAGAACGGGCGACACGCACCTTTGGCGAATGCGGCATTGAGAATGATAAAATCAAGATCAATCAACTGTCCGTAAACTGGCGATCACAGAATGTTTCTCTAACTTACTCGCTGGCATCACCCGGAATTATTACGGAATGCGAGTCGCAATCCATGCGCCTTTCCGAACTCCAGTTCGCGGGTAATTATCAATATGTGCTCACCGCGTCAAGCGTTTCCTCCCTCGATGCGTTTACCCCCGAAATGATGACGGAAAACTGGTTCCTACTGTTCGGAAGTACCGAATTTCCCGATGTTCCGCTGCTCGTCGTCCTTGAAAAAAAACCTGAAAACATTCAAGTAGAGTACCTGAAAAATGGGCGTCTGAGTTCGATGACGTTCTCTGGATGTCATCGGATGACCACGGCGACTCCATTCGGTATGGAGTCGTTCGATCCCTTGTCCGCAACTGACGCTAACTTTCTCGCAGACGCCGGAAAACGGTGTCATTTTTGGAGCCGGACGTTCCTGGCATTCCCTGTGGAATGTGCCGAATATTTCAAGAATGTTCACGCAACGAAGACATGCCATATTGCCCAGAAATTCTCCTTTCGCGTGCTCAAGGATGAATGGGGAACACACTCACTCAAAATTGCATCAATTCCTCCAGCCGCCGCGCTCAGCGGTGTCGTAGAGTTTCCCAACCCGGTTACCGACCTCGAATTTCCAACGAAATACGGTCCCCTTCTCGGTGGCCGCGGAGAGGGCTGCTCGTATACCTTGCCACAGATGCCGCTTGACGTTCGTTTCCCACTGCGCGATGAAAAGAGCGATATCCCGGAAATATTGACCGATGGGTTGAAGGAATATTTTGATTTTCAAGCGGCTTTCCCTGATGATTGGCGCCCCTACTGCTATGTGGGATCCACTTTAGAACGGTATGGTTTTGCGGGGCAACTTTTCCATTTCATGCCAGATGAATACCGAGATCGACTCGCCGAACTCACTGGGAAAAGTTTACGTTCAACATGCGATCCGAATGGCGAATACGTGTCGCTTCTGACGAACCACAGGGAACTCAACAGGTTGAAGGAGCACACACACGCGCAAACGATTGAGTATTATTTTAATCCTGATCTTCCGCGACAGCAAATGTCAAACTACTATCTCCGCAAAGAGCCATTCACAGGGGAAAGCTACCTGATCTGTTATCTGAACGTAACGCTGATGCGTGACAAGTATTTCAAAAACGCTTCGAAGGAAACGATCAACTCGTATGCCCGTCCGTATGTTGAGAACGACTGGGGCTTGGGCATTTCGCTCTACCAAATGTATCTTTCCGTATTAGTTTCGGGCGACAGCTCTGCCGTCCGAGAAAATTGGCAGACGATCAAAGACATGAGTAAATATCTGGATGTCTATCATGACTGGGCGTGCATGGCGTCGGGATACAGCGAAGCGGGGAATATTTGGGTCGAGGGCGCAAATTACGGTGCCTACATGGCCTACGTCAATTTGGCTGAAATTGTCGGAGACCAAGAGGCGGTAGAATACGGCACCTATCTTGCCGCGCAGGAACTCGCGCTCAGACTTGCGATTTATCGCGCTTCGCAAAATTATTTTCACCGGTTCTTCGACGAAGAACCTTATTGGATCGCCAAGGCGTTTCGCGAGGAAGAGTTCCCGAGCTCTCAGTTCCAAGGCTTCCCGACCAATTTGGCGGAAGACCGCCTTTGCCCACAGCGCTTGCACGCTCAGCTTACCGAAGGCGTCTATCCGGAAATCTTTCGCCACTTCCGGCAGTTCGTTAGCGAGGAGCATCCCCAAATCATGACCCGGTATCTTCAGCAAACCTTAAAGTCGGAGAGGCCGTCGAGTTTTTGGCTCAGAGAACTTTCTCCGACCATGATTCTGATGGATTTGGCGTCTGACCCTGATTATCCAGAAGAGGAATTAAGAAAGAATTTCGCAACCGCGTCCGACCATGGAAAAATGATCGGAGCGTGGCGCGACATCGGAACTTTCTCGACCTGTCACCCCAAAAACCTGTATCCATCAATGATTCTCGCTACGCTCGAAATGCGAAAACATCAGCTCTGGCTGGAACACTGGGAAGATCTCCGCATCCTCCGAGCGGAATGGCGAGACGGCACGGCTGAAATACATTTCGAGCGAACCGGCGCGCATCCAAAACTACGGTGCGGAGTCAGAAAACAGCCAATTTCCGCGTCTGAAAAATTTACGGTTCCTGAATCTGGGAAAATACAATTCGAGCCATCAGAAGTTCAGGTCATCTCTATCAACTTTAATTAAACACAAGCGTGTATTGCGAGGAAGGCGACGCTCTCAAGAAAGAAATAAAAATGAAAACTAAACGTATCGGCATGATCGGTTTTGGAGAGATGGGCAAACGCCATGCTCAGGAGTTCGACGAGGCAACGGGCGGATTAATTGTCCTTTCTGGCGTTTACGAGCCCAACGACGAAAAATTTCGTGAAGGGTGTGAATGGACCCATACAATGCCGGAACGTTATGCTACGCCGGAAGAAATGATTGAAAAAGGCCAGCTTGACGGAATCGTCATCGCCTCTCCAAACCACCGCCACTATGACAATCTTCGGTTGCTTGAAGGCCGGAAGTTGCCCATCTTGCTCGAAAAACCGCTGGATGCCGATCCTACCAAGATCTTCGAAACCATGCGTTTTGCCCAGCGTTATCAAGGGCCAATCTTGGTCGATCACGTCATGCGTTATGCGCCGATTGTGAGCCGAGCACGCAAGATGATCACCGACGGTCTTCTGGGCAAAGTTAGCTCCCTGCACTTTATCCAACGCCATGGGGGCGATTCGTCTTTCACGACATTTCGGCGCACCCTAGCGGGAGGAGGAGGACAACTCATCGAAAAAGCCACACACGATCTCGACGTCATGCTCTTCTGGGCTGGAGTTCTGCCGCGACGCGTTGCTTCCTTCGGACGGCATCATCTTTATAAAGGAGATAAACCCGACACGCTACAATGTTCGACATGCGATGAAACAATTTCTTGCGCCAGTGCAAAGCGGGTTGGCAAGCGAACCTCCAAGAACGTCAAGGATGCGGCCATCAACGATGATCTTTGCCCGTATGCCCAATGCGTCGATGTGCCGGATAACGAAGTGTGCATGATAGAACTTGACCAAGGCATCTTTGGCACGTATTCGCATTGCTATTTCACCAATACCGATTACTCGCGCGAATACGAGGTGATCGGCACAGGGGGGACTATGAAGGTCAGTTTCAGCGGAAACGCGCCGCGAGGCGGCGGACTGTTGAAATACTATCCCCGCGACAGCAGCGGTGAAATCCAGACCTTCGAATACGGTTACGGCGGAAAGATCCATTATCGGGGAGGACCGGATCTTTCCCGACACTTCTACGAACTCCTGCAGGGCAAATCTGAGCCCTTCACTACGGTGGAACAAGCCTTTGTGGCTGAGATGTTAGCCTGCGCAGCAATGAAATCCCAACAAACCAATACGTTTGTCACGATCGAGGACATCGTACCCGATGACTTGAAATCGATCTTTCATGCCGAACAACACGAAACGACGTGAACAACTCTGCTGGAGATAAATCGCAATGACCCTTCTTTCGGCATCGATTCTCATGTTTCTCGTGATGGATCCCTTCGGGAACATCCCACTCTTCGTGACGATTCTGGAGTCGGTGCCCGCAGCGCGGCACCGTCGGATTGTGATGAGGGAAGCGTGCATTGCGCTGGGCATCATGGTAGTTCTACTCTTTGCCGGACCACTGTTGTTGAAAGCACTGCATATCTCCATGGATTCGCTCCAGATCGCTGGCGGCATTATTTTATTCTTGATCGCAATCAAGATGGTCTTCGGGGTTACCGACAAGATGTTTGGAAACCTTCCCGAAGGAGATCCCTTGATTGTACCGTTGGCCGTGCCTTTAATTGCGGGTCCCTCGATGGCCGCAACCCTTGTCGTCTTGGCGGGACAGGCCCCGAACCGGCGCTGGGAATGGCTGCTGGCGTTGCTACTGGCGTGGGCCGCCGGAACCGTGATTCTGCTCAGTGCAACTGCGGTGGCCGGACGCCTAGGGCGCCGGGGTCTAAGCGCGATGGAGCGATTGATGGGTTTATTACTGACGGCGATTGCGGTGGAGATGCTGGTTCAGGGATTCCGTGCGCTTGTGACTGGATAATAATATTTTTAATGCTGTTGATGGCTCAGGCGGGTTTCACGCGGAAGCAGTAGCTTCCTGCTACAACGTTGTAGCGTGCCTCTTCGTTGCTCCTCTGTAGTTCCTCGACCCCTGTAGCCTTTTCTGCCGTGCCCCTATTGCAGGTCACTTTCGCCGAAGTCGTCGCCGGCAAGGAAACAATTGCACTCGTGTTTGGCGGTACAACAGCGTTCAGCGTGAACACCCCGTCCTCGAGTTTCCAGTCCGTCGACAGGAGGCCGTATGGAGTCTGCAAGCTGGCGCGAGCGAACGTCAGGTCTCCGCCAGGCCGCGGGCGGAGCAAGCTGCGTTGGAAGGCGGGCACGTCCGGATCGAGGTCGAGGCCGGCAATCGTAGCAACCATCCATTCACCAACTGCACCGTATGCGTAATGGTTAAAACTGTTCATATCCACTGGCCCGAAGCCCTTCTCATGGCTGTAGCTGTTCCATCGCTCCCAGACGGTGGTTGCCCCTTGCAGGACGCTATAGAGCCAGCCGGGATAGGTCTTCTGCTGTAAGACCCGGTACGCCTCCTCAACATAACCGAAACGCGACAAGGTGGAGCACAGTAGCGGCGTGCCGACGAACCCCGTGGTAAGATGCCAATCGCTGCGTTCCAGGCACTTCAGAAGGTGTTGTAGCGCGTACCCCCGCTTCTCTTCGGGCAGGAGATCAAAAGCTAATGCCAACAGATAAGACGTCTGGTTGCCACCCTGTACGCGGCCGACCGGCGTGACAAATTCTCGGTTAAAGGCTTCCTTAATGCGATCACGTAACCGTTCCCAACGGAGAACCTCCTCCTCACCACGCTCCAGCACCGTTGCGATCTGCCGCATGATATCGGCGAGACGCGCATAGTAAGCGGTGCCGATCAACTCCTTCGGCGTTGGCGTCCAATGGTTCTCGCTCTGGCAATCCATCGCCAGCCAGTCGCCGAATCCGCCCCAGCGGAAATGCAGCGCGTGACGGCGGATGTCCTCGTAGCTATTCGATTCGAGGAAGGACATATAGAGCTGCAAAGACTCATAATGTCGCTCCAAAATCCGTTTGTCGTCATAGCAGCGATAGAGCGTCCAGGGACAAATCACGATAGCATCTGACCAAGCCGGACCGGCGTCTCCCGGATGGATCGGCTCACGGTGCGGGGGCGAATGCCCAATTCCAGTATCGGGGACAACACCGGGGATAGCCCCATCCGCACGCTGGGCATCGAGCAGGTCGTCTTGCCATTTGGCGAAGAAGCCGGAGACGTCCATGTTAAAACAGGCGTGCCGGATAAAGATCTGAGCGTCACCTGTCCAGCCCTGACGTTCATCGCGTTGCGGACAGTCGGTTGGAATCTCAAGAAAATTACCGCGCTGGCTCCATTGGATATTGCTATGCAGACGGTTTAATAAAGGGTCGGAGCAGGCAAATTCTCCAGTCGACGGTGTGTCGGATTGAAGCACGACGCCGGTCACGGTCTCTCTGGAGGGCGTAAACCCTGCAGGCAGATTCGTTAGTTCAACGTATCGGAAGCCGTGATACGTAAAGCGAGGCTCCCAGGGCGGTTCGCCCGTGGCGGCACCCCCACAGGTATAGTAATCCGTTGCGCGGGCGGAGCGAAGATTTTCCGTGTACAACTCCCCATTGGGGTACAGCATCTCGGCATAGCGAAGGCGCACTGTATGCCCCGCCGGAGCGCGCAAGCCGCACATCCGGACGCGTCCGGCAAAATTTTGGCCAAGATCGAAGCGATAGCGGCCTTCAGAGAGCTTATAAGGTTCTTCCACGGGCCGCAAGATAGCAACCGCCCGTACCGGCGGCTGCTGCGGTGCCACCAAACGAAAGCTAGGCTCACTCCGCGTCTGTGCTGGCAACCAATCCTTGGCATCGTAGCCAGGGCAATTCCATCCTGGAAGTTCTCGGCGCGCATCGTAGGCTTCGCCCATCAGGAGATCGCTTTCTAAGATCGGACCAGAAGTCCAGCACCAGGTCTCGTCGGTCGTGAGGCACACACTGGAACCGTCCGCCCATGCGATTTCAACTTGCGCCAGCAAGGCCGGACGGTCTCCGTAGCGTTGACGATCCCTGCTTCCGGTGTGTCCGCAATACCAACCATCGCCCAAAATCGCCCCCAGCACATTTTCACCTCGCTTGAGCCCTGCAGTAATGTCGAACGTATCGTATTGAATCCGTACCTCGTAATCGGTGCGCCCAGGACGGAACTCCCTATCCCCCAAGCGAATGCCATTGAGCGAACACTCATAAAGCCCGCAAGCGCTCACATACAATCGGGCGCGCACGGGCTTCGAGACCAAGACGAATGTACGCCGGAAAAACGGACTGGAGACTGGAGTCCGCGGTCCACCAACCAAGGCACTTTGGATCCAGTGAGCTTGCCAGTCCGAAACCTCAAGTAGCCCCATTTCCCAGAATGCGGGAGCACTCCAGTCAGAAGAGACGCCGTCCTGGCCCCAGATTCGAACTCGCCACCAGCAGCGCTGACGGGACGTCAGCGCAGGTCCACCATACGGTACAAATAACGACTGTCGTCCCTCGACACGACCACTCTCCCAGAGTTGCGCTCGGCCACGGAGCAAGTCTTCTTGCGAGACATCCACCTGCACCTGCCAGGCGGTTTGGCACGCACCGAGCCGCGCATCGCGCAGGCGCCAGGACAGGCGCGGCACCACTTCCCCAAGACCCACTGGATTGTCTGCGTATTCGCAACGCAAACCATAAACTGTACCTTGCTTTTGTTTCACGCTTTCAGTCATAGTACTCCTCTATCTCGTAGCCGTTCACAGCGTACCCTCCAGTACGCCGCAGGAAGCCACCTGCTGAGCTTGGATACGCCAATAAAAAGACTCAACCCATACGACACAGACTAGCTTCAACGCTCCTGAAACGCAAGCACAAACGTAATCGATCAGGCACAGGGGCTGTGCCTGACCGATTACAGTCGCGAGTTGCGAGTTGCGAGTTGCGAGGCTGAAGAGAGTGCGGAGTGCGGAGTTTCCGCTGGGGACACCCCAGGCCCCGTTTCTTTGTGGTTGCGAAGCGAGGTG
>CAZUAY010000076.1:0-14704 GCA_964618405.1 uncultured Lentisphaerales bacterium
TACGAAAACGGGTTGGAAAACCCGTTCTCCGTTTGCTTCGCCTGTCTGCCGTCCCTGCACAGGCAGGCATCTCCTGTAGAAGGGGTGTCCTCGTCGCGTAACGGGCTGAGGCGTCTTCGCGGAGGCTCGACAAAGTTTGCGACAAAGTTCGCGACAAAGTTTCGGGGGCAGAAGTTACCCCATCGTTTTTTCGCGGCGCAGCCGCGCGGAGGGCTTGCCTGTTTGTCGTTTGCACAGGCTGGAAGCATCTGCTCCCAGTGGCTCAATCGCTGTGTCTCCAACTCTCTGTGTTTACAACCGCACCGCGCTTATTGCGACAACTGGGTTAATAGCCGTCTCTTTCTCCTACGATCTCTCGCACATGCGCGACATGGGAGCGCTTGTTGGAGTAGGTGTTCGCTACCCGTCCACCGGTGAGTCGTGTCATGGCGGCCTGGAGTACGTCCACTGGAAGGACGGCGTCTTGGTGGCGCTTGATGAACGCGGCCAGTTCGCGACCGTTCGTCACGAGAGCCTTGGGCAGGTTTTCTCGTGTCTTCATCGTGCAGTCGCCAATGAAGACGATGACGTGAATCAGATGCCGTTCATCGAGTCCGGTCAACTCGGCCAGACATTTGATGTGTTTGTAGTTCTGGCGAAAAGGATTCTGGAACTTGTGTTTGCTACGGTAGATCGTCTGAGTCCATGTGGCACTATTCGCGTTTCCGAAAATCCACCCCTTCATGTTCTTGGTTTCGATCACGAATACGCCGAAAGGCGAGAATACGACATGGTCGATCTGCGTCGTGCCACCCGCCTGATCGGGAATCATCACATTGTTTAGCACCTTGTAGACTTCAGGATCCAGCCGATTTCTCAGCGAACGTGCGACAATGGACTCACCGAACTTGCCTTTGAACCTCGGCGACTTCAAAACCATGACGACGGGAAGAAAGACAACAATTAGCCAAATTAAAGGATTGCTTAGGAGTGAGGAGAGAAGGGTCGTCAGCATAGTGGAAAGAATGTCTTGCATGGGTGTTATAGTTGGTTACGATTTGAAAGGAGTATTAGAGGAACAAGGTCAGTGGGAGTGGGATGTTGGGGCACGGCCCGTGCCCTTACCGCCGATTTCGATGATCCCATGGACGTGGTCGGGCATGATGACCCATATAAATCATTAAATATCCAAGTACCTAATATTAGAATGAACTCATATTAGGCTTGAAAACTCATTTAGGAATACAGTAGCACGGCGGAAATCCAAATGCCAGTTTAAAAACGTCTCAAGATGGCATTAAGTCAATGAACTGATACTCATAGAGACCCAATTAGAACCGTAGACCGCCAGCGAGCACCACGTTGAATCCCGGCGCATCGACACCGGAACCGAGTTGCCGATACGTCTTGTCGGCCAGGTTTTCCAGAGTCAGGGTCAACCAACGGGTTTCTTCGTTGTTAGTCCAACCCGCCACGAGATCGAACACGCCGAATCCAGGCACAGTACCGTCAGCATACCCGGGCACGGTGAGCCGGACATCCGTGGCATCGTCAGCCGTCACATCGCCTTGGCCATATTTATCGCTGAAACGCACCTGAGCCTTCGTCCACCAGTTCCGGTTGATCTCATAACGTAGGCCGGCCAAACCATAGAGTCGGTTGGCACGGCTGATCGGCTCCTTCAGAATACTGCCATCCGATTGCGGCACTTTTTGCTCGCTGTCGACCAAGCTGAGGCTGCCCACGAGAGCGAGACGGCTACCGAACCCTTCGGGCATCGGCAGACCATAGTCCCATTGCACCTCGAAGCCGCGCAGATAGGCGCTCTCGCCATTGTCGCTTGTGCCGACGCCGTCAGCGGCATAGACCGTTTGGATGACATCCTCGATCAGGGTCTTAAAGACGCTGACAGCCAACAGATCACGCCCTTTCGATCGTGTAGCCGATTTCGGGATCTAGGTCGGGGTTGCCGACGTGAATATTGCCGCTGGAGGCACGATCGCTGGCCCCGTCGAGATCGTTGAGGTTGGGTGCTCGGAAGGCCTTGGAGACTCCGACAAAAACCAGCATGTCGTCGCGGAATTGGTCGCTGAGTCGCAGACTGCCAGAGAGATCATCGGCGGAGTTTTGTGCCGTCTCGAAGTCCCAGTCGACATACGTGTAGCGAAGACCGGACAGCAAGCTCCACTTCTCATTCAATTGCCACAAATCCTGAGCGTAGAGCGCGTATGTGTTATAGTCGGCTCCATCGGTGATGGTGGTGTTCTTTCCCCAGTTTTGTGTCTTGTAAGCTGTCGCTCCTGCCGGATCGGTGCCGTCGGGATTTCGGAATTCTCGGTAAGCGTTGCTGGTGCGCTCGAACAGGGCTAATACGCCGTAGGTAATCTCGTGCTCGTCGATCTGGCTCGTGAATTGGGGCTCAATCCCGAAGCTGTCAATTCGATCATCGTATTCCCGGCGACGGTACGTGCCATCATCCGTCAGATCCTCTCGCCGTTGTTGTTCGTCAAACTGATGCCACCAGACCGTGGTGGTGAGTTTGTCAAAGAAGAGGCCATCCGGAGTCCAGTGATCCCGTAGATGCAGATAGGTGAAGGTTTCAGGATCGTAGTAACGGCTGATGCGCTTGAGAACACCACTGTTCTCGTAGTACCCATCCGGACGTCGGGCATCATCTTGGTAGGTGTGGCCTAAAGCGATTTCGATGGTCCGATCCGGGAGCCCGTCATAGGCTGCTCGGCCCGCCAGAACCCATTGATCGTAGGCGGTGTTGGGGATCCTGTCGGAGCCTTTTTTGCGGGATCCGAAGAGATTATCGGAGGCATCTTTGCCTCCGACACGATTGTGGAAGTCAAAGAAACTCCCCTCGAACGAATACCGCCAGTCGCCCGACTCGCCATCGACACCTGAGCCCGTCTGGACGCCGTTGGCATGGTCGATTCGCGTGCTCAACCACGGAGAAACGGCCTTGCCGACTCGGCGTCCAGGTGTTGCCAGACGCATGTCGAGCGCGCCGGTCAAACCATCGGAGCCATTCACCACACTCGAAGATCCGAGAATGGCATCCATGCTGTCGATGCTCACGTCGGGAATCAGTGCGGAGTACTCGTTCGGCCCGCCGCGCATGGTCGCATGGCTCAGACGCACACCGTCGAAAAGCAACAGACTCTGTTTGCCGGTGAGGCCGCGGATGTAAGGACTTGCTTGTCCCGGAGACGTGTGCTGTAGGATGACTCCTGGCCCGAAGTCGATGCGATCAAGAGCCGTGCGGCCCGTGCCGGCATTCAGCGCTTCCTGATCATGGTGGTAGAAGGCGTAGGGCTGGCTGAACGGATCAAGCGACAGCCGTGTTGCGGTCACGATAATGTCGGGAAGTAGTTCTGTCGCTGGGGTTTCCGCTGGTTGGGAATCCGCCGGTTCTGCGCCGAGACAGACCACTGGCAGGATCGAGGCACTGATCAGCACCGCTCGCCAGATTTGACTTCGACATGGGCGAGACCCTAAGGTCTCATCTGACGGGTTCTTATATCGAGACACGTACCTCATCATTCACTTGCTCCCTTTTTTGTAGATGTTAATGTACCCAGCCGAAAACGCTTCACCGTGTGAACCGTCCGCAAGGCGTGTTCTCTTCTGGAAACGAACCCAAAGCCGAAAGGGTTCATTCTGTCCATCAGATTTCGTAAAAAGATGAAATTGAGCATAAAAAGAGAATGCAGCCTGTTCGCTGACGCCGCGCGGATGCAGCTTTCGAGGCTTCGGAAAATCAGAGCGTGTCCACCGGACTGACGACACCTCATGCATGTTCTCGGCCGAGGGATGTTGGGCATCCGATGAATCATCCCCAGATGTTTCATTCATGCCACGAATGGGCTCTGGCATGGCATTGTATTTTTCATTGTTTTTTTGTGTTGGAAATGCCTGGCATCCAGAAAGGTCCGGTTATTCTTGCAATCTTGTCTAGAACCTTTCATAATCTTCACTCCTGAAATCGACAACGCTAAGCGAAGTCGCGAATCGCCAGTAACGCCGAATCTCGACAAAGCTTGCGACAAAGCTCACGATACAGTATTTTAATGCCCCATCGGAAACTACGCGCTACGCACTTAGTTCTCTCTCTCTCTCTCTCCACTCGCGACTAGCCACTAGCGACTAGCCACTTCTCTATGAACATTCTTGGCATCGAAACCTCCTGCGACGAAACATCAGCGGCAATCGTAAAAGATGGCCAGCAAGTCCTTTCCAACGTCGTGCATACGCAATTGCAGCATCGAGACTACGGAGGCGTTGTCCCAGAAATCGCCTCGCGCTGTCATATCCAGCTCCTCCCCGAGATCGTGGAAGAAGCCGTCAAAAGCTCCGGCCTCGAGTGGAACCGGATCGATGCCATCGCGGCCACACGTGGCCCCGGGCTCGCAAGCTCCCTGCTCGTTGGCTGGTCCATGGCGAAAGGGTTGGCGAAACGTCTCGACGTTCCGCTCATCGCGATCAACCATACCGAGGCGCACTTGCATTCTGTCTTTCTCGATTCAAACGCCATCAAGCCTTTTGAAGCCATTCCCATGGTAGGACTCGCCGTATCGGGCGGTCACACGAGTCTCTTTCGCATCCCAGCCTACGGACAAATCGAGCTCATCGGCCGTACCGTCGACGACGCGGCGGGCGAAGCCCTTGACAAGGCGGCGAAGCTCCTCGGCCTCGGGTATCCCGGCGGCCCCATCATCGACCGACTCTCGCGTGGCAGAGTCCCACAGAAAACCAGCTTTCCCGAAGGTCGCGTTCGCGAGGGCGTCGAGACCGGAGGCCTTTCAAATGAACTGTGCATGAGTTTCAGCGGCTTGAAGACCTCGCTCCTGAACCGAGTCACGAAGGCTCCACCGAAGGACGACGAAGAAGTCGCCCAGATCGCCGCCGACTATCAGGAGGCCGTGGTGCAGGCACTGATTAAGCGATGCGACAAAGCGCTCGGTGATGCTAAGTACCTCGCTGTCGGTGGCGGCGTGTCGATGAATAGTCGTTTACGCACTTGCCTCACGGAGCTCGCTCAAGAACGCGGCGTTCACCTGCTTCTGGCGCCGCCCAAGTACTGTGGTGACAATGCCGCGATGATCGCTGGCCTTGCCTGCATGGGCCGCGGTATTTCCTCTCAAGAGTCCTTCAGTCTGGACATCGCTCCCTCTTGGGCGGTTTGAATTTTTGTAACCGTTCACGGGGGGCATCCGGATTGCCGAAGTAAAGCGGTGATCCTTGGGCTTCAACAAGAACGGCTGTCTCAATGTGCGGATCAAAGCGATGTCCTCGCCTCTCAACTCCTGACCCTGCATGACTAAAACATCTGACAATATGAAGCAATATACAACATTCACGGCTATTTTTTTTGCGCTGGACATTACTGCCGCGACAATGCTATGCTTCAAATTAATTGGGGTCGCTTATACCCCGTGAACGGTTACAAGATAACTCACAAAAGCAACTCACATAACACAACTTCATCGGGAGGTACGATGCACATGCGCAACGCAGTTAGCGGTTTATTGACCATGACGGGAGTCGCATTCGGAATGGCCGGACCGGCGCGGGCCGCCGCGTTCATCGTCCAGGATGGAGCGCCCAAGGCGCAGATCGTCATCGCCGAGCAGCCGACTCGCATGCAGAAGGTGGCGGCGGAGGAATTGCAGAAGTACGTCAGGAAAATCAGCGGCGCGGAACTGCCGATCATGACGGCTCCCACGGACACCCAAGCGATCAAGCTCTACGTTGGCCAAAGCGCTTCTACCGACAAGCTGGGATTGAAGAACGAGGACCTGGAGCACGGCGCCTACCGAATGAAGTCGGGCCCGGACTACCTCGTCTTGCTGGGCAAGGATACGAATTATTTCCAGGACGAGCCCAGTAGCGCCGGCGAGGTGTACCCCACCAGCCGCGCCGACCGCAAACGCGCCGCCGAGGCTTGGGAAAAGCAGAATGGAGACCGCTGGGGCACGCCGTTCATGTCGTCTTTCAAGGGCTACCATGCCAAACTCGGCCTTTGGGCCAACGATGAACACGGCTCGCTCAATGCGGTGAATGACTTCCTGCGCAGCTTGGGCGTGGAATGGTACATGCCGGGCGATTTCGGCGAAATCCTGCCGGAAATGACCTCCATCCAGATCCCGGACGTGGACCGGACCGTCCGCCCGGAAGTTGCCACACGCTCCATGGGGTTTTACTATAACGCCCCCTTCATGGCCTCGGAGGATGAGTTCCTGTGGCAGTTGCGCCTGGGGTTCAACCCCAACGGCGATATCGGCGGCCATGGCATCGCCAACATGCTTGCCACCGCAAAGGTCAAGCAGGAACACCCCGAGTACTTCGCACTGTACGGCGGCGAGCGCGAAACCGAAAGCCGGGGCGGCAAGCCCTGTTATTCGTCGGAGGGATTGCTCGCGTCATCCCTCGCCTACGCCCGGCTGATGTTCGACGACTATGACTGGGACGTCGTATCGCTGATGCCGACGGATGGCTACACCTACTTTTGCCAGTGCGACTTGTGCAAAGGCAAGGACACCCCGGAGCGTGGGTACAACGGCATGATGTCGGACTACGTCTGGGATTTCATCAACCGCGCCGCCGCCGCGAGCGCCAAGACGCATCCCGACAGGCGCATCAGCAACAATGCCTATTCGTCCTACCTGCTGCCGCCGGAAAAAATCGAGACCTTTCATCCGAATGTCGTCATGGGAATTTGCCAGCATCGCAGCCACTTCGGCGATCCGGCCAAAAAGCAGCAATACCGCGACATCCGTGAAGCGTATTTGAAGAAGCTTCCAGGCGGCAAGATCAGCATCTGGGAATACTACCTGGATGCTCGCAGCGGTGTCCCCGTGTATTTCACCCAAAACATCATCGACGACATCCGCAACCTGAAGGGCAGGGTCGACGGCGAAGGCATCGAGGTCTTCCGAAGCTTCAGCTCCGGCAGCGATCCCAAACCGGACCCGGCCCTGGCCGCCAACCATCTCAACTGCTGGCTCACGGCCCGCCTGTGGTGGAACCCCGATCAGGATGCCAACGCCCTGCTGGCGAAATACTACCAGGACTTCTACGGCCCGGCCGCCGGCCCAATGCAAGCCTTCATCGAATTCTGCGAACAGAACTGGCCGATCATGCGCAGCAAGTATCAGGCCATTGACCAGGCGTTCACACTGCTGGCCGATGCCCAAAATGCCGCCGGGCACGACAGTCTTTACGCCCAGCGCATCCAGTTGCTCGCCGATTTGATGCAGCCGCTGCACGAGCTGCGCGACCGCTTGGAGATCGGCCGCAAGAATAATCCCGTGGCCACGTTCGCGACACGCACGACGGCGCCGGCGTTGGACGGCAAGTTTGACGAAACCTTCTGGAAGAACGTGCCGTCCTACACGCTCAAGGACCTCAAGACCGGCGGCGACGTCGCCAATCCTACCTCCTTCCAAGTGGCCTTGGCCGATAACAGCCTGTATTTCGCGCTTCGCTGCGAGGACAACGACATGGCCAACGTCAACATCCCTTCTCCGAAAAACGGCGATCACCTGATCTTCAGTGGCGACGTGGTGGAAATTGAGGTGGAGACACCCGCCCACTCCTACTATCAGATTGCCATTGACCCGGCGGGGCATGTGACCTCGCTTGATCGAAAGGGTGGGTTCAACAAATGGGATTCCGGCATCGAAGTCGTCACGGCCCGTGACGACCGCGGATGGAATATCGAGGCACGCCTGCCCTTCCTGGGTGCCACGCAGGAAGAATTGAATCCCGAGTTCGGCGTTGCCGGCGACCAGCCGACCGCGGATGCGCCCTGGCACTTCAATATCTGCCGGGTGTGGAAACGAGAAAAGATCATGGAAACCTCCGCGTTCTCACCCACCGAATCGGGCGGATTCCACGATGTTATGAAATTCGGCAAACTGACCCCGGAATAACAAGCACTAAGCATCTCATAATCGAAGCTACTCATGCCGCGTACTCCGTCGACGGCGTGCGATAGAGCGATCGGAAAAGCTCGGGATAATTAAATGTCGACTGAACAAATAAACAAGAACCAGATAGAGGAACAGCACGAAATCATCGGGAATATTTCCGTTGAGAACAAGGGGTTCAAGCGGACAACGCATCCGGATGCCCAGTGGTTCCCGGAAGCCGGCCTGGGATTGTTCATTCACTGGAGCATTAACAGTGTCTGGGGTATGGGGGATGTGTCGTGGCCCATGATGAAATCCCTGCCGGGGAATCTCAGCAAACGTCATAAGCAGGTGGGTATCGGTGCGCACTGGGTCAATATGAGGCCTGTGGACTATTGGGCCCTGGCAGAACGCTTTAACCCGCAGCAGTTTGATCCTGATACAATATTGCGTGCCGCAAAGGACGCTGGCTGCCGGTATGCTGTGTTTACGACAAAACACCACGATGGATTTGCCATGTGGCCCAGCAACTTCGGGGAATTGAACACAAGAAAATACCTTAAGGGCAGGGATATTGTCCGTGAATACGTGGATGCATGCCGGAGACAGAATCTTAAAGTAGGCCTCTACTTCTCCGGCCCGGATTGGTTCTTCAACCGCAATTTCATGTCATTCTCGAAACATGAATCGCTTGACACCCATTACAAACCGTTTGATCCGACATCACTCAGCAGCAAGGCAGCCCAAAAACAGCTTGTAGAGTTTAAAGAATACCAGCGCGGCCAGGTTACAGAGCTTTTGACCCGTTACGGTCCGATAGATTTGATGTGGTTTGACGGCAGTTGGGACAATACCATCTCGGTCGATGAGATCAGAGCGCTGCAGCCCGGGATTGTTTTAAACCCACGGGCATGGGGATTCGGCGACTACCTTACTCCGGAAGGCGAATTGCCGGAAAAGCGAATTGACGGATGGTGGGAATTCTGCACGTGTTTTTGCAATGGCGGCTGGGGATATATTGACAATGAAATCCATCATCCCGCGGGGTGGTTTTTAGAGATGCTTGCCAAAACGCGATCCTGGGACGGAAACTTTCTGCCGAGCACCGGACCTGACGGCAACGGTGAGATGCCGGAAGTGTATTATAAGCGCATGAAACAAATCCGTAACTGGATGGAACACAGCGGCAAATCAGTTTTTGACGTCAAGGGGGTTGCGTATCCCGAACAGTCAAACGTTCCAGTTACCAAAAAAGGCAATACGTGGTATGTCCATGTACACTGGCTCCATGATGTTCCGGTGGAAATAAAAACTCGGATTCCGCCGGTCAAGGCGAAATTACTGCGTACCGGAGATGAGATTACGCTTGTGCAGGATGACGGAACAATACGTTTTGAGATCCCCGTTGCGTTACGCACCAACCTCACTGATGTGGTTGAAATGGAATGGCCCAAGGGTCAAATGTAATGTATGAGAGCTTGTATTCCATGTTCTTAAAAACAACTCACAAAAACAACTCACATAACACAACTTCATCGGGAGGTACGATGCACATGCGCAACGCAGTTAGCGGTTTATTGACCATGACGGGAGTCGCATTCGGAATGGCCGGACCGGCGCGGGCCGCCGCGTTCATCGTCCAGGATGGAGCGCCCAAGGCGCAGATCGTCATCGCCGAGCAGCCGACTCGCATGCAGAAGGTGGCGGCGGAGGAATTGCAGAAGTACGTCAGGAAAATCAGCGGCGCGGAACTGCCGATCATGACGGCTCCCACGGACACCCAAGCGATCAAGCTCTACGTTGGCCAAAGCGCTTCTACCGACAAGCTGGGATTGAAGAACGAGGACCTGGAGCACGGCGCCTACCGAATGAAGTCGGGCCCGGACTACCTCGTCTTGCTGGGCAAGGATACGAATTATTTCCAGGACGAGCCCAGTAGCGCCGGCGAGGTGTACCCCACCAGCCGCGCCGACCGCAAACGCGCCGCCGAGGCTTGGGAAAAGCAGAATGGAGACCGCTGGGGCACGCCGTTCATGTCGTCTTTCAAGGGCTACCATGCCAAACTCGGCCTTTGGGCCAACGATGAACACGGCTCGCTCAATGCGGTGAATGACTTCCTGCGCAGCTTGGGCGTGGAATGGTACATGCCGGGCGATTTCGGCGAAATCCTGCCGGAAATGACCTCCATCCAGATCCCGGACGTGGACCGGACCGTCCGCCCGGAAGTTGCCACACGCTCCATGGGGTTTTACTATAACGCCCCCTTCATGGCCTCGGAGGATGAGTTCCTGTGGCAGTTGCGCCTGGGGTTCAACCCCAACGGCGATATCGGCGGCCATGGCATCGCCAACATGCTTGCCACCGCAAAGGTCAAGCAGGAACACCCCGAGTACTTCGCACTGTACGGCGGCGAGCGCGAAACCGAAAGCCGGGGCGGCAAGCCCTGCTGTTCCTCGTCCGGTCTCCTGGCCTCCGGTATTGGTTTCGCGAAACTGATGTTCGACGAGTATGACTGGGACATCGTCTCGCTGATGCCGACCGACGGCTATTCGGCCCTGTGCGGTTGTCCGCTGTGTCAGGGCAGGGGCACTCCGGATCGCGGCCCGCAGGGGTCTCTGTCGGATTACGTCTGGAAATTCATCAACGATGCCGGTCGAGCCATTGAAAAGACACATCCAGACAAGCAAATTAGTTGCAACGCCTATGGTGCCTACCTTCTGCCGCCGGATACAATTGAACAACTCAGCCCCAATGTCGCCATCGGCATCTGCCAGTGGCGCTCTGGATTTTATCAATCCGAAATCCGTCAACTCTACCTCGACATCCGGGAAGGCTGGCTGCAACGGTTGCCCGTGAAGAAGTTCAGCATCTGGGAATACTATCTCCATGGGCGGCCGGATGGTAGCTGGTCCGGCATCCCGGTCTATTACCCCCGCCTGATCGCCGAGGACCTGCGCGCCCTGAAAGGCATGCTCAATGGAGAGGGGATCGAAGTCGCCCGGAATTTCTCTTCCGGCAGCAACTCCAATCCGGACCCGGCGCTGGCCGTGAACCACCTCAATTGCTGGCTCACGGCTCGCCTGTGGTGGGACCCAGACCAGAACATTGACAGCCTGCTGGATCGGTATTACAAGGACTTCTATGGTCCAGCCGCCGCTGAAATGAAGTCTTTCATCGAATTCAGCGAAACGAGTTGGCCAGTCCTGAACCAGGAATCCGAACCGGTCGGCAAGGCCCTGAAACTGCTAGACCAGGCCCATCAGGCAGTCGGCCAGGACAGCCTATACGCTCAACGTGTTCAGTTGGTGGTGGACTACGTCAGGCCGGCCTTGTCCCAGATTTATGATCGTCTGACAATTAAGCGCGCCGATGTTCCCTACACCCGGCTGGGTGATTTCTGGAGCAAAAGCGACTACAAGACGGACGCCAATCTGGAGGATGAATTCTGGAAGCATACGTCCTACTGCAATGTCGCCTTGAGCGAATGCCAGACCGGACGCGCGCCCCACCTGGCAACTTCCATCCAGGCCGTCTGGGCCTTCGGCGCACTGCATTTCAAGATTTATTGTCAGGAAAGCGATACCGCTACCTTGAACACCCCGACGATCCGCAAGGATGACATGGCCATTTTCGAGGGCGATTACGTCACCCTGCTGCTGGCCTCGCCGTGCCACAACTACTACGAGATTGCGGTCGCCCCCAACGGTGCCTGGATCGACATCGACCGCAAGGGCGGCACCAATATCGCCTGGAGTTCGCACGCGGAAGTTGCCACTCGGATTGGCGACGGGTACTGGTGCGCGGAAATCCGCCTGCCGGTTCTGGACGAGGGGCAGGTGGACGTCGACCCGGACCACAATGGCGTGGCCGGCGGGAAACCGAACCCGACCTTCCCCTGGTTTTTCAACTACGGTCGACAGCGCAAACGCGATCTGGAAACCGAATACTCGGCCCGCTATCCGACCGGCGGCACCAATTTTCACGACCCGTTTTATTTCGGCAAACTAGGGGTTCGGAGGTAAAGATGCAACGCATGATTCCAAGTTTCATTATTTTGTTTTATGCGGGCGCCACTCTGGCCGGATACGTCGAAGAGCGTCGGCCGGCCGCCGACCTGGCGCAGAAACGCCAATACGCGGAGGCCTTGGCCGCCTACATGCAACTCGCCGCTGGCGACTATAACGATTTCCAGAAGTCGGACGCCCTGCAGCAGGCCGTCGCCCAGGCCCTGGCGTTGAAGCAATACGATACGGCTAAGGAACTGGCGGATCAAATCCCCATGCAACAGGTGCAAACAACCTGTCGCATGCGCATTCTGATGTCACAGGGAGAATGGCAGCCGCTCTTGGACCGGTTCGCCACCGAGAAAATCGACGCTTGGCCGGAAAGCCTGCGTGCCGAAGCTTTCGCCCTGCGCGGTCGCGCCTATGCCGACTTGAAAAACGGCGAACTGGCGGCGGGCGACTTGGAACAGGCCGTCCGCTACCAGACCGATCCGCTGTGGAAATGCGACGCGCTCCTGCAACTGGGCCGGGTCTACCAGAATCTGCTCCAGGATGACCAGAAGGCCATCGCACGCTACCGGGCGATTCAAGACCTGCCGCGCAAAGACGGAAGTCAGAGTGTTTCCGCCATCCTTGCCACCGCCGCCGTGCTGCAGAAGCAGGAAAAATACGATGAAGCCTTCGAGGAACTCGCCCGGGATGATGTCAACCGCCTGTCCGGATACTGGCAGATCCAATGGCGATTGGCTCGTGCGGGAATTTTCGTTGCACAAGGCAATAAGGAGGCGGCCATTGCCGAGCACGAACAGATTCTGCGGATCAAGGAGATCAGTCCGCAACAGAAGAAACTGTCCGAGGACGCCATCAGGGGATTGCAGGATGAATCATAACACAACCACACGCAAGGAGCTGTCTATGAAAAACCTCTTTATATTGAGTCTGGTAGCCCTGCTGCCGGTCGTGACCGTGCAAGCCGACATCGTGCTCTCCGATCACGGCGCCACCGAATACCAGGTCGTGATCCCGGATGCCGGCGCGGAAGAGATCGTGGACCACTGGCTACTCGCCTCGGCAAAACTGGTTCAGGCGGTGTTTCAAACGAACGGGTGCCCGATCGCCGTCGTCCGCGAGACGGAGCGCGATCCGAACAAACCCGCAATCTATCTCGGAGCGACCGCATTCGCGCGGGAGCAGGGCATACGCACCGAAACGTATGCAGACTGGGCCTATCACCTCAAAGTCGTCGGGCGCGATCTGATCATCGCCGGCAACGACCGCAAGGATCCCGTCTTCACGATCCGCAGGATGAGCACGCCGCGGGCGCTGCTGGGGACGGTCAAGGGCGTCTGCGATTTTCTGCGCGAATTCGCCGGGGTTCGGTTCCTGTTTTTGAACATGGACCAGAGCCTGTATGCCACACGCGGCGGTGGCTTGAATTTGTTCACCCCGGAAGGCGCCCTGCATCTCGACCCGCGCAGTTTCGCGTTTCTGCCGACGCCGCGCATCGCGGTGCCGGTAGACCTCGACCGGACCTCGAAGCCGCTGATGCGCGCCAACTGCGATTTTTCCTGGGAGACGTTTCATTACATCGCGCTGAACTTTTATCCGATGCTGAGCCATGTTCTGGGTTCGAGCGTCACCTGGAACGGGGCGATTCCTCCGGCCGAGTATTGCAAGAGCCACCCGGACTACTTCGCGCTGCAGGCCGACGGCCGACGCGCCTGCGAACTGAAGATCGCCTTCGACGATGACATGCAGTACTGCGTGACGCATCCCGACGTGCAGGACCTGATGGTCCAGGCGGCCGAAAAGTTGATCGAGGCCGGCGAGAAGACCATCCGCCTGGCTACGCTGGACGGTTTCTGCCTCTGTCGCTGCAACTGCGAGAACTGCACGGAGCTTTTCGGGGTCAAGGCCGAGAACATGGCGCAGGTGTACGAGCGCGGGCGCTCGGGCAAGCTCTGGCAGGTGTTTTTCGCGATCACGGAACGCGTTCGCCGGAAGCATCCCGAGGTGCGGATCGTCGTTGGCGACTACCAGGACACTCCGGTCAATCCGGAGGTGATCCGGGAGTTCCCGGAGAATGTCATCCTCAAGGTCCAGTTTGCCTCGCAGCTCGATTTCGACCGCCTGAAGGGCATTCGGATCCCCGCGGGAATCTGCGGTTTCGAGGAGAGCTTCACCGGCTTCGGACAGGCCGGGCCGTACCTCCCGGAGCGGACGCCCGAGCACATGGCCGAGGTCGTGCAGGCCATGGCGCGCAACAACGTGAAGTGGTCCGCCCGGGATGGTTCCATCGGCTACGTGCGCGGTTTGCAGGCGCCGGCCTACTACGTCTACGGCCGCATGATGGACGACCCTTCCGCAGACTGGCAGGCGATCCACAAGGAGTTCTGTTCCGCCGCCTTCGGCAACGTCGCTGCGCAGATGGAGCATTTCTTTGATCAATTGCACTCACAGATCGCGATCTACTCCGATTACTTCGGCGTGATGATGCCCGGCTGGAACCGCAAGTACGCCCGCACCCATTTCCGCGACAGCAAGTGGCACGTGATGAGCATGTACCCGCCCGAATACTGCGCGGCCGCGGACGCGCAGCTCGCCTCGGCGGAGCGGCTGGCGCAAGGCGCGGACGTGAAGGCGCGGCTGCATCTGCTGCGGGTCGAATTCGACTACATCCAGACGCTGGCCAGAATCTTCTTCCTCCAGAATGCCTGGACCCTGAATCCGTCCCGGACAACGATGGATCCGCTGCTTGACACGATCGACGGCTGGCACGCATTTCTGGCGGAGCTGGCCTCG
>CAZUAY010000077.1:0-7308 GCA_964618405.1 uncultured Lentisphaerales bacterium
TCTTTCATCGCGGTGCTCCATGTAGTTTACGAGTGTTCGATTGGCGACCTGGTAGGTTAATAGACGAACAGCATTTCGCGATATTTGGGCAACGGCCAGCGGTCGTCTGGTACAATTCTCTCAAGGTCATCTACCGTGGTACGGATGGCTGTCATCGCCTCGAGAATTTCCTCGTGAAGCCCCTTGAGGGACTGCTTCAGGGCAAAAGTCTTTCGAGAAAGCGCTTCGATGGCGAGTCCAATTTCCTTTGCCTTTTCGGCGACGGCGGAAGCACCTTCCTGAAGGCCGGCTTCCTTTGCAGCCGCCAGTGTTCTGGCGAGACAGCCGTATTCGGCGGTAGCGGCAGGAGCGATCATGCTGGTGACGATTTCGAGGGCGATTTCACCTTCGATGTGGATCTTGCGATGGTAGTCCTTTTCAAAGACTTCGTACCGAGAGACGAGCTCCTTGCGGCTGTATACGCCATACTTCTCGAACAAAGCGATATTCTGCGGGGTGACAAGAGCCTTGAGTGCGGACATGGTGTCCGGTGCGTTCGGAAGACCGCGTTTTGCGGCTTCGTTAAGCCACGCTTCTGTATAGCCGTCGCCGTTGAAGATGATTCGCTTGTGTTCCTTGATGATGTGGCGGAGCACCTTCTGCAGGCCGACGAGGAAGCCCTCCTGTGGAAGGTCTTCGAGGTGTCCGGATATATGGTCGAAAGCGGCGGCGACGATGGTGTTAAGCACGGTGTTTGGGCCGGAGCATGACTGGCTTGAGCCCGGGGCGCGAAATTCGAACTTATTGCCGGTAAAGGCGAATGGCGACGTGCGGTTACGATCCGTGGCATCGCGAGGGAGCGGCGGAAGCGTGTCGCACCCGATCCGCATCGAACCAGCGTGTTTACTGGACTTCGGCTCCCCGTTTTCAAGTTGTTCGATGATATCGGAGAGCTGGTCTCCCAAGTAGATTGAGATGACGGCTGGCGGGGCCTCGTTGGCACCGAGGCGGTGGTCGTTACCGGTGCCTGAGACGGAGGCTCGCAGGAGGTCGGCATAGTTGTCGACGGCCATGATGACCGCGCTAAGCGTGGTGAGAAATATGGCGTTCTGGTGAGGGTCTGTGCCCGGGTTGAGAAGGTTGCGTTCTCCGTATGCTATCGACCAGTTGTTATGCTTGCCGGAGCCGTTGATGCCAGCAAAAGGTTTTTCGTGGAGCAGGCAGACGAGGCCGTTGCGCTCCGCTACATTCCTGAGAACTTCCATGACCAGCATGTTGTGGTCGCAGGCCAGATTAACCTCTTCAAACATCGGTGCCAGTTCGAACTGGGCGGGGGCAACTTCGTTATGCCGCGTCTTGGCGGGGATTCCAAGTCGCCAAAGTTGCACCTCGACTTCGGTCATGAAGTTGAGCACTCTCATGCGTATGGAGCCGAAATAGTGATCGTCCAACTGCTGGTGCTTGGGCGGCGATGCGCCGAAGAGGGTTCGCCCAGTTTGGAGCAGGTCAGGCCTCTGGAGGAAGAAGTTCCTGTCGATGAGGAAGTATTCCTGCTCTGGACCGAGGGAGATGGAGACGTGATCTGGGGGCAGACCGAAGCATTTCATCAACCGCGCCGTCGAGGCAGACAGCGCTTGTATTGACCTGAGTAAAGGGGTCTTTTTATCGAGCGCCTCTCCGGAGTAGGAGCAGAACGCTGTTGGGATGCACAGGGTGGCTCCGCAGCCATGGCGTTTGATGAAAGCCGGGCTGGTGGGATCCCAAGCGGTGTAACCTCGCGCTTCGAATGTAGAGCGCAGACCGCCAGAGGGGAAGCTCGACGCGTCCGGCTCTCCGACGATGAGGTTCTTACCGGAGAAAGCCATAATGGCCTGACTACCGGCGGTTTCCAAAAACGAATCGTGTTTCTCCGCAGTTGAACCTGTGAGCGGAAGAAACCAATGGGTGAAGTGAGTCGCGCCGCGCTCTAGAGCCCATTTCTTCATGGCATGAGCGACGCTGCTCGCGATATCCGCGTCAATCGGGACTCCGTTGTTTATCGTAGACAGCAACGTGGAGCAAATGTCTTTGGGGAGATATTCATGCATGGCCTTTTCGTTGAACACGTCCTCTCCATAGAAGCCGATATCAACGGGTTTCGAAGGCGCGAGTAGCACCGCTTGGATGCTTGCAATTGCCTCAACGGCATGGGTTCTGTTCCTGTTGGCCATAAAGTGTCTTCCTCTCACAGGTGTCAAGAATTGACGCCTTGAGAAAGCAATAGCACCATGTGTGCCAAGCGCGTTTTCAGGGGTTTTACAGCATAGTTTATTACATAAAATGTAAGATATGTGCCGAGTATGTTACACGAATTGTAATAGAGCATACAATTCAGTGCCCATAATCAAGGAATTGAGGAAAAGGCACTGAAATTGCTATATCCGTCCGACATACCAGATCAGGAAGGCAACAGAGCCCATGAAACACCAAGACATAGACCACCCACGACAGATTCCCGAAGCAGGACTTTATTCTTTTGAAAACGAACATGATGCCTGCGGCGTGGGATTGGTCGCGAATATCTACAACTGGGCCTCGCACGAAATCGTTTTGCGGGGTCTGATGGTGCTCAAGCGCTTGATGCATCGTGGCGCTTCCGGCTGGGATGCCGAGACCGGGGACGGGGCGGGCATTCTGCTGTCGATGCCGGACAAGTTTTTCAGAAAGGCGGTTCCGGGGCTCCCCCCTCTCGGCGACTATGGCGTGGCGATGATGTTTGGCGGCGAAGACCGCGCGTTGGAGATGGACCGCATCATCGCCTCCGAAGGCGGAAAGGTTCTCTTCCGCCGCGATGTTCCCTGCGACGTGTCGAAGATTGGACGTTCGGCTCGGGAGACCTGTCCGCACATTAGTCAAATTTTTATCGATGGGACTGGCTTTACTAGTCAGACCGAATTTGAACGTAAACTTTTTGTCATGCGGCGTCTGATGGAGAAGGAGATTCCGGAGGCCTACTTCTGCAGCCTGTCGAGCCGGAGCATCGTTTACAAGGGACTGTTGCTGGCTACGCAGCTTGAGAACTTCTATCCGGACCTTGACGACACGGACTTCGAGTCGGTGCTGGCGGTTGTCCATCAGCGCTACAGCACCAACACCTTCCCAACGTGGAGTCTGGCGCATCCTTTTCGCTATCTCGCGCACAACGGAGAGATCAACACGCTACGATGCAACCTGAAAAACCTGAAGTCGAGGGAGCCTTCGCTTGCCTCTCCGCTGTTCGGTGATGACATGGCGAAAGTGCTTCCGCTTATTCAGGGAGGACAGAGCGACTCCGCCTCGCTCGATAATATGTTCGAGCTTCTGGTGGCGGCGGGAAGGCCGCTTGAGCATGGAATGCTGATGCTGATTCCGCAGGCATGGGGAAGTAAGTACTATATGGGCCGCGATGTCCGGGCCTTCTTTGAATACCACTCTGGGCTCATGGAGCCGTGGGACGGCCCGTCCGCAGTCGCCTTCAGTGATGGGGTGAATGCTGGGGCAATTCTAGACCGCAACGGGCTGCGCCCGGCACGCTACAGCCTCTGCCGCGACGGACTCTTCGTGTTGGCCTCTGAGACCGGAACGCTGGATCTAGAACCGGGCGAAATCGTCGAGAAGGGGCGGCTGCGCCCGGGGGAGATGATCTACCTTGACTTGGAGCACGGGCGCCTGCTGAAGGATACCGAGATCAAGAACCGCGCTGCCAGGCGCAGACCTTACCGACGCTGGGTTGACGAGAACCGGCTATCCGTACACGGCCTGTTCACCGAGATCACGGCTGCGAAGGTCTCTGAGAGCCTTTTGGAGAGGCAAAAGAAGTTCGGATACAGCCGCGAGGACATTGACATTATCATCAAGGCGATGGCCTCCACCGGCAAAGAACCAATCGGGTCGATGGGCAACGACGCCGCGCTTGCCGTACTCTCTTCAAAACCGCAGTTGCTGTTCAGCTACTTCAAACAGCTTTTCGCCCAAGTGACGAATCCTCCCATTGATCCCATCCGAGAAGAGCTGGTGATGAGTCTGACGACCTACATCGGCAACAAGGGCAATATTCTCGCGGAAACGTCCGAACAGGCTCGCCTGATCAAGCTTGAGAGGCCGGTGTTAACCGACGACGAGCTGCGGCGTTTGGCCGAGGTGGACAAGCGTGGATTCCGCTCCCGCGTACTGTCGATCGGTTTTCCAGAAGGCTCGGATGGACGACAACTCGAAAAGGCGATTCTCCGTATTGCAACGGATGCAGTGAGTGCAGCACAAAACGGTGAGAAAATCATCATTCTTTCCGACAGGGAGCTTGGCGAGCAGATGGTACCCATCCCGTCGTTGCTCGTCACGGCAGCAGTCAACCGCGCCTTGGTCGAGGCGGGTTTACGACCGGAGATCGGGATTGTCGTGCAATCTGGAGAGGTAAGAGAAGTTATGCACTTCGCCTTGCTTCTGGGGTATGGCGCGACGGCTATTAACCCTTACCTTGCACTTGAAACGGTTTCGGAACTTGCCGGATCAGGTGAACTTGAAACCGATAAGGTGACGGCATCCGGAAACTACATCAAGGCTGTTGACCAAGGGCTTCTAAAAACGATGTCCAAAATCGGAATCTCCACGCTACGCAGCTACCGTTCGGGGCAGGTGTTTGAGGCGGTGGGCCTCAGCCGAGAGCTTGTGGACAAGTTTCTGCCCGGCACGGCTAGCCGGATAGGCGGTATCGGGCTGGATGAAATCGCAGACGAAGCCAATGACCGGGCCCGACCGACACCCGACCTCCTTTTGCCGGAAGGCGGACAATACCGATACCGCAAGAACGGTGAGAACCACCTCTGGACTCCGCAATCGCTGTCGGTCTTCCGGCAGGCGGTACAGGGCGGGGACTACCTGCGCTTCAAGGAGTACAGCCGCATGATCGATGAGCAGGCGGAGCACCTCTGCACACTGCGCGGTCTGTTCGAGTTCAAGGAGACGACATCTATCCCGATTGAGGAGGTGCAGAGCGTCGAGTCCATTGTCAAAACGTTTGTTTCCGGCGCCATGTCGCTGGGCTCCATTTCCCCAGAGGCCCACGAGGCGATCGCGACGGCGATGAACACGCTGGGGGGTATGAGCAACTCCGGCGAAGGGGGGGAAAGTACGGAGCGCTACGGTACCGTGCGAAACAGTGACATCAAGCAAATCGCATCGGGACGCTTCGGGGTCACGATCAACTACCTCCGCAGTGCCCGAGATTTACAAATCAAGATGGCTCAAGGCGCGAAACCAGGCGAGGGCGGACAGCTCCCGGGCTACAAGGTGAATGAAATGGTCGCAAAACTGCGCTACTCGATTCCGAATGTGACCTTAATTTCGCCGCCTCCGCACCACGACATCTACTCCATTGAAGATTTAGCGCAATTGATCTACGATTTGCGCAACGCGAACCCCGCAGCAAGAATCTCAGTCAAGCTCGTGGCAGAGGTCGGTGTCGGCACGATTGCGGCAGGTGTCGCCAAAGCCCATTCGGACGTTGTCCTCATCGCTGGGCATGACGGGGGAACGGGCGCATCGCCGCTGACGAGCATCAAGCATGCGGGGCTGCCTTGGGAGTTGGGGCTTGCCGAGACCCAGCAGACGCTGGTCCTCAACCGCCTGCGCAACCGGATCAAGGTGCAGGTGGACGGTCAGCTCAAGACCGGACGCGACATCGTGATCGGAGCCTTGCTCGGCGCAGAAGAGTTTGGATTCGCAACGACGGTACTGGCCTGTCTTGGCTGTGTCATGGTACGGCAGTGCCACAGCAACACCTGCCCAGTCGGGGTGGCGACTCAGGATCCGGAGTTGCGTAAGCGCTTTGCCGGAAAGCCCGAATACGTGATGAACTTCATGCGCTTCATTGCGCAGGAGGTACGCGAACATCTCGCGCAACTAGGACTTCATTCGCTTGAAGAAGCGTGTGGTCGCAGCGACCTGCTGAAGATGAATCGGGCCATTGACTTTTACAAGGCACGAAATCTTGATTTCAGCGCAATATTCCATTTAGCCGAAGGCGGCCCCGTGCGGTTCGACCCCTCTTTTGAAAAGGAGCCGCTGGAGAACTTTGACCGGCGAAGGATTTTTCCGAACGTTTCCCTCGACGGTTCGAATCAGGAGCTTGATTGCGAAATTTGTAATGTGGATCGGACGGTTGGGACTGAACTTTCGGGGGAGATCGCCTCGCGGTTCGGGCTTGCCGGGCTGCCGGAAGACACCATCAAAATCAAACTCCACGGCGTGGCGGGGCAGAGTTTCGGGGCGTTTCTGGCACCAGGCATCACTCTTGACCTTGAAGGTGAGGCGAACGATTTCGTCGGCAAGGGAATATCCGGTGGCAAGATCATCATCAAGCCTCCCAGAGAATCCCGTTTCGAGGCCGAGAAGAACGTTATTGCCGGAAATGTCATCGGCTACGGCGGTACGAGTGGTAAGATCTTTCTGAACGGGCTTGCCGGCGAACGGTTAGCCATCCGAAACTCGGGAATCACGCTGGTGGCTGAAGGGGTTGGCGACCATGGGTGCGAATACATGACGGGTGGGCGTGTCGCCGTGCTCGGCCCTGTAGGGGTTAACTTCGCGGCGGGCATGACAGGCGGTTTAGCCTATGTGCTTGATGAAGCTGGGGTCTTCGACCTGAGTTGCAATGTCGGGAGTGTGGATCTTGAAAGCATCGAACCCGGCAGTCCGGACGAACAGGAGCTCTGCGGCCTCATCGAAGAGCATTTTAAGGCCACAGGAAGTCAAAAGGCACGGCGTATTCTCGACTGCTGGGATGAGTACCGCCCGAAATTCGTCAAAGTGTTTCCAGTGGAGTACCGCCATGCGCTTGAGGTCATGGAACGAAAGGAGATCAACTAAAATGGAAGGCAGAATAGTGGACACATACCGCCCTGTTGAACAACGACGGAACGACTACACCGAGGTCGAACGCGAGCTGTCTCTCGACGAAATACACCAGCAGTCTCGACGGTGCATGAACTGTGGAATTCCGTTTTGCCACGGCATCGGCTGCACGCTCGGCAACGTCATCCCAGAATTCAATATGGCGGTTGCGTCTGGAAACGACCTTCTGGCCTGGCAGATACTCTCTTCGACATCGTCATTCCCTGAATTTACGGCGCGAGTATGTCCAGCACCTTGCGAGGGAAGTTGCACCTGCGACATAGGTGAGGAACCCGTGATGATTCGACAGCTTGAGAAGTATATCGTCGATACGGCATTCAAAAACGGATGGGTCAAACCTGTGATTCCAGAGCGGCGAAACGGGAAGTCTATTGCTGTTGTGGGTGGCGGGCCTGCTGGTCT
>CAZUAY010000077.1:7408-14602 GCA_964618405.1 uncultured Lentisphaerales bacterium
CTTGGAACACCGGAGGCGAGGGACATCGACATCCCGGGAAGGGAACTGGAGGGAATTCATTTTGCGTTGGAGTTTCTTCAGGGGCAGAACCGTGCCAATTCCGGAGAACTTACCGAGCCGTCTGTATCCGCGAAAGGCAAACGGGTGTTGGTCATCGGCGGGGGTGACACCGGTAGCGACTGCATCGGGACGGCATTGCGTCAGGGTGCGGTGGAAGTCGTCCAAGTTGAAATCATGCCGGAACCTCCTGCGGAACGTTCGAAATCGACACCCTGGCCCGACTGGCCTTATCTAAAACGAACAAGCTCCAGCCATCACGAGGGTAGCGTGCAGAGACGGTGGAACATCGCGAGCAAGCGGTTCGTCGGCAACGGTGCTCGCGTCTGCGGAGTCGAAGTGTCGCAGGGGCGCTGGGCGTTGTCGCCACAGGGGAAGCCACTGAAGCCCTCGGATGTCGCGGATTCAACCGAGGTTATCGAGGCGGACTTGGTGTTGCTGGCGATGGGTTTTACCGGAGTCCCGCGAGAGGGTGCCGTGGCGCAACTTGAGTTGAAACTGACGCCGAGAGCGACCGTGATTCCGGATCCCGCTCGGCAGATATTCGTGGTGGGCGACTGTTCGAGCGGTGCCGGTCTTATCGTGCGAGCTATGGCTCATGCGCAACAAGTGGCCAAAGAGATCGCGGATATGTTGTCGTAGGGGTGTGGCGAGTGGGATTCAGCCTACCGCTGGGCAAGACCGCGAAAAAACCATGGGATAACTTTTTGAGCTCCAAAAACTTTGTCGCGTTATGTTGCGAGCAGCGTTATGTTGCGCGGACTCCATTTCTCCTCAGTTTAGGGAGGATTGGTTTTAAGTACGCAACATAACGTGGCGAGAACACCACGTTTACAACACTCGGGGCATAGGCATCTTGCCTGTGCACATACACCTTTGCTACGTCAAACAGGCAAGCCCGCCTGTTCTCATACAACAACGTCAATGTAATCTCGCCCAAAAGATTACATTCGCATCAGGCTGGGGGGTGGACGACCATCTGCTCATCCGCTTATTATAATCTTGAACGGTTTTGTTCAAGATTATGGCGGATGCTCCAGTGCTGTTGTGAACTGAAAAGCCGAAATGACCCCATGCCGTAACCGACAAATGAATTCTAGTGCCATAATCTAGCGAACTTGTTCAAGATTTGAATCGATTCTGACAAACCATTTTTGGATGATTTTATGTAATCTTGAAGATTTCTTCAAGATTACATTATCAGGAGGGCGGTACTTCATGCCTCGCGTTAAGCGTTAAGTTATAGCCTGGGAGTCAGAATACGCATTGATTTTAATCGGTGAGTCATGATAAATTATGAACAGGAGCTCACAATGGATCGCAAATCATCACTCGAAATCCGAGTCATTAAGGAAATCAGCACCGCCATCGTTCATGAGCGCGATGCTAAGAAGCTCTTGGAGAAGGTTCTTACCGTGTTGCATCGCGAGATGGGAATGTTGCGCGGTACTTTCACGATCCGGCAAGAGGACACGCTTGCAATAGAGGCGTCTCAGGGGTTGGGAGACGATGGCAAGCTGCGTGGGAAATACCGCGTAGGCGAGGGTATAACCGGTCATGTTGCAAAAACGGGCAGTCCTGAAATCATCCAAGATATCAGCAAAGACAAAAGGTTTCTCAATAAAACCGGAGCCCGTGGCGGCAAGGAGCGCGTCGCGTTCATCTGCGTCCCGATTTTTCGTCTCGATGAGGTGATTGGTACCCTGAGCATTGACCGGGCGATCGATGCTGAGACCGATTTGGAGCGCGATGCCGCGCTGTTGGAGATTGTAGGCAACATCACGGCGGATGCGATGTGCGTGTGCCTCAGCGATCAAGAGGAGCGGGAATCTCTACTGAAAGAGAATCAGAAGCTGCGCGACATGTTGACTTCCGACCACGGAGAGCTGGTGGGAAACTGCAGAGCGATGCAGCAAATATATGCTCAAGTTCAGCAGGTGGCACCCTCTGATGCGACGGTTCTCATCCGGGGGGCGACAGGCACAGGCAAGGAGCTCATCGCTCGGGCGATTGTCAATCTGTCGCCGAGGAAGAACAAGCCGTTTGTCACACTCAACTGCGCCGCCTTACCTGAAGCACTCGTGGAAAGTGAGTTGTTCGGACACGAAAAAGGATCCTTCACGGGTGCCGCCACCAGACGGATCGGGCGAGCCGAGTCCGCAGACGGAGGAACCCTATTTCTCGACGAAATCGGCGATATGACGCTTCAGACGCAGGTCAAGCTCTTGCGTTTCATACAGGAACGGACGTTCAGCCGAGTCGGTAGCAACGAAGAACTGCATTCTAATGTGAGGTTTCTTGCCGCCACCAGCATGAATCTCGAGGACATGATGAGACGGAAACTGTTCCGGGAAGATCTCTATTATCGGTTGAATATTTTCCTGATCGTGATGCCCGACCTCGCCAAGCGCAGGAGCGATATTATCCTCCTCGCCGAGCATTTCATCGAAAAAATGAATCTGAAGTACGACAAGAAGGTCGTGCGTCTGTCGACGCCGGCCATCAACATGCTGATGGAATATCATTGGCCTGGTAATGTCCGCGAGCTCGAGAACTGCATCGAGCGAGCCGTGCTCACCGCCACGGACGACTGCATCCACGCGTACAATCTTCCGCAGTCGCTGCAGACGGGCAAAGAAACCGATAGTAACTTGACGAGTCCCGAGGGCGACGTTTCGATGGACGTCTTGGTGGCCAGCTACGAACGTGAATTGCTAGTCGAGGCGCTGAAGCGCAACAACGGCAACATGTCTGCGACGGGCCGCGAGCTTGGCATTTCTCCACGTATGATGCACTACCGGATCAATAAGTTCGGGATTACTACGGAATGGTACGTGCTTAAAAGCTAAGAGAAAACAAGCGCTAAAGTAGCTGTCAGGTTTTACCCGCAACTCGCTACTCGCCACTCACTACTCACTACTTCTGTAAGCGAGCGGTCATTCATTTGGACATTGAACGAAAGCGTTCAACAGAACCTCGCCGCATTTGCCGCACTTCATGACTTCTACATCGGGAACAAAGAAGGTTATCTGCGTGTCTGTGATGACGGATCGATAGTTCGCGTCGAGGTGATGAAAGGGAATCTAAAGGCATGGGCGAATGCAACGCCCTGCCACGGCTATGAGTCATTGGGTTCGCAGCGGAAGAGCTTGCACATCTCCTCCGCGTTCTGCCTTCTGTTGAAGTCCAGAAGCGGCACGTCGGTTCTGTAGCAGCCGACGGGGGTTTCGACCTCAAGCGCCCCGGAGGGACTGCGGCGAAACTCGCAAAACACGAAAAGGCTCGACATGAGGTCGATTCGTTCCATTGCCAGCAAAATCCCCTCGTGAGGTTCGAGATCGTCTGGATCCTGAATGGAGTAAGGAAAGGCCAGCGCGTAGAAGCGCAGCGCGGCATCGTCCGCGATTCTGCGCTGTGCTTCGCCCAGACTTCTCGCGAGGGATTCACGAAGGAATTCTTCGGCGATGGTTGAACCGTCCTTCTGACAGATCGCAAGAACATGGAACGCCTCTCCTGCATGAATCCGCAACATGGCTCGATCCCGCAGGGCGAGAATCTCTTCAACCTGACGCCCCTCCTTGAAGAGCGGCTTCCAGGCCGGAGGAGCCGAGCTCCGCTGCCGCTTGCGGGCCTTGTACCGCTTGGCGTCGACTTCCAGCATTTCGTCGGCATCGGCATAACGTCGCTCCGTGAGAAACGCGCCCGATTCCGCCAAGGTGATGAAAGGCAGTAGCTGAGCTCTCACGGTCTCGGGATCGATGGAGTCGTGATGGGTGAATTCAAGCTGGGAGACGGCGTGGCGCTCCGCCAACTTGCGTTTCACCGCGTCGCCCGTCATGCGCTTGGCTAGCCCCTCCTCGCCTCCCCAGCCTTGCAGACTCTGGAAATGCTCCGCTCCATGATACTCGATGGCAAGCCGCAAATGCGGAATGTACAGGTAGTGCTCCTGCCCGAAAAGTTCGGGTCCACGGTAATGATGTAGGACCTGCGCATAGTCGAAAAGCGAAGTCACGATCCGAAAAAGTTCGCTTTCCGCAGGCCATTTCTCCCGGGCCATCGGCATGCCGAGATAGTCGCGCAAGGCGATTTCGGCGTCTTTCTCAATGCTTTTGTAATTTCCAATGAAAGCGTATCGCTCGAGATGCTCCTTCTCGACCCGGTTCTCGAATATCTTGAGGTAAGGCTTCCACAACTGCTGAAACGGCGTGTAGTAGTTGCTGCTTCCGCGATCGAATCTCGGCGTTCGCTTGTTGCAGAGGCAGCACAGGTTGTCGAGCATCGCGAGATCGGGACGCGACTTGTGGGGTTCGTAGGTTCCATCGAAACAGCGACAGGTGTAGAAGCGCCCCGTTCGTCGGTCGATCCACATCACTGGCGACAGGGACTCCGCGATTTCTTGAAGCAAAAGACGTCCTCGCGGAATCGAAGCGGAAACTTCGCGGACAATGCGCCGTATGCGCCTATAGTCGAAGTACACCCCGAGGAGCGCCAGAAACGGCGTCCGCCTGGGGTTGCTTCCGTTTGGATGGGCGATGCCGCTCAACCGGAACGCCCCACTCAGATCGAAGCTGGCCTCTGTGATGGTCTCGGTCCTGAAGGCAAAACTGCCGACCGAAAAATTCCGGAGCTTTCTGAAAGGCAAGAGAGATGCCCGGTGAGGAGGCCGTCGATCGGCGCCGTAGATGTAATTGAGCGAGGGGAGCGAATAGTCCTCGAATTCATAGCCGAGGCAGAAGCGAGAGTCCAAAACATGCCGAGTCCGGTACCGCTTCGAGAAATGCTGGATGGGGGCGATGTCGTGAACGACGATGTCTCGCTTGGAGTTGAGTTCGACGGGCTTGTCGTCGACCACGGGAACGCCGTTCGCGGCCAATGCCGCAAACAACGCCTTGCCCAGGCACTTACGCAGATCGGAGAAGAAGGTAGAGTCCGTGTCCGGCGGCATGGCCAGTGCCTCGGCGAAGGCGTTGCGTATCAGATCATCCGGTATGACGATATTGTGCATGCTGTTGAACTCGATTTTTAATGACGCTTGCCTGTGGCAGACCGTTTTGCCTTGTAGCCAGCTCCGGGGTCGTTGACGTTAAAGCCGATCTGCTTGCGTTTGGGCTCGGGCGCGGCCATGAGTTCGTTCAAAGCGTCGAAGACGATGCGGAACTGTCCATCGTATTTCGCCTCAAGTTCAGCCAGTTTCTTTGCGAGCTGGGCATGGCTGTCGAGCATCTGACGCAGTTTGACGAAGGTGCGCATGATGGCGATGTTCACATCGATGGCGCGTTTGCTGTTCAGGACGGTGGAGAGCATGGCCACGCCTTGCTCGGTGAAGGCCATGGGGGCATGGCGTAGCCCCATTTTGTCGGAATTGGAGGTCACAAACTGTGATCTCCAATTTATAAACTCCTTTCCGGTCAGAACAAACATGAAGTCGTCAGGGAAGCGGTCGACATTGCGGCGGACAGCCTGCTTAAGTACCCGTGTCTCCACACCGTACAACGCGGCAAGGTCTCGGTCGAGCATGACTTTGAGCCCGCGTATCATGTAAATGGACTGCTCGATTCGCTCAACGGGAATAATAGGCTCTTTGTTCATGCTTCTCCTTTCTTGTTATAACTCTCATCCAACTGCGGTTGCAGCGCGAGAAGCGCGGCGAGGCGGCGGGCGGTTTCGGTGACGTAGCGGACTTCGTCAATAGTGAGGCTGCGTCCGAGGAGTGGCTTTTCACGATACGACAACCATTTCTTGATGACCTGATAACCGCCTATTGTGTAGTCCCAAACAGCGGTCGGCACGTTGCGCCAGCAGCAATGCTCGTTCAAATAGATGTCAAGAGCTCCAGCCACCGTCTCCACTCTGCCACGTCCCGGCATCGTCACACCGCCTTTGCCCGCATGACCCCACCCTGCCGTCAGTTCCAAATCGCCCGCATCGGGGTTGACCGATTTACCATCCATGCGCGTGAATACGGCGATTGTTTTGAGGTCTTCGCGGATACTGCCCGATGAGACACCCAGCACGGGCGTCTCCGTGTCGAGCAACGCCGCCACCTGTCGCCCTAGTTCCGCCGAATGGAGCAAGGCTTCCTTCGTCGTAGGCAACGGAATACGCGGCCAGTCCTGACGAAGGGCTCCTGCGTTTTCCGTGCGGTAGGCGGGCGCGTGCAAAACGGCCAACGCATGATAGAAAAGGTCTTCGGGCGTGGTCTCCAGATCGGATAGATAGGCAGTTGCTTTCTCACTCAAGTTTGAACGTTTCCCTGCGGATTCAAGGAGCAATTCACTATCGGTGTTAAGATAGAGAGGAAACATGCCAACGTTGGACTCAACGATGTGGTGATCTGCCAGTAGTGTCGAAAACTGAGGCTGGTAAAAGGATTCTTTGCGATTACGTTGTCCAGAACTAAGCCAACAATTGCCACTAAAAACATGCGTGTAGTACTCGCTGCGTTTTTCATCGAGAAGCTTTGTTTCTGGTTCCCAATAAAGCCAACGCACATCGAAGGGCCGGTAGCAGTAGCGCACGATGTTGTCTGGAAGAAATCCGCGTCTGCGGAGAATGTCACGGACAGGTTCTCCCTTGAAGCGTGCAGTGTCTTCCATGACTCCGGCGTTGATTTGGCGCATTTCTGAATGGGAGATTGCCGAATCGAAGTAGTCGTTTAATCGTGCCAAAAGCCGCTCGCGGTCGATGTCTACGAGGAAGTCGTCGCGGCTTGTCTTGACGCCAGGAAACGATTTTGGGAAAAGTGTAGGCAGCGTGGGCCAGCCGACATAACCGGTTGCAACTTGCCCAGGCATAAAGGGAAATCCCAGTTCTGCTACGGGGGAGAGGTTTTGATAGTCGCCCGTGTTTGCAAGCAGGTCGGTGCGTTTAGTCTTGCCCCAGAAGTGGCGGAAGCGGATGGTAGAAGCGGCGTCCTCGCCGCTTGCGCACGAGGCGCGGCGAGACGCCGCGTCTACATCGCCGCTTCCCGAAGACACGCGGCGAGACGCCGCGTCTACTTTGATGCTTTCCGAAGACACGCGGCGAGACGCCGCGTCCACATCAGACACGCGGCGAGACGCCGCGTCTACATCGCCGCTTCCCGAAGACACGCTGCGAGACGCCGCGTCTACTTTGACGAGCAGGGTGATCGCCGTG
>CAZUAY010000078.1:0-14589 GCA_964618405.1 uncultured Lentisphaerales bacterium
TACGAAAACGGGTTAGAAAACCCGTTCTCCGTTTGCTTCGCCTGTCTGCCGTTCCTGCACAGGCAGGCGTCTTCGACGAAGTTTGCGACAAAGTTTGCGACAAAGTTTTTGGGGACACCAAAAGTTACTCCGTCGTTTTTTCGCGGCGCAGCCGCGCGGAGGGCTTGCTCTTGGCTAAATGGAACTGTATCGCCTTTCGGAGAACAATGAACCTTAGACCATGGACTTTCAGAATCCCAAAATTCGTAATTCTCTCGCCACTGCATCCGGTTAATCGTGTAATCTTGTCTAAAACTCTTGCGCCTCCTTGCGGCCCAAGAGTTAAAATTTTAAACGCGTAACCCGCCGTCGATTTCGAGGATTTTGCCGTTGACGAAATCGTTTTCGATGATAAAGCGGACGGTCTGGGAAATCTCCGCCATCTCCCCCAATCGTTTCAGGGGAATTTGCGCCTTGATCTTCTCGAGCGCTTCCGGTTTGATAGCGGCGACCATTTCAGTATTGGTGTAGCCGGGTGCAATTGCCGCACAGCGAATGCCATACCGGGCCAGCTCTTTGCTCCACACAACCGTCATGGCGTCGACACCGGCTTTGGCCGCCGAGTAGTTGGTCTGCCCGAAATTGCCAGCTCGGGAGACCGAGGAGATATTGACGATGACACCGCCTTTTTCCATCATCGCGGCAGCGGCTTCGCGCCCGCAGAGAAAAACGCCAGTCAAATTGACGTCGATAACGGTTTTGAAGTTTTCTAACGACATCGTTTTGATGCCGTCGTCAGTGGCCTTGATCAGAAGCCCATCGCGCGTGATGCCGGCGTTGTTGACGAGCACGTCCAACGGCCCCTCGCCAGCGATGGCCGCAAACATGGACTTGACCGAGGCTTCGTCGGCCACATTGCAGATGTGGCTTGTGATCGAGAGCTCAGCGCTGTCGGCCTTGATCGCCGTTAGTGCTTCTGCCGAAATATCGCAGACATGTACGCGCGCACCAGCTTTGGCGAGGTCGAGCGCGATTTGTCGTCCTAGGCCACGGCCTGCGCCAGTGACGAGGCAACGTCGATTTTTAATATCCATAGTCAGCTATCCTTTGCTAGGCGCAGCAGGCGGCGCTTAATACGTGTAAAAACCTTGTCCTGATTTGCGTCCCAAATGTCCGGCGGCGATCCGATCCGTTAGTGCGGCGGCTGGGAGGTAAGTGGATTGATTCAGCGCTCGGCTGAGCGAGGTCAGGATGTGGTGACACACGTCTAAGCCGATCAGGTCGGCCACGTGTAACGGCCCTGTGGGGTGCATGGCACCGAGGCACATGGCCGTGTCGATCTCCTCGGGCGAGGCGACACCGGCATCGACGAGTTTGGCCGCTTCGTTAATCAAGGGCAGGAGCAGTCGGTTCACAATAAATCCAGGGGAGTCCTTGACGTTGACGGCGGTCTTTCCGCAGGCCACAAGAATCTCCCGTACCTTGTCGAGCACCGCCGGTGCAAGTGCTGAGGTGGCGATCACTTCGACGAGTTCGAGCTTGGTGGGTGGATTGAAAAAGTGGACACCTAAGAATCGTTCGGGATGGATGAGCGAACGGGCTAATTCCGAGACGCTTAGTGAGCTGGTATTCGTACCGATTGCCGCTTGCGGAGAAAGGACCTTTTCGAGCTCTGTGTAGAGGCGGGTCTTCGCGTCGAAATCCTCGATGATGGCCTCAATAACCAGCGCGACATCGGCCAAGTCTGACAGGTTTTCGACGGGTTGAATTCGGCTCTGGATCGCTTCGGCTTCCGCTGCGGTCAACTTGCCTTTTTCAACGCTCCCTGCCAGTCGCTTAGCAATTTTTTTTTGCCCATTGGCCGTGAAGGCGGGGGTGGTGTCCCAGATCAAGGTGTGGAAGCCACGTTCCGCGAACATTTGGGCGATACCGCCCCCCATGATGCCGGTGCCGATGACGCCGATGACTGTGTTTTTCATAGTGAAGTTCCGTGTTAGACGTTTTCGAGTAAGATGGCGAGTCCCATGCCGCCACCGACGCAGAGCGAGGCGATGCCGAAGGCGGCCTGTTGTCGCTTCATCTGGTGCATGAGTGTGACGACGATCCGGGCTCCGCTGGAGCCGATGGGGTGCCCCATGGCGATGGCTCCGCCGTTGATGTTGACGTTTGTCGGATCGATCTGGAGGTCTTGGAGAACGGCCAGCGATTGGGCGGCAAAGGCCTCGTTCAGCTCCCAAACGTCGATGTCGGTTACCGCCATTCGCTGTCTGGCCAGCAACTTATTGATGGCACCGACCGGTCCAATGCCCATCAGTTCAGGCGGGCACCCCACGCAAACGATGTCGCGGATGCGGACACAGAGCGAGGTGTCGATGGCAGGCGTTTCTGCGCTGATGACGAGCGATGCCGCGCCGTCATTGATGCCCGACGCATTGCCCGCCGTCACGGTGCCATCTGGCTTGAATGCAGGGCGCAACTTCGCCAATGCGGCCAGCGTGCTATCGGCGCGGGGATGCTCATCGTGCTCAACGATTACTTCGCTTTTGCGAGATTTAACGGTCACAGGGACAATTTCATTTGTAAAGATTCCACGCTCACGTGCGGCGGCATGGCGGAGTTGACTTCCCAGCGCAAAACGGTCCTGTGCCTCGCGGCCAATGTTATATTTTGTGGCGATGTTTTCGGCGGTGATGCCCATGTGATAGTGACCGAAAACATCGGTCAGTCCATCGCTAACAACCGTATCTTTGGCCGTGCAATCGCCGACCCGTGCTCCTTGGCGCAATGCGGGGAGAATATAGGGGGAGTTGGTCATGCTCTCGATACCCCCGGCGACCACAACGGACGCCTCGCCCAAGAGCAGCGTGCGACACGCGAGGTCGATGGCCTTCATACCCGATCCGCAAACTTGATTGACGGTGTAGGACGGCGTTGCCTGCGGTACGCCGCACCCGATTGCGACTTGGCGGGCGGGGTTTTGCCCGAGACCAGTCTGGAGGACGTTGCCCATGACAACCTCCTCGACGGCGGCGGGATCGACTCCTGCGCGTTTTAGACTTTCGGTAACTGATACGATACCGAGCTCCACGGCGCTGACGTTTGAGAACTGTCCGTTTAAATCGCCGATTGGCGTTCGCACGGCTCCGCTGATCCACAGTGTTTTCATGTTCATTCCTTTGACGGTGATGGTAGGCAGGTTCTTTTGAAAATTATGAGACTCAGGTGAATATAGAAGCTGGCATGATGCGCAGGGTTTCACTGATTCGCGGTTTGAAGGCTACGTGAGCGAGGATGTCGCGTTCGATATCGATCCCTGGCGCGACTTCGGTCAACATCATGCCAGTGCCTGTCAACTCGAACACGGCACGCTCGGTTATGTACAAAACCTGATGGCCTCTTTTCTGGGCGTATTGACCTGAGAAGGTAATGTGTTCAACATGGTCAACAAATTTATCGATTCGTCCTTCTTTTAAGATCTTGAGTTTACCGTCCTCAAAGGCGACATCGAGACCGCCAGTGGTGAAGGTTCCAGCAAAGACGACCTTGCGCGCTGTCTGGGTGATGTTCATGAATCCGCCAACCCCCGCCACCCGACCGTTGAATTTGCTCACGTTGACATTGCCATGCCGGTCGCATTCGGCCAGTCCGAGAAAAGCGACGTCGAGTCCGCCTCCGTCGTAGAAGTCGAACATGTACGGCTGATCGATGATGGCTTGTGGAAAGGACGACGCGCCAAAGCTCAGCCCCGATGCGGGGATGCCGCCGATGGGTCCCGATTCAACGCTAAGCGTCATCTCGTTGAGCCGTCCCTCCTCCTTGGCGATCTGGGCGATGCCTTCAGGAAGGCCGATTCCTAGGTTGGCGATGTCCCCCGCCTTAATTTCCTGGAATGCTCGCTTGGAGATGTAGCGTCTCGGACCGTCTTCCATGCGTGGCAAGGTCAGCGTATTGATGTCGCCCTGTCGCAGATAGTTGGGATTGAAGGCTTCGGCATACGTCTGCGTATGCTGTGCTTTGTCGGCGATAACAACCGCGTCGACGAAGATCCCTGGAATGGTAATTTTTTGTGGGTCACGCGAGAAATCTTCCGCCATGCGTTCAACTTGGACGATCACTCGACCGCCACTGTTTCGCACGGCTTGGGCGATAGAAAGTGCCTCTGCTGTGATGACCTCGTTTTCCATCGAGATATTGCCGAAGGAATCGCTGGAGGTTCCTCGTAGAAGGCCAACATGAATCGGAAACGCTTTGTAAAGCAACCAGTCTCGACCGCCGATGCTGATCCGCTCGACAAGATCTTCTGTCGTTTTTTCATTGAGCTTGCCGCCGCCATAACGAGGGTCGACAAAGGTCTCGAGGCCGATGTGGGTGATGCGACCAGGATTGCCAGCGGCGATTTCGCGAAAGAGGTGACTGATAACGCCTTGCGGGAAGTTATAGGCTTCGATTTTGTTTTCCATTGCCAAGCGACCCATGGTCGGCGCCAGATTCCAATGACCCCCCACGACCCGCTTGAGCATGCCTTCATGGCCGAAGTGGTTTAAGCCGCGGGTTGCACCATCGCCTTGCCCTGCAGCATAGACAAGCGTCAGATCGCGCGGCTTTCCCGTTTCTAGAAAATGAGCTTCAACGGCCGCCGTCAGGGCTTCTGGGTGAGCGCAACCGACGAAGCCGCCGGTGGCCAAAGTGGATCCGCTCTCGATCAGCGAGGCCGCCTCGCGGGCGGAAATCAATTTAACTTTTCTCATAGAAAATGGCGTTCCGTTGTTTGAGACGAGCAAGTACAAGTCGACCCTAAAAAGGTTGCCCGTGGCAATGATCGCCACGGCGACCCAGCTTCTATTCCTGAGGTAGAGATTGCCACAAGAGGAGGGATTTTGTCAAGTTGCTGTTGTCTCGATCTATAGAATAAAGTAAACTTGGACGCATGAATCCGTTTTCACTTCTTGTCAAACCATCCTCCGCCGATTGCAATCTACGGTGCAAGTATTGTTTCTATCTTGAGAGGGCAGAGCTTTATCCGGAATCCCGCAGGCACCGCATGACGTCCGCTGTGCTGGAGCGCATGATTAAGTCCTATTTGGAAACAGAACGGCCTTGTTACTTATTTGGGTGGCAAGGGGGTGAGCCTACGCTCATGGGACTCGACTTTTATAAGCAGGTTACGGACATGCAGTCGACTTTCGGACGTCCCGGCTCCAGCGTGGCGAACGGCTTTCAGACGAACGGTGTTTTACTTAACGACGACTGGGCTAAGCATTTTGCGCATTACCATTTTCTCTTAGGAGTGAGTGTCGACGGGCCAGCGAAGCTTCATGATCGCTTCCGGCGCGATATCGGCGGTCGCGGCACACATTCGCGTGTGATGGAAGGGATTGGCGCTTTGAAGCGCAATGGGGTTGAATACAATGTACTGACGCTCGTGAGCCAGTCGAATGTGGCTCATCCCGAGGAAGTGTACGACTCGCTTTGCGGCATGGGCGTGGCGTTTCATCAATATATTGAATGCGTGGAATTCGACGAGCAGGGCAAGTTGCGTCCCTTCGCCATTACGGGAACGGAATGGGGAGCGTTCCTGTGTCGGATTTTTGATCGCTGGTATGCGCACGATACCCATCGAGTTTCCGTGCGCCTTTTCGACACAATACTTGCGCAGATGGTTGACGGTGTCAGCAATACGTGTGCGGCGGGATGCAGTTGCGACCAATATTTTGTGGTGGAGCACAACGGCGATGTGTATCCGTGCGATTTCAACGTCATGGAAGATCTTCGCCTCGGTAATGTGCAGTCGCACACATGGGCGGCGATGCAGGGATCAGAGCTTTACAAGACTTTCGGTGCGGCCAAAGCGCAATGGAATACTGCCTGCTCGGTCTGCCCATGGCTTCGCTATTGCCATGGTGACTGTCCTAAGAACCGTCCGGGGCGACAACCAGGAGCACTGAGTTATCTGTGCGAGGGATGGAAACAGTTTTATACGCATGCCATACCGCGACTCCAGCCACTGGCTGACGAAATCAGGCGGATGCGTTCTGGGTGAGATTCAACTTTGAATCCCACCCCGCTGAATTCTCCTCGAAAGTTAGGGATTGCCTTTATCACTCACAATGTTATAGAGTGCGGTTGGGTTAGTTTGGATGGAAAGCATGTTAAAGAAAGATCAGTGCTGATGAGTACAAAGTCGAGAGTTCCTATTGAAACGTATACGGACCGAAGCCGCCGGCCGGCGGCTATTGCCGCACTGGCGTCACTTTTTGTTTTTGCCGTCTCCTCCAATGCCTTACCTGCAGTGCTCTTGCGTGCGGCCGATGGGTTGTCGGTTAGCATGGGTACACTGGCGCAGGTCTCCGCTATTCAGTTTTGTGGCTTTATGATCGCGGCGATTGCCGGCGGTATTGTGTCCGATCTCATTGGGAAAAAAATAGTTTTACAGATAGCCTGTCTTTTGCTGCTGGCTGGATCGGCGGTTTGGAGCCTAGCCGATAGCCTCTCGATGGCTTTTATCGGGGGCGCGCTGATGGGGTTGGGCGGCGGGATCATCGAAAGCATGAGCACGACCGTCCTCTCAGACATGTATCCAGAACAGAGAAAGTTTTTCTTAAATTTTTCGCAGATTATTTACTGCTTAGGGGCTGTTGCTGGGCCTGCAGTCATGAGCTGGCTCCTTCCGCTTGGTGTCAGTTGGCGTGTGTGTTTTGCTGGGATTGCAGCAACGTCCTTCTTGCTGGTGGTGCTCTTTTCTCACGCCATCTTGCCGATATCGACCCACGACGAACGGATACATTTTGAAGCCCTCAAAACGATTATCCGTCGACGCTCTTTTTTGTTGCCCTGTTTTGCGATTTTCCTTTATGTACTGGTTGAGGCTAGCGTGGTGTTGTACGGCAACGCCTATCTTCAGACCGTTCATCAAGCACCGGAGCGCTGGGCTATTGCGTTTCTTTCTCTCTTCTGGACTGGCATGATGCTGGGTCGCTGGGGATGCGCCTCCATCCCCGAGCGGATCCCAAACGCCCCTTTGATCGCTTCGCTTTTGCTTCTTTCAGCAACGACGCTGATCCTGCAACACTGGGTGGCCGGCTGGGTTCCTTGCCTCATCCTTCTGGTGTTGACGGGCACAGCCCTTTCGGGTATCTGGCCCCTGATCGTCGGGATGTCTGCGGCACTGAATCCCCACTACTCCGGCACGGTGTTGGGGATCACGATTGCGGCTGGAGCACTCGGAAACGTCACCGCGCCCACCTTGATGAATGCTCTCTTCGCGTATGCCTCCTCCCATGCGATTTTTCCGATTCTAGCACTTCCACTGCTTCTCGCGGCAGTTGCGCTCTTGATGGTGGGTCGGACAAGCGAGAAGGTGCGAGTTGTGAGTGGCGAGTTGTGAGTGGCGAATGGCTAGTCGCATGAGTCGCGAGTCGCTAGTCGCGAATGGCATCTGAAAGCATCACTGGGAGCAACACGCGGCGACCATCCACGTCGAGGGATGTCTCCGGTCGAGCCCGCTTGGGATGGAAGCCGAGTTTAAGAATGCCCAGCGCAAGTCGAACAGGTTTCTGCGTCGCAGCCTCGGGAACGACCATCTGATGGACTGTGGTGAAAGCGGTGCCTAGAGATTTGTGGTACACGTCCAAGTCTGGCATGAACCGTTCGTCAAGCTGACAGGCAATGCGCCCTGATTCATCCAATCCATGAACAAAAAGCCCTAAATTGTTGGGGAATATGAAGCCGGGCATCACCTCCCACCCGAGTTCGATTTCCACCTGAGATCCGTGCGCATCGAGTCGGCGTAGGGCGATGACCCCGCGCAGGGCTAATCCACCTCCAAAGAAAGTCGCATCTGACTCGAAAGCCGCTTCCGGCAGATCTGGGGCACGATCCGCATGTAGCATCCCTGAGTAGAACATCAGGTCGGCCTTCCATTCCGCCGCGCGAGGCTTCGGTATCAATTTAAACACAGTCAAGCCGCCCTCGCTGAACGCCTCTGCCTCCGCACCGGCTTCCCGAAGGGCTTCGCGCGAAGTTTCCGCTAGCGCATCTTCCACCGCTACGGCCACGCCTTCTTCGTGCGGTATGCACACAGCTTCGCTCACATCGAAGCCGGTCTTCACGGTCTCCCGTGAGGTCCAGAGTGCTCCAGCCGAGAGACGGTGGAGCTCCTGCGCATACCAGCGGTCGGCAAACACACGCACGATTCCCTCGTCGCGGATTCGTTTCACGGCGGCTGGCATGTCAAGCACTACCTCTGAATCCCAGGGGGTGAGAACTCGAACCGTCTCGAAGAAGACGCCGCAACAGGATCGATGAAGGGGGAGGGTCACGCGTAGCTCAAGCACCTCGGTGGCGGCAAAAATTTTCTGAGATCGGTGAGCAATACCCCCGTAGTAAAAGCGCTTACCCGACCAGTAGTACCCAGTCTCCCGAAACATCCCTGACAGCTCACGCCATTCGCCGTCAGCTTCCGACCTTCCCTCGACAGCCCAGGAATCCATCGCATGGCGGCTGCGGTTGACCGCGCGCAATCCACAGACTTTGACGGGTTCAGCGAAGGTGATAACAAGTTCACATTCACGATCAATTCCAGTCTGGTACAGCGCGGCGAACGTCTCGCCGTTATAGTCGGTTAGCTCCGTCTTCCAGTCACGACCAGCGGGATCCGTCATCGATGCAATCTTCGCAGAAGGAAGCTCGCCCAACATCTGTGGGCCTCGTGTGGCGTTGTAGTGCACCTGAAAACCTGGGATCATTCGGAAGTCCGCACGAGCCAGCGTATTGGAGAGGAAGTGATCAAACCCGCGGAAGTTATCGAGTACGCCAGGGTTTTCCGATTGCTCGAGCCGATCAAAGTACGGCGCATAGCGGTACAGCTTCGGCGACACCGCGCAGATCGCCTCATCCGTCGCCCAGTTGATCCCGTAGTGGATGAAATCCGCGAAGTACTCCTTGGGCAGATCGGAATGACCAACCAGCCCCTGAGCCGCGTTGTACAAGCCCGCCTTGTCGCGGCGGTGATCCTTCAGATCGGGTATGTGGCCGACGACATTAAGGATGATGCACAAGCCGCCAATCGCCGCCATCGCAAACAGGGCGATGGCCTTTCCGCGCCGGGCGTTCGCAGCGGAACGCACCAAGCAGCCGACGCCGCAGCCTGCAAGTACCGCAAAGATGGGGACGAACGGTAGCAGGTAGCGGTGAGAGTTCACGGTTCCAAAAGGTGAAAGCGCATATCCAAGGGTGAAAATTCCGAGATAGAGAAGACATGCGCAGAGCAGACGGCGGAATCGATGCGACGTTTCGCCGCCGCGCCACGGAACAACAGCCGTCGCAAGCGACAAGAGCATCAGGACAAGCGCCGGAGCCAACCTGAGCCGTCCACCGCCCAAGACGGCAGAGTTCGCGAACAGGTCAGGAAGCTTCTCGGTAAGCAGGAGCACTGCTGTGTGGATCGCCTTCTGGATGTTGACGGAGCTCGAGCTGCCCGAGAGCGACATCCATCCGTGCCTTGCATTCCAAATCCACCAGGGCAAGCTGCCCAGCATGAACCCCAGCAAGCTCCATCCCAGAACAGAGAGACGAAAAAGCTTCAGCCGCAGACGCCAGAACAGCATCACACAGACAACTCCTACGGCAGGTATCGTGAGCCAGAAGTTCCAGAAGCTTAAACCCACGATGAATCCAAGCGGCAGGAAGCGTCGCGACTTCAGGCCCTGCGCCTGGGTATCTTCAGTGCCTAAGAACACCGCCTCGTGGATCAGGAGCACCGTCAGCAGCAGGCCCAGCGCATACCCACCGCGGGGCGACGCCATGTAGTGAAAATAGCCGATTGGACCTATGAGGCAGAGTGCGGACGCTGCCACTGCCGCCACAGGACCACCGATCCGCAGACTCAGCCGGTAGACGGCAAGAATCATCACAAACGCCATCAGCCCCGTGCCTAGGCAGACGGCGAAGGGCGTCGGTCCGAGGAAAAGCCCCAGCAGCGCACTGAACGCGGGTTCGAGCGAGCCCATATAGGGCTGTCCGTAGAAAAACACAGGGAAGTCTACACCCGCCAGAATATGTCGAACCATCACGACCACCACGGCATAGTCAGGATTGCCGTGATACGCATACCACTTCGCGCCGAGCACTCGCATGACGAGGCATGCCCCCAGCACGAGTGCCGAGGTGCACACGATCGCGACAGACCGACTCGTCATTACTCTCCGACCAGATGATTTCCGATCCATCAGAACCTGCTTTCGTAGCGGATGTCGACGTGCGACGCTCCGTGCGCGATAGATAAACACATCCTCAAAATTTTCCGAACTGCCGACAGCCTTTTCATAATTTCAACTTTACTCAGTATTCCAGTACCGCAACACCGCGCAATAATCAAAAACGTTGTTATTTTAGTCAATTTTAATGAATAAATCAAATAAAAACCGGACACTAAAAGCAATAAAAACAAGGAACACGGAAGGCTTGCCTACTCGCAACTCACAACTCGCAACTCGTTACTCACAACTCGCCACTCGCTACTCGCCCCTTCTCTCGCTACTCGCCCCTTCTCTAGAGCAACGTGGGTTGATCCACCTGAGGCTTGCGGGTCCGGCGAGGAGGGCGCGGAGCTGATGAATCGCCGTCGAGGGCAAGCGAACGGAATTCGCCATCGGCAAGTCGCGTAGTAAGGGTCTCGCCCGTTTTAACATCTGCCAGGGTTTTGATGATCGTTCCGTCAGCAGCTTTGACCATCGCGTATCCTCGCGACAGCACGGTCATCGGGTTGACCGATTCCAATCGAGCATTCAGCGAGGCGAGGCAGTGTCGAGACTCTGCCACAGCGGACTTCGCCGCACTCGCCATGGCGGGCGTCATGCGAGAGATGCGGAGCATGGCCGAGCGAAGCGATAGCTCCGTCGCGCGTGCCATGCGAGGCGTTGAGGCGGCAAGGCGCTCGCGGGCTTCCGAGAGGGATTCGGTGAGAAGGTGGGTCATCTGCTGCGAGAGCATGTCGACATGCTGGGCGTGCTGGCGGACAAGCGTTTCTGGTCGTCTGAAGACGTGGCTGCCTGCCGCGATGTCAACTCGAGCGTGGGCGCGTTCGAGGGCCGTGCGCATCGCTTGAAAAAGGTGTTTATGGGTTGTCGCCAACGCCGTTTCAAATTCTTCCTTCCTTCCCACAACAAGCTCGGCTGCGGCTGAGGGGGTCGGCGCACGCAAATCCGCCGTGAAATCGGCAATGGTGAAATCGATTTCGTGTCCTACTGCCGAGATGATGGGGATGGCCGAATGGTAGATAGCACGGGCCACGGCTTCCTCGTTGAAGCACCACAGATCTTCGATGCTACCGCCACCGCGACCGACGATGATCACGTCGGGCGGCTCGGACATTTCATTGAGATGTTTTATGCCAGCGACGATTTCCGGAATGCCCTCTGCACCTTGTACACGCGCGGGGGCAATGACGATGTGGATATTGGCGAAACGACGTCGCGTAACGTTCAGCATGTCACGGATGGCCGCGCCGGTGGGAGAGGTTACGATGCCGATTTTGCGAGGAAAGAGTGGGAGCGGACGTTTGTGGTCTTGGGCGAAGAGCCCCTCTTGGTCAAGTCGCTTCTTCAGGGCTTCGAACTGCGCCATCAAGTCGCCGAGTCCTGCGCGTTCCATCGTGCGGACGAGGAGCTGGTAGGCACCGCGGGATTCGTAGACGGAAACATCGCCTGAAATGCGAACCTTGACGCCATCCTTAACATCGAATCCAGGGGGTCGGCGCGTGATGTTGAAGAAAGCGCAGGGAATCTGGGCACCTGAATCTTTGAGACTGAAATAGGCATGACCCGAACCCATGATCTTTACATTCGAAAGCTCGCCTTCCACCCACACCCCAGTGAAGGAAGACTCCAACATTCTTTTGATGCGCGTCGTCAGCGCCATTACAGTTTCGGGTTCACGTTTGTCCATGCCTAGTAATTATACATGCCGAGCCGAGTGAATACAAGCCAAGGACGCCAGCCGAATTGTAAGATGTATTGCACGGGGCACAGCGTATGGACGGCAGCAGCCTGCAAGCAGGGGACTGCTTGTAGGGAGCGAGTAAAAGCTTCGCGTAAGAGGTTCCGCCAGTTTTACCCTCTTCTTGCGGGCAGTCACTTGCCCGCGAGCTTCCCGTTAGCCGCCATTTTGTGGGCTGAAGCCGTCCGGTTTACTCCTGCTTATCTTCGCAAGCCAAACCATGACGGGCATGGCAATAGCCCATAAGACCATCAATAAGAAGATGCTGTAGGTGAGATGCGGATTGAGGGTGACCGCACCCAAGCGTTCTCCGACGAAATAGTTGGGCACTGCGAAGATTGCTCCTAAAAGAACACTCAACCCATACCGCCCAGAGAGCCAGGTGAGCGGCCCGCGCAGCATGGTGGCAAACATCGGCCAGAGTAGCAGCAGCCACGCTGGGCAAAGCCAAGGGAAAGTAGTGGGGTGGGTCAAGGTGAACACGCCCGTCATCAGATTGATCGATTCTACAACGAACCCGACGAGCGTGACAAAGACGACCAAGCGAACCCCATCGGCGAGTCGTCCACGCTGAAGCCAAAGGTTGAGCGCGATGACGGCGGCGGCCGCTGCAATGGGTAGTAACAGGCGACCCCGTGCACCACTCAAAACACAGGTGAACCAACCGCACTGAAAGAGGATCGTCATCAGCAGGTTACGCATCAGACTCCTTTCGGGAACCACGGAAAGAAGGCGGAGGTCGTTCGCTTATACTCCTGATATTCAGGCCGGTTTGCATATTTTTTCTCCAACATCGGAATGCCGGAAATGCGGAGTAAGAGCCAGTCGATGACCACTGGGCTGATGAGCGCCACGAGTCCGTGTGGAACGCTTGCCGCGATCAAGAAGCATCCCCACCACAGCGTCGCTTCGCCAAAGTAGTTCGGATGGCGCGTAAGTCGCCAAACACCCGAGCGCATGACGCGCCCTTTGTTTGCTGGGTTTTTCATGAAGCGTAGCAATTGATAGTCGCCTACTGCTTCGAAGGAAAAACCGATCAGCCAAATCAGACATCCAAGCGCATCAAGCCAACCGAGCGCGCCGCCTCCGTTGGCATTAACCAGAATGACAGGCATGGCCACAATCACCATGAAGAATCCTTGAAGCATGAAAATCTGAAGATAACTTCGAAGATAAAACCAGCGTCCCCAGGTATCCCGCCAATTGCGATAGCGGAAGTCTTCTCCGCGCCCTGCGTTACGGATGTGAATATGAACACCTAGGCGTACCCCCCACAGCGTAATCAGCGATACCAATAGATAGGTGCGAGGCGTGGCACCGCTCCCTGTCAGGAGTCCAACCCAAGCGAGCACTACAAACCCGATGCCCCAAGCCACATCCATAATGCCGTTGTCCTTTTTTAAAAGTGCGATCAAGTGGATTACGTTGACGTATACGAATACGGTGCAGATCGCGATGAGCAGTTGTTGTTTTATCATGTTGTGGTTCCTTTCTTGAGTCGCTAGTGGCTAGTCGCTAGTCGCTAGTATAGAAAATTACGAATTACGAATTACGAATTAAAAATTATGAATTGCGAATTACGAATTATGAATTACGAATTGGAGGACGAATGACCAATGACTATTGACCATTTACGTAAGGGGCTGGTGGGAGTTTGCGGTTTCCGGGTCGTGTCAGGACCAGTTGAAAATCTTGCAGTGTCCGTGACTCAAACCCTGCTTGGCAATAGCAAAAGTAATAAACCCATTTGCGATGAAATGTTGTGCGCTTTGCGAGTGCTTCTTTGTTTTCAGGGTGCTCCATGAAACGGTGCTTCCAGTCATCCAGTGTACGCGCATAGTGGACCCCGATATTGTCAATTTCCTCAACAATGAATTGAGAAGCGCTCGTCATCGATGTACAGAGCGAGGTCAAGGAAGGCAGATGTCCACCGGGGAAGATATGTTTCCGTATCCAATCGCATTTTTTACGATACGTCTCATAGCGTTGGTCGGGGATGGTGATGACTTGAATGGCCAGCACACCATCCTGATTGAGGAGCTCGTCGCAACGCTTGAAAAAGGTGCCAAGGTGGCGATGCCCCACGGCCTCTAGCATTTCAATGGAGACGATCTTATCGAACGTGCCGGGGAGGGTTCGGTAGTCCTGAAGCAGAATCTCGATCTGGCCTTCGAGCCCTGCGGCTTTGACGCGCTCTCTTGCCAGCGTGTACTGCTCCTCCGAGAGCGTGAGGCCCGTCACTTTGCATCCGCGGGTTTGCGCGGCCCGGATCGCGAAGTGCCCCCAGCCACAACCGATTTCTAGTACGCTCTCTGTATTCAATTTTGATACAAACATCAATTAATAATTCTTATTATGATATTTGGAGGGAAAAGAGTCAACCACCATTTACTAGAAATTCGTAATTCGTAATCGGTCAGTGACGGGGGGTGACGCCTGAGATCTGCTCTGCTGTGCTATCAACCCTGTTGTCGCAATAAGCGCGGTGCGGTTTTAAACACAAAGAGTTGGAGACACAGCGATTGAGCCACTGGGAGCAGATGCTTCCAGCCTGTGCAGGAACGGCAGACGAGCAAAGCAAACGGAGCGGGGGTTTTCCAACCCCCGTCGTGTCGG
>CAZUAY010000079.1:0-14190 GCA_964618405.1 uncultured Lentisphaerales bacterium
GTTTTTCTTCAGCTTCGATGACCCCAAGCGACTGTAATCGGGCAGTCAGGGGGGGGGAACCCCCGTCACTGACCGATTACCAGCTTCGAGTGGAAAGTTCTTTCCGAAGCTGTCACGTTGTGTTACCATAGACAATTCAAATTAGCGAACCCTATGATCTAATGAGCTTTAGAGTTTTTCGAGTTACCTTGCAATGAGAGTACAGATACCACCAGTCCAGATCACAGCCGACAAGGATTGCTCGGGCACGCCGCGGGGGCTCCTTCAGGTGCGTCAGCCCTTCTGTGGCATTGGGATGGCTTTTTTTCGGAGGGTGTTTTATTCTTCTTGTCTGGTGGGCAGCTTAACTCTTGGATTTATGGTTAGAGGGCAATCAGCCAACGGTTCGGATGTGATTTTGGCGGGATGTGAACCCGCTTACCCGCCGTACTGCATTGTCGATGCAACAGGTCAGGCTGGGGGGTTTTCGGTTGAGCTTTTGAGATCTGTTCTCGAGACGATGGGGGAAAAGGTCTCTTTTCATGTAGATGAATGGGCGCAATTGAGAGCCGATCTAGCCACAGGGCAGATTCGCGTACTTCCGCTGGTTGGCAGAACGCAGGAACGTGAGAAAATCTATGACTTTACGTTTCCCTACCTGATTATGCATGGAACGTTGGTCGTGAGAAAGGATCAACATGATTTGATGGACATTCAAGATTTAAAGGGACGTCAAGTTGCCGTACTCCAGGGTGACAATGCAGAGGAATACGTTCGAAGGGCAAACCCTGATGCAAAGATTGTGCCGTTGCCTTCGTTTGAGAAGGCACTTGTGGCTTTGTCAAATGGCCAGTATGATGCCGTTGCGATTCAACGTCTGGTTGCTCTTCATCTCATGAAAAAGGCACAACTCACTAATTTAAAAACCATGGGTGTGACGAACGATCAATTTAAGCAGACTTTCTGTTTTGCGGTTCGAAAGGGGGATACCGAATTACTTGCGAAACTGAATGAGGGTTTATCCGTGGCGATGCTGGATGGAACATTCCGAGCACTCGCGATCAAATGGTTTTCTGACAGCGAGCAGATCGAGCTGTCTTCAAGCAAGATTGTGGTGAGCGGGGACAAAGATTTTCCTCCGTATGAATTCCTCGATAAAAGGGGAAATGCGACGGGATTTAGCGTGGACTTAACGAAGGCGATCGCACGGCACATGGGGTTTGAAATTGAATTCAAACTCGGCGACTGGAGCGAGGTCCGGCGTGGACTTGAGCAAGAAACGGTTGATCTTGTCCAGTCAATGATCTTCTCAGAGATGCGTGATAAGCGCTATGATTTTTCACCACCCCACAGTTCGGTTCAATACGCAGTTGTGACGCGCAAAGAAATGCCGATGCGATCTAAACTGGAGGAGCTGGCGGGGCAAAAAATAGCTGTCATGAAGAGTAATTTGATGCATGAACTTGCTGTTCAACAGGGCTACGAAACCAATCTAATTGTTGTGGCAACTCAGGAGCAGGCGTTGTGGGCGCTTTTGGATGGCACTGCAGACTATGCCCTCGTCGGAAAGATTTCAGCCTATTTTTGGATTGCCAAAAACGAGTGGAAAGACATCAAGGTTTCAGATCATTCTGTTTTTTCTGCCCAGTGTTGCTATGCTGTGCTCCCGGCAAATAAAGCTATTCTAGAGCAATTTTCGGAAGGACTTGCGATCATCAAGCAAACAGGCGAGTATAGAGAATTGAGGAACAAGTGGCTTAGTCCGTATGAACCTCGCGGTATTAGCTTAAAAAAAGGCATAACTTACCTCGCGGTTGTAGCGATTCCTCTTGTTACCTTGTTGTTATTTGCGATTATCTGGTCGAGGATGCTTCATCGGCAGGTGATTGAAAGAACACGCGATCTAGCGCTGGAAGCGGAAGGTCACCGAGCGGCAGAAATCCGAGCTCAAGCTACATTGGATCAAGATATCACGGCTCGGAATAAGGCGGCAGAAGATCATAAGCGGCTTATGGCGGTAATCGATCAGGTTGGAGAAGGTATTGTGATAACCGATTCTGTCGGCGTGGTCTTGTATGTCAATCCAGCATTTGTAGAAACTCGAGGCTATACGCTTGAGGAAATACTTGGGAAAAAGCTAGGATCGATTCAGAGCGGAAAAAACGATCCGGCACTGTACCAGGAAATGTGGAGCATCATTTCTCGCGGTGAAACGTGGGTCGGTCGTTTTATCAACCGACGCAAAGACGGCACGCTCTACACTGAAGAGTCTACGATATCGCCGGTGTTCGACAAAGACGATAAAATCATGAATTACGTCGCCGTGAGTCGCGATATTACAGATCAACTCCGCATGGCAGAGCAGCTCAGCCAATCGCAACGCCTTGAATCCATTGGGCGTCTCGCCGGCGGTGTTGCCCACGATTTCAACAACATGCTAGGTGTTATTCTAGGAACAGCTGAAATGGCGATGGATCGGACGAAACCTGAGGATCCAATTTTCAACGACCTTCAAGAGATCCGACGCGCCGCCGACCGATCGGCCAGCCTAACCCGCCGGCTTCTTACGTTTGCTCATAAGCAGACTGTTGCACCGCAGGTTGTCGACTTGAACGACGCTGTGAGTGCCGCGTTAAAAATGCTTCGGCGCCTTATCTGTGAGGATATCGAACTGCTGTGGTATCCAGGAACCGAACAGGCAACCGTCAGAATTGATCCAACGCAGGTTGACCAAATCTTGACAAACCTTGCCGTCAATGCGAGCGATGCTATTTCCGGTGTTGGCCAGATTACGATCAAGACAAGCCATGTGAAATTGGATCCAGAGTTCTGCAAGTCTTATGCCAATACGAGTCCGGGAGACTATGTGCTTCTCGCCGTCAGCGATACAGGATGTGGGATGGACGAGAAGACAATCAAAAATATTTTCGAACCCTTTTTCACGACAAAAGGTGTTGGCAAGGGAACAGGACTTGGTCTCCCAACTGTGTATGGCATTGTGCAACAAAACAAGGGGTTCATCAACGTCTATAGCGAGCTTGGCCTCGGCACAACGTTTAAAATCTATTTAAAGCACTTTGTCGATACGTTACGCGTCGTGAAGGAAGAACCTCTTCGGATCGTCGAAACAGGGGGAGAAACCTTGCTTTTGGTGGAAGATGAGGAGGCGATTCTTCAGATGACCGAGACCATGCTGAAGAAATTAGGCTATACGGTAATCCCAGCGAATTCCCCTTCCGAGGCAATAAAATTGGCCGCCGCATTCAAAAGCAATATTGACTTGCTCCTCACCGATATGGTCATGCCGCAAATGAACGGATATGAACTATCCGAAAAACTTAAAATATCGCGCCCCAGGATGAAATATTTGTTCATGTCTGGATATACGGCTGATATTATCAGTCACGATAAAATCGAAAACGATGGAATTTGCTTTCTAGAAAAGCCGTTTTCAATTCATGATCTCTCTGTGAAAATTCGTGAGGTTCTGAGCTAAATGTGGAGAAATTGACATGAGTAACAAATTTAAATTTAATCGATCCGACTATCGTAGACCACCGGTACAGCTTACCCATGTGGATCTGGAGTTGGCAATTTATGACGACCGTATGGATGGGATTGAGACGCTTCAGCTTCTGCCGCGTGAGGCGGTGTCGGTCGTGGAACTGGACGCACAAGATCTCGAGATCGGTGAAATCGCCTTGCAGGAGGCCGATGGCTCGAAGCGAAACTTGACTTCTATGTATATCAAGGCAGAGAATCGGCTTGAGATTATGCTCCCACGCGAATTTCAGCCAGACGAGAAGATTAGGCTCGTCGTGAGCGCGGTGTGTCGCCCTACGCACAATATCCTCGACGGTCTCTATTACGACACCACACCGGAAGGTGCCCCCCCACAGATGATTTCGCAGTGCCAGCAATGGGGTTTCCAGCGCATCATGCCAATTATCGACGATTGTACGGCGAAATGCACCTGGCGGACGACGCTGGAGGGTTCGGCGCGCTACACCCATCTCATTACGAACGGTGATATCGCTCGTAATACGAATCCCGATGGGGTTCCCGTTCTTGTTCACAACAATCCTTCGCGCATGCGGATCACGTACGAAAATACAATCCCGATGCCTTCGTACCTTTTTCTCGTGGCGGCTGGAACGTGGGATGTGCTAGCGGACTCTGTGACAACGGATACGGGTCGCGTTATACAACTGGAGTATCTCGTTCCGCCAGGACTTGCGGAGGGCGCGAAGATTCCGATGGAGATCTTGAAGGATTCTGTGCTGTGGCATGCACGCCGCCTTGATTACGACTACAAGCGCGACTGTTATCGAACCATCTGTATGGAGAAGTCGAACTTCGGCGGTATGGAAAACGTCGGCAATACCACGATCATCACAGAGGCAGCTTTAATCGATCGGTGGACAACGGATCGGCGTCTCATTTATGCGCATGGTGTCATCATTCATGAGTTTGAGCACAACCATTGTGGCAGCGATGTTACAATGGAGACGCCCTTCGACATGTGGCTCAACGAGGCGTTCACGGTCAATATCGAGCGAGAATATGTCAAACAAAAATTTGGCTCTGAACTCATGCGCCTTGAAGATCTGGATGCGATGCGGTCGCCATTGCAAGGACCTCTTGCTGTTGAGGACGGCGGGAAGAGGGGACGGATCGTGCGCGAAGGGTTCAATCATCCTGACGAGGTTGTGGATGGCGTAACCTACGTAAAGGCCCCTGAAGTCCTAGGAATGCTCCAGAATCTCATGGGCGAAGATCAATACCTCGCCGCAATTTCTTGGTATTTTTCGGAGTATAACGGCGGCAATGCAGGGACCGACCAATTCCTCGACGCCTTTAGGAAGTTTTCGACGCAAAGTTTGAATTCGTTTTTTCATGAATGGCTTTTTACCATCGGCTATCCAGCGATAACGGGCTCTTATGTTTACGACGAAAAACACCGAAACCTTACGGTAACGCTTTCGCAAAAGCGGCGCGGCGGTCCCGGAGGGACGTTCACCGTGCCGTTTCATGTCACAGGCGTGGACGCGAACGGAGAAATTATCCAGGCGGTCGATCGGACCTTGATCCTCAATGCTGAGAGCATTAAAGCTGTTTTTGAAAACGTGGATGAAGCACCGGCATTTCTTGACTGGAACAACGGACGAGCATTTTACGGCACCTTCGAGGATGCGACCGCTACGCCTGACACGCTTCTTGAGATCGTGCGAAAATCGCCGTTCAGCATCGGTCGTGTCGAAGCGATGCGTCGCTTAACCGACATTGAAATGGCGGGAGCGATTGCCCACGAAGCGTATAAACCCTCTGAAGACTGGCTGAGACTCCTTTTCAACCTGCTCGTTGATGCGTCCCTTCCAGACGGGATCAAGGCGCGATTGCTGACCGTGTCGGAGGAAATGCTCGATCGTGACTACCTGCCCCGAGCGGCGGAGCGCAATGCCGCTGCGCGACGTTTACGCAAGGTCGTGGCGGCGTCATGCGGAGAGAATGCCCTCTTGAGGGCTTTTCGAGCGGTCTGCTGTGGCGCGGTCGACGAGCCAATGGAGAAGGCGATTCCACGTCGCGCACTCGTGGCCGCGCTTGGGACTTTGCTTGCCGAAACGGGTGGCGAAGAAGCCCAAGAGGCCTTGTTGATGCAATTTGATGCGGCGGTCTGCGTCAGCGACCTTCTCAATGTTTCCAAGGCACTTAATGCCACGGATGCACCTTGTCGAACCTCCATCATGGAGAATCTCCGCGCGAAGTGCAGTCCCCACGTGGCGGCGTATGGTGGCTACTTGCAGGTTGTGGGATCATCGCCACACCCAGAAGTGTTCGATGATCTGGCACGTGAAGAGGCGAGCCCAGCGTTTCGGATGGAGCATCCTGGACATAGTCGTTCACTTTATGGAGCCATGGCGGCGAACAATGCGCAACTGTGGACTGAACGAGGTTTGGTTTGGGCCGAGGAAACGGTTTTAAAGCTGGCCGGTGTGAATGAGAATGTTGCGTTGTTGGTGCTCACGGCGTTTCAGCTTGTAGATTTGATGGAAGAGCCACTCCAGAGCCGTATTCGTGCGTTGCTCCAGTCCTTGTCCGAACGAATTGATGCACCGGCTGCACCCAGTCTGCGGGGACGAATTCTGGAGATGCTGAGTTAGTCACAAAGGGAATCTGAAGGCAGTCCGCGCTTTTTGAGTTGCCCGTTGCAAAAAAATCGACAGTCCGATAGAATGTTGCGCGTAAAAGAGCGTACAAATCGTGACACTCTGCCTTTCTATTTGAACTCTGATATTAACTCCAGAAAAAACCTGGAGTGGAGACGATTACATGAACAAATCAAGCACCATGCGGATCGACTTGATACCTGATATTTCCGATGTGCCACTTTCTGAAAAGCCCAAGGCCTCTTTCGTCTCCGTTGGGGGTGGCACGGCACCTCGTAGGATTTCGCCCTCTGCGCAAGTGCAAGGTCATGGCGGATATGGTGAGCTTTTTCAGAATATTTATGATGCCGGGATCGTTACCGATCTTCATGGACGTATTCGTGATGTCAATAGCCGTGCAATTGATTCCTTTGGCCATTCTCCCGACGAATTTTCGCATCTTAACATTGAAGACATCATTGCTGGTGCCGACGATGAGCTGATTCGAACCTTGTATGAGAACCTTCAGAACGAATGCTTCACGCTCATGCAGGCCTATTGCATCCGTGCCGATGGTTCCGCGTTTCCGGCCGAAGTGGCGGTTAGCCAGATGCGGCTTTCCACGCCGCATCTTTGCTTCTTCGTACGTGACGAGACCCTCCGGCGGCAGGCTGACGAAATGCTCAGAACTGAGCATAACGCCCTCCAAAACGCGAGTGATGCGATCGTGGTTATCGACATGAATGCTCGGATTGAGTACGCCAATCCAGCGACGGCTCGGATTTGGGGATACCCTACGTCTTCCGATCTCGTCGGCAAACCGCTCGGTAAGCTTTTGATGAACGAATCGGATGGGCTGGAAATTGTCTCCTCGCTGACGGGAGAGCATTTCATGACGAGCGGTATTGCCGTTGCCCTTCGGCATGATGGGGACCCATTTCGGGTGAATATCCGAGCGGCGTGTAATCGCGATTCGGACGGCAATGTCGTGGGAGCAGTGCTTTCTTTTTCGGATTTAACGGAGCGTGACCGCGTGTTGAGTGCCGAGCGCGACGCGATTCGGTTTCGTGATACCTTGCAACGTCTCGACGAATTTAAGAATGTATTAAAGTGCGGATTAGGTGAAATAACGACGTTGATTACCGACTTCATGAACGCCAAGATCGTTGCTGATGAAGGTGTAAAGAAACGCCTCATTAGTGCCTCCGATGCCTGTGCTGGGCTTAATGCCGTATTGATTGACATCGAAGAACTCATTACTAGTGCGGTGAATGAGAAGCAGAACGAGGCAACGATTACGGTTGATGAATGATAGGGTTTAGCGTTTTGCGTTGTCAATTCTTTCGAGTCAATTCAGACAAGTTTGAAGCGGTTGAATGAGGTGAAAAATGGGTGATGCACGATATCAGGACACGATAAAACAAGATGAGTGTGCGTTGACGACCGAGATCATCGGTCGTCGCATTGCCTATCCCTTTGCACTTTTCGCTAAGCGAATTGGGCTTTCTGCCAATGCCGTGACGGTGATCGCCGGTCTCTCGTGGATGGTTTCGCTACCCGTGGTTGTTCTGGCCGGTGCCGTTACGGGTGGCGGATCGCGAACGCTAGGGCTCCTGCTCTGGTTTCTATCTGGATTTCTCTGGAATACCGGTTACATTCTTGATATGGCGGATGGAAGCCTCGCTCGGATGACGGGGACTGCCTCTCGCCGTGGCTTTTACTTAGACTATGTCTTCCATCTTCTTTTTAAGCCGGGTTTTTTAGCGTCTGTTGGAATGGGTCTCTATCTCTCGCATGCTGGCGGATACGCGTGGCTTCTGCTTGCGATCCTTTCCATCCCAGCAAACTGGAGTGCCACGGCGAGTGCTGTTGAGCATGTTCTTTGTGAAACATTCGGGAAACGGACGCTACCAGAGCTACCCTCTGATTCCGAAGCTTTTCGAAAGCTTTGGCTTGGCACTACCGACATGAACAGTTTAGGAAGCGAGAAAGCATCAGCTCCACTACGACTTCTCAAAACGCTTGCGACAGAAGTGTTCAGTTATTACGGTCAGTTTTCTTTTTTCAGTATTGCCGTGCTGCTTGATCTTGTCGTCTCAAAATTCTCCACAGTCATCATGCCGGTGACATCGGCTTGCTTTATCCTTGTAACGGGTGTTCTTGTATTACGAATTCCATTTCGTGTCTTTCGTGAATACAAGCGAATCGCCGCCTCGGATCGTTAATGTGTTTTCCTTGCCCTGCATTGGGAATAAACGTTACTATGAGCTCGAACAACCAAATTTAAGGAAACAAGATGTCATTTGTAATTTGCGTAGACGGACCTGCCGCATCAGGGAAATCGACGGTTAGTAAAGCTGTTGCTGAAAAAATAGGCTATCTCTATGTGGATTCAGGCGCGTTGTACAGAATCGTGACGTGGCTTGCTTTAAAAGCTGGCGTCGATACGGCATCACCGGAGAAAATGGCGGAGTTTGCGAACGTTGTTAAAATCGACTTTGTCGTAAGAGACGGTCGCGTCGTCTATGAGGTTGATGGCGAGGAGCCAGGCGACCGAATTCGAACACCTGAAATCAACAGCCATGTCAGCCCAGTGTCTGCTGTTCCGGCAGTGCGCACGCTTATCACGGCTTGGTTGCGCGACCTGCGTAAGCTTGGTAATTTGATTGTTGAAGGGCGCGATATCGGGTCGGTTGTGTATCCGGATTCTCCGCATCGTTTTTATCTCGACGCTGATCCTGAGGAGCGGGCGCGTCGGCGCTTGGAAGAAGACGTTAGAAAAGGCTTTGCCGATGCAAATTCACAGGATAAGGTGAAAGCGTCTTTGCTGAATCGCGACAAAATTGATAGTACGCGGAAAACAGCACCGCTCATGGTTCCGGTGGGATCAACTCGCATTGATACGACTGCCATGAACATCGATGAGGTCGTGGCAACAATCATCGAAAGGTCAGTTACCCAGTAGCGGAAAGAGCAAGGCTCCGAGCAACGCACTGGCAAAAATCAGCGTGGTGGTTGGCACTTTAGTCTTGCACAGTGCGTAGGTACAGATTCCACAGATGATGACGGCAATCGGGCGGATGCGTAGGCCTTCTGGCCATGCTGGATGCTTGAATTTTAGTAGGTCGATGAACGTACTCCAGGGAATTTCCCCACTGAAAATCGACATCTCAAGGAAAATGACGAGAGCAGCCACCATCAGGCCGATTGTCGCGGGGCCAACGCCCCAAATGAGCCCCTTCATGAAACGACTCTCTGACCATTTTCGCATGCCGTGTAACATGAGGGTCATGAGGACAAAAGAAGGTGTGATGAGTCCGAACGTTGCGGTGAGAGCGCCTGGAATACCCGCGTAACGAAAGCCGAAAAATGTAGCGGCATTGATACTCACGGGTCCGGGGGTAATTTGCGTAATCGCCAAAAAGTTTCCGAACTCAGCAAGGGTCATCCAACCTCGGCCCTCGACGAGTTCTTCGATATAAATCGGCGTTAGCACGTAGCCACCGCCAAAGCAGAGAAGGCCAAAGTGGGAAAAAATGATGAAAATATTAAGTAACTTCATGCTATTTTTTTTCTTCTCTTCATGAGTCTTCGAAAGAGCGGAATGAACACGACATGCGTTGTAACGCCAAACAGAATCGAGCCAATCAATAAGTACTTGGCTGGAATCTTCAGTCCGATAATGGCGATGCAACAGAGCGGTGCACACACGTACGCATAAACGCTGTGAGCGAGATTTTTCCAAGACCGGATCAGGGTAGCAAGAACGATTCCGCAAAGGGCACTTCGCAGGCCGATAAAGGCACCTTGAACATAGGGATTTTCAGGAGAAAGCCACTCAAAACCCATTGCGATCGCGATGATGATGACGATCGAGGGGATGGCAATTGCGACCATGGCCACAAAAGCACCGAGCGTTCCGGCTACCTTTGTGCCTACATACATAGCAGAATTGCCAGCAATAAGTCCCGGAATCATTTGAAAAATTGGCAGGTGAGCAAGAAGCTCTCCTTCTTTTAACCATTTTAAACGTCGACCAAAAACATCATCTGCAGCGATGATAATGGCATAGCCGCCGCCCACAACAAGAAGAGATATTTTGAAATACTCGATGAAAAGCTTGATCAGAATCTGCCGTCGTGTCATGCCAGTTAGCGGACAGTCTGCTGGCAGAGAACTGCTGGGAAGTGCAAGCGCGTTTTTCATTATAGTCCGGCTGCTCGAGCAGCTTCGAGACGGATCTTTTTGAGTCTCGGATCTTCGTTTGGATCGTCGACAATAGGTAGAGGCTTCCATGCTGGCTTTGAGCTGTCGGTGCCGTCGCTGGTCACGACCTGCGGGGTTAGCTTAGCGGCAGTTGGAGCTGGGCTTTGTTGGGGAAGCACGAGCGGCAGTTCGGTCGAGCTTTTGGTGCTTGCAGATTGAATCGGGTAAGCAGACGATCCAGGTGTTAGCGTACCGAAAGCGTAATCGCAGATGCCCTCATAGATACCACGTACAATCTTTTCTTGGCCTTCTGCTGTTCGGATGTATTTCAGATCTTTAGGTGAAGAAAGAAAGCCGCATTCAACGAGAACGGCAGGCATCTTGGCTTCGCGTAGCACGACAAAGCGGGCACGGCGCAAACCACGATCTTCAAACTTGGTTGATTTCAGGAGTCGACGCTGTATGGCAAACCCGAGTTGCATGTTCCGGATGTCGTTTGCATTGCCGTTTTGTAGGGTGTTGGCCTGCGATTTCGCTGAAGGCGAGGGGTTGACTGCTGAGGTTGATAACATCCCACGTGCAGGAAAGATGTAGGTTTCGAATCCGTTAGCAGCCACGGATGGATTCGCATTGAAATGAATGCTGATGAAAACATCTGCTTTCCATCGATGTGCTTTCAGCGGTCTTTCCTCCAGCACCTGTGTCAACGTATTGTCCGATCTTGAAATCATAACGTCAAAACCAGCGTTTTTAAGATATTTTGCCAGCTTCTGGGCGATGTCGAGGGTTAGGCGACTTTCGAGTGTCTTTCTATCTTTTGAAACGGCACCGGAGTCAGCGCCTCCATGGCCTGGATCAATAAAAACGCGGAATGGCCTTCCTGTCACAAGCGCACTGGTATGGGCTGTTAGGAGAGGCGACAGCATGTACTTGAAGTCGGCTGGTGATGCTTTCGGGTTTTTCGTTTCCTTATCGAGCGTTGCCGGTTGAGAGAGGTATACGAGAACGTTGTCGAATTTTGCCCGCTGGCTACCCTGTTCAAATGAGAATTTCCAGGGCTTTAGCACGGAGGGCGGAGGAAGTGCCTCGACTGGCTTACCGTCAGTCGGTTTGGTTTTTTGCGTTGAGGTAACTTCCGGCGGTGGCGTGTCGCCAATCGGTGAGGCGGGCGACTCTACGATTTCGGTCTGATTTGTGTTGATTTCAACATCGGAAACGAGATTCGTAGAGGCATGGTCTTCATCGGGTTCTACAAGGGCTTTGTTGCTCGCGCAACTTGAAGTGATGAAGGATACTGCAGAGCAAATAAGTGCTAAAAAGCAGGATTTAAAGAAGGTTTTCATGTTTAGATTCCCAGTTCGCCTTGTGGCGTGGATGCCGGGAATTCAAGCCCGATCGAGGTCCAGGCCTTCGGAGTCGCAACGCGGCCTTTCTGCGTTCGCTTCAAGAAGCCCTCTTGGATGAGATAGGGCTCATAAACTTCTTCTATCGTATCGGACTCCTCGCTAACGGAAACAGCGAGAGAACCGAGCCCGACGGGATTACCGTTGAATTTGATGATGAGGGTTTCAAGAATGCGCTTATCCATTTCATCTAGCCCTTGAGAATCGATGTCGAGCATGGTGAGGGCTTTGTCGGCGATGCCTTGGGAGATATGATTGTCGGCTCGAACTTGTGCGTAGTCTCGGACACGGCGAAGAAGATTGTTCGCAATACGTGGAGTTCCGCGTGAGCGGCGAGCGATTTCCATCGCGCCCGCATCCTCGATGCTCACGTCCAATAGAGCTGCTGATCGAGTGACAATTCTGGCCAGCTCATCAGAAGGGTAATAGTTCATTCGAGCGGTAATCCCGAAGCGAGATCGAAGGGGGGAGGAGATCAACCCAGCGCGAGTTGTCGCACCGATGAGCGTGAAGCGAGGCAGTTCGAGCCGGATCGATCGGGCGTTTGCTCCTTGATCGATCATAATATCGATCACAAAATCTTCCATTGCTGAATAGAGATACTCTTCGACCGTGCGCTGCATGCGGTGGATTTCGTCGATGAAGAGGATGTCCCCTCGGTTAAGCGAGGTCAGCAATCCAGCAAGATCCGCTGGCTTGTCGATGACAGGCCCGGAGGTGACCTTGACCTGTACGCCCATGGCATCGCCGAGAATATAGCAAAGCGTGGTCTTGCCCAATCCTGGAGGACCAGAGAGCAGAACGTGGTCTAAGGATTCGCCGCGCTGCTTGGCTGCTTCAACGGAGAGTAGAAGACGTTCGCGAACTTTTTCTTGTCCAATGAATTCGTTAAACGACGCAGGACGGAGCGTATTATCCAGCGAAGCGTTTCGCTGATTGAGTTGTTCGGATATCGGGTTTTCCATGGTAAAGAGTTCCGTCTAAAAGTCTACGTAGAGGCGTGTTGAAGAATCATCCGCCAGTTGAGTTTTCGGAGAAGGTGATGTGGTTGATGCAGCGCTGGAATTCTTCGACGCCATTTAAAAATTTGACTTCAATGCGGACAAAATAGACTGGGACGGCACATCGATCGATGCGGGTCATCCGAACCGCGTCTTTTTCTGTTGTCACAACGGCATCGGCACCGATCTCTTGCGCTTTGTTCACAATGTCGATGACTTCTTGTTGTGTGAACCGGTGGTGATCGGCAAAGCGTTTTCGGTCGAGAATTATGGCACCGAGCTTTTCCAGAGAATTTTCAAAGCTCTGGGGTGAAGCGATCCCAGATAGGGCTACGACCTTCATTTGATTCAAGTCTTCGAGCGGATGGTTTTTTCGAGAAAAAGCGCTGACCAACGAGCAGGGTTCGTGGTTGCACTCCATGAGTCCAGCCTTAGGATTCATCTCGCTAATTTTTCGGCGTAGTTCTGAATTATCTGCGCCGTTCACCTTGGTGATACAGACAAACTTCGCTCGAGCGATGTTCGTTGCGGGTTCGCGAAGGATTCCGCGTGGCAATACATTACCGTTTCCAAACGGATTGGTGCGATCCACTAAGACCAAGTCGAGTCTGTGGCAAAGTTTCTGATATTGAAACCCATCATCAAGAATTAAGGTGTCGCAACCGAAGTGTTTGACAGCATAGCGCCCGCTTTTAACGCGATCTTTGTCCACAAGCACGACAACGTCGGGAAGGTTTGTGGCGAGCATATAAGGCTCATCTCCGCTCATTTCGCTGTCCAGAAGCAAGTTTTTCCCATCCGAAACGATGCGTGGTGGCGTAGCAGAGGCTCCTGCCTTAAGCTTGTCGCGAAAACGTCGAGAGAAGGTTTTTTCTTTCTTCTTATACCCACGGCTAAGAATTGCAACTTTTCGGCCTTCTTTGCTCAGCTCGCGAGCCAGCATCTCTACCATAGGCGTTTTTCCCGTGCCGCCGACAGTGACATTGCCCACGCTGATGACTTGGCATCCAAGCGGGAATCGCCGGATGATGCCCATTTGGTAGAGGTAGAGTCGCAATTGAACCACGAAAACGTAGAGGTGCGATAAATGCTTAAGCATTCGGAGAAGAAGCCGTTTGGGCCATTCATGACCCGTATCGCCGCCCTCGTACTGGATCAGCGGTAAAAGTAGATTTTCTATTGACTCAAGTGATTTTCTGAAACTCATATTGATAAACCGCCATTGTACAATAATGCTGCGTTTCAGACAATGATGGAATAAATCCTTGGAGTAATCGGTCAGTGACGGGGGTGCCCCGTTGACTGCCCGATTACAGTAGCGAGTAGTGAGTTGCGAGTGGTGAGTTGCGAGCTGGGAAAACCTTGTCGTTAGCTTTGTCGCTAACTTTGTCGAACCAAGAAGTTGCGAGTTGTGAGTTGCGAGTTGTGAGTTGCGAGCCTGTAGCCGCGATCGGT
>CAZUAY010000080.1:0-14123 GCA_964618405.1 uncultured Lentisphaerales bacterium
AAAATTAAATGTGAATTGGCTTGCATGGTCATGATAGGCCTCGGCATCGGTGTTGCTTCAGGGGCAGAGATGCTTCTGGTTAACAAAGGTGTCAGCGACGTGCCGATTATTGTGGCGGCGGATGCTCCCCCAACAACGACTGAAGCGGTTCAAGAGCTGGCCGCATACATTCAAAAGATAACGGGTGCCAAGCCGCAGATCTTTGTTGGGCCCGTTGACCCGATGCCAGACAGCGCGATCTGGGTTGGCCTGCAGCCTAAGCTTAACGGAATCTTTTCAGATGCAAATTTAGTCTTCACACACCCAGAGGAGATCTTGCAAATTTGCAATGGACGCCACCTTTTGATCGCTGGTCGTGATCGTAGGGTGGGGGATAAGCAAATTGAATCCGGCACTGCGAATTCGGTGTACACGTTCTTGCAAAAACAGCTCGATGTCCGTTTGCTGTGGCCGGGGCCGTTGGGTGAGGATATTGTGAAACGAGAAACGATTGCTATCGCCCCGTTCGAATACCGATTTACACCGCCTTTTCGCCAGCGTGATCTGTTCCACCGTACCAGCGGTGCCCTGCTGGAGTGGAATCGGTTTCAGCGCTGCGAGCTCGATTCGTTTTGGGTCACGAGCGGCCATGGCTTTCCGCGGTGGTGGAACGACTACCATGAGGCGCACCCCGACTATTTTGCGCTTCAGCCGGACGGTACCCGTAGCGGTTATCCCAGCCCAGGCAATGCTAAACTGTGCGAGTCTAATCCAGACGTCTGGCGTCAGTGGCTGACCAACGCAACGGCGGCGTTTAACCATGACCCAACACTCCAGACCTTCCCCGCTTCGGCCAACGACGGATCGAACTCTGGCATCTGTGTGTGTGAGCGTTGTCAAGCCTGGGACAATCCCGACGGCAGCCTCTGGATGCTGAACTGGGCGAACGGTTTACAAGAGCACGTGGCCATGAGCGACCGCTACGTCACGTTTTGGAATCATCTGGCACGTGGACTGAAGAAAAGTTTTCCTGAGCGCGACCTGTACGTGGCTGGCATGGCCTACGGCCCAAGCAAGCCGGCACCGATCGCTGCGAAGCTGGAGCCGAATATTGTGATTGGCTACGTGGGGCATTTTCCCTTCGCCCCTCCCTCCGCGCGACAGCAGGAAAAAGAGCAGTTGGAGGCCTGGTCTAAAGTTGCCCCTCTGCTGATCTACCGTCCCAATCTTTTCTACTATTCCGGAGGCTGGCACGGCCTGCCCACGCTCGTTCTGAACGATACAATCGAGGACTTCCGCTTTTTGGCGGAGCACAGCGGCGGTGGCATCACTGTTGACGGCATGACCGCTCATTGGGCGACGCAGGGTCCCCAGTACTACCTGATGGCTCAGCTTGCTTGGGATCCGCTCCAAGATGGACAGGCCGTGATCCAGGACTATTACCAGCGTGGCTTTGGCCCGGCAGCCGAAGCGGTTCGCGCCTACTTCGGACTGATGGAAGAGGCGCACAAGGGAATTCTGCAGACCCCAGAATGGCGAAATTCCATGGGCGTCATCCGGAAGGTTCTGGCCGACTGCATTGCTGCACAATACAACCCCGCACGGTTGGACGAAGCGGATCGTTTGCTGAACGAAGCGCGAACCAAGACAGCGGACGGGTCTGTCTACCGGCAGCGAGTCGATTTCGTTGGCATCGGCCTCGAATTCACACGGTTGCTCGTCGATACCTTGAGTGCAATGACAAGCGTTCGCGAAACGGGTGGAAAGGATGGGGCGATCGTGCAGCGAGCCATCGATCTCTGCAAACAGCGTGATGCGCTATTCGAGCGTGCCGGTGGGACTGCTCTGAATGCATACCAGTTCAACACCACGTGGCGCGACGGTCGCGGCCTGGTGGACTACCTCGGGCCACCAGCGGAGGCCTTCCGCAAAGCGGCGGGGCTTATCGGGACGTATCGGTGGACCGGCAAGGGCAGCGGCAATTTGTGGGCAACGACGGAGAACTGGGAGCGGCAGGAAGGAGCCAACTGGATACTCGCGACAACCCCTCCCGGTGCCGATGACTTGGTCGTGTTGGGGGATCATACGGCCGCGGATGAACCCCAGCGCATCGCTCTGGGGCGCGACAGCACGGCGCACCGTCTCGTGCTAGACGCGACTGGTGCGCGTTCGTATCATATCGTCAGCAGCGATGCGGGTGCACAAGATATTTTGGACTCCGACAGCGGTATGCTGTACCGCCTCCGTTTAGCGGACGCAATTCCCCTAGAGCAAACTCCGCGGGCAGCCGCCAACCTGCATCTGGAAGTGGAAACTATACTGACTGCTGTGAAGCCCATTACGCTCGTTCTTAGTAGTACCAACGGCGCCCGAATTGTAGCCGAACGTGTTCTGCGTACGGATAGTACGCTTGCCGTTTCCGGCGACAAGTCGCCGACGGCGGGTCTGCTGGAATTACGCGCACGTGCTACGGCGTCGCGTATTTTCCTCCAAAATGAAGGCCGGGTTCTGCTCAATGCGCCTGGCACTGTTTTGGGCGCTACACTGACCCCCTCCGCCGGCACGCTTTTGCTCGCACGCGATGCGACGATCAGCTCGGTCATGTGTTTTGGGGGAACCGGCCACATCAGCATTTTCGAAGCCGGCACCAACGATGTCACGCTGACCATCGGTGATTTCAGCCGTGGGGGGGCTCTCTCGCTCGATCCACCGACTGACGGCTCATCTGGGCGTCTGACGTTGAAGACGTCCGTTATTTCCGCGACGGGCGGTAATGTGCATGCGCCTACAATCCATACTGCTGCGAACACATTCGTTGACCTCGGTCGCGACCAAGAATCCCCCCCGCGTGTCGATCTCTCGGCGGGCATTCACGGTGCTGGTGGATTGATCAAGTCTGCACTGGTTGACCGCAATTCCCGTCCCGTGGGTCTCATTGGTGATCGTAACACCTACACGGGCGGCACGGTGATTGAGGCCGGTACGCTTAAGCTGCAACACGTCACCCTTCCCGCAGATGGCACAGTCGGTGGCGCACCAGCGGTGTCCTTTGCTGGTTGCCTCGGCCCAGGCCCCTTGTACATTGCGACCGATGCCGTCTTTGATCTCAACGGAGAGGTCCAGCGCATTCAGCGTCTCAGCGGTGCTGGAACCGTCATGCTCAATGGCGGGCAGCTTGTGGTCGATGAGCCAATAATCAAGACCTTCAGCGGTAAAATTGATGGCCCAGGAAAGCTTGTCATCGCCGGAGAAAGACAGAGTGTCGCGAGTGCTGAGTAGCGAGTGGTGAGATATGTCTTCGTAGGAAGGACGTGTGAATTGCAAGGAAAAAAGATGCAAAAAACAAAAATGGAGCGATTGCCCGTTGGGCTGATGCCCTTCTTCATGTTAAACGACGCCTCTACGCTGTCAGAAAAGTTGGCCTACATGCGCCGGTGTCGTGCCGGAGGAATCAAAGCCCTCACGTTGCATCCTCGCGCCGGCAACTTGATTCCTTTTGCGAGTCAAGAATGGTTTGAAATGATAGCGGGGATCGTTGAAGAAGCGGCTCGGATCGATATGAAGATCTGGCTTTATGACGAAGATCCTCTCCCCAGTGGCGGAGCGGGGGGCTTGGTCATGGCTGAACGTCCTGACCTTAAGGCGCGTCGCATGGTCTACAAACCAGCTCCCGTTGATCTTCAGTCTGGGCAGCTCTGGTTCATTGACACGCGACGTGTAATCTGGGCGGGCATGGTCCCGACACGAGAGGGATTGCCGGCAGTGGATCTGACCGCATCCGTAGGCCCACTACGGGCCGATTGGATTTCGACGGAATGGGACAGTCGCTTCTACTTCAGCGAAACGCCTCTCTTCCCCTGCGTTCGCGGTGCCGCTGTGCGTATGTTTTATGCCTTGCGCGTTCCGAAGATGGCACCCGGTTACACGTTGGCAGCGGTCATCGAAGAATTCCCTGGCGCAGATAGCTCTTGGGGAAGCCTGCCTGATCTCCTCAATCCCGAGACCTTTGTGGTTTATGCCCGCTTAGGGCTTGAACCCTACGCCAAGAGGGTCGGCCACCATTTTGGGACTACCATTCCTGGTATTTTTACCGATGAAGCCAAGCCGCATGGTACTCGACCTATCACCAAGGACTTGTTTGCCACCTTCCAACAACAGAACGGTTACGACCTCCATTCGCGCATTTACCAGCTCTTTGGTGAGCCGCTGAATAACGAGACGATCCGTACACGCCTCGATTACCGGCGCTGGATTTTGGATCGTTTTCTTGACGGTTTTGTTCGTCCGTACACTCAATGGTGTGATGCGCACGCGCTCCAGATGGTTGGGCATTTCTCTCCAGAGGACGACCCGATCCAAGAAACGGTTTGTCTCTCTGCCTGTATGCCCATTATGAAGGCCATGGGGCTTCCTGGGTGCGATGCGATTGTGCCATCGGTCGGCGATGATGCTTCACCGACTCTGAATCTCGGCAGCGTGCGCGTGGGCTCGTTGAAGAGCCAGACGGGCCGTCGCTACGGTATCAGTGAGTCTCAGGCTTTGGCGGAGTGGACGATTCGGTCCTGCAAAACGCGGCAGATTTATGCGTGGCAAAAAGTCCTCGGGATTGATCGTTTCTTCACCCACGCTTTCTTTGCATCCAACGACGGCGTTACTAAATACGAGGCGCCGCCTGATTACGGGCCCAATTCCAGTGTCTTCCGCGGTACGTGTGCCGTGAACGCTTGGCTTGAGGCGTGCGATGCCGTGATGGATGGCGGGCATGAAGTTGCCGATGTGGCGGTACTCGATAATATCGTTGCCTACTGGTCGTGGATTCCGGGGATGGATGCGACCCAACATGAGCAATGGCGCCGGGCTTGGTGGGTTATGATTTTGCGCTGTATGCAAGCGCAGGTCGGCATTCATGCCGTTGATGTTCATGACGCCGTTGAGGCTTCAGTGTCGCCCTGTGGGTTCAAGGTTGGCGCTCGCACGTATAAGACGATTTTGGTGCCGCCAGCAGGGCTGATGGAAGAAACGGTTTTTCAAAGACTTCAGGAAGCTTCTGCCGCTGGGACGCGTGTGGTTTGGTTTGATGGCGGACCTGCCCAGTTGGTAAAACCTTCCGGCGAGATCTACGCTACGCCGCCACCAGCGGGTGAGGTGTGCCGTGAGAGCCAGCCTTCTTTGGAATGGTGTCGAGCAAATTTGCCAGCGCAAATTATGTTGCGCGGAGACAAGACTGCCGATTGCTATGTTCGCCGTTTTCGTGCGGAGGATGGGACGGAACGCTTTTTTGCCTGCAATGCCTCGGATGAACCTCGTTGCCTAACGGTTTGCGACGAGCAGGGTCGTTCGTGGCTACCCGATCCTCTGTTGGCTGACGGTGACACACAGCGCATCGAAGACGGGCTACGCTGGCACGTGCCGGCGATGGGATGCGGTCTCTTCACACTGGGCTATCCTTCTGGTGCCGAGGCTGGCGAATTGCGTGTCGTTCGCACAACAGGTGAGGCGGCGCGGTTCGAACGTTTGGCACCGAACACCTTGCGTTTAGATGCTTGCCAAATGGATCTTAAAGGGCATCCCTCACAGCATCGACCGTATCCAGAACCATTTTGGCGGCGTTTCTCCGATTACCAAACTACCGAGGCGCGCGCGACGTTTGCCGGGTTGTTGCCAGTTGAAAGCTCCGTGGCCGAATCGGACTTGCGCTATACGTTTGATTTCACTTCCGATGCTGCGATTGAGGGGGCGGAGTTGGTGTTGGATCCTCGCTGTGCTCGTGGGCATTTCCAGGTGTATAGCAACGGAGAATGTATTTCGCCCTTATTAGCCTTTCCTCTTCATCATATTACTCCGTTACGGTTGGCGTTGTCCATTATTCCTGGCAAAAACTGCGTGGAGTTTCGTTTTACGGCAAAAAGTGCTATGGATGGTTTGTTGGCTACGGTCGCCATCGCAGGCGATTTTGCGGTATCCATTCAAAGCGAGAAGGCGTACGTGTCATCGCTTCTACCCAGCGTAGCCTCGCCCTTGGGGTGGCTCGATATGGGCTTAGCTCACTACATGGGCGATGGGGTCTATCGTTGGAATGAAATTTTCTCAGAAAAAGATTTGGCGAGTGCGGAATGGTTCTTGGAACTTAACGAAGTGGTGGATAGCGCTAAATTGGAGATCAATGGCATCGATCAAGGGACGCGTGCTTGGAGCCCATGGCGTTGGCCGTTGACGAACTTAAAGCCAGGAGAGAACACGTTTGCGCTTACCGTCAGTTCCACGGCTGGCAATGCATTGTCGCTCCTTTATCCGGCACAGCCACAAGGCTGGATCGGGGCTGGCCGACTCCTAAAACGCTTAGCCTGAACTTCTGTATTGAATTCGACTAGAGAGAAACGTGGAGCCGGCCTTTCAGACCGCCGCCGAGAGTCCGGGTTCGCCATCAGCCTCGCCGGGATTAATTGACGCCTTGTGCGACCATGGCATCGGCGACCTTGATGAAGCCTGCGATATTGGCACCCACGACATAGTTGCCTTCTGAACCAAACTCCTTGGCTGCCTCATAAGCGTTGTCGTGGATAGACTTCATGATCCCCTGCAAGCGTCCGTCTACTTCAGCGCGCGGCCAAGAAAGGCGTACCGAGTTCTGAGACATTTCGAGCCCGGAGGTCGCCACGCCGCCCGCGTTGGCAGCTTTACCGGGAGCAAACAGGACGCCAGCCTTCTGGAAGACTTCAACGGCAGCTGGGCATGTGGGCATGTTGCAAATGTCTGCATACGTCACCTGCACCCCTTGTTTAATGTCGCCTCGACTGCCCCAGCGTCCCGGCCCCATGAGGATAAAGCGCCGCTTCGGCAACAGCGCATTCAGACGGCCGACTGCGCGACCAATTTCCATCAACGTCTCACGACGCGTTTGCTGCGCATATTTTTCTGGGGAAACGTAAACGATATGCGTGAGATCCGGCACCCGTCCATTGGAAATAAAACGGTTGGCGGTAAAGACGGTGTCCTTGACAGGAATGTCTTGCGGAATCGCGCTAGGAGCGGTTTCAATTTCGGTGTACTGTGGGCGACATTGCAGTAAATAAAGCGTGTGTCCATCCGAGGCGAATTCAATATCAACTGGCGTATCCAGCCCTTCCTGCAAGGCAAGCAGAATCGCTCGGATGCGTTTAATGAAATCAGTGCGGGTGCGCAACCCTTCAAATGTTACGACCAGCTCGTCTTGGGCGACATCTAATTCGAGGCCTGAGGGTGCATGAATGTTCCCATCACGATAGATGGAAACAACGTGTTTCACGTTTGGAATTTCAAGCCCGTGTTCTCGGAGCAACGTGCTGTAGGGAATGGTTTCAAACGCACAGGATTCTACGTTGATCACGTCGACTAGCGTGGGTGCATAATGCCGTATTTCTTCAGGTGTCACATTGACCCGTAAATCGGGTTGACCTGGGGAAAGCAAGATGGGATAGTCGTTCGCTACGCGATCCACAGCGCGTGTGCCGAGTCCTGGAACGAGTCGTACGAGGCCATCCTCGCGACGGAGGCGAGGCGACCAGCGAAATTCATTACTACTGAAGGCCACTCCTGCGTATGCGGGCAGCACGTATGGGCCGACGCGAGTCCCAACCATCTCTTGAACCAAGATGCCCATTTCCTCGTGAAAGTCCAGCAGGCCGTGTTCGGTTCGGTAGGCTATCGGCTCTGGTGCGAAAACCGAAGCATAGATCTCGGCAATCGCGTCCAGCAAGGCTTCTAAGCGAGCCTGTTTGTTGCCTTGGTTCGAAAGGAAAAGGCTTTTATACTTACCTGAAAAGGCAGTGCCAGTGCGGTCTTCGAGCAGACTCGAGCTACGAATAATCAGCGGACAATTACCAAAATCATCGAGAGCCAGTGAGAGGCCTTTGACAACATCCGTTGGGAAGCGAGCATTTTTAAAAAGCTGAATGATGTTAGGATATTCGATCCGTATTTGTTCTAACTCTTTATATTTTTGCTCGTTTACGTCTTCTAACTCATTGTAGCGTAAGAAGTCTGTTTGGCAGTCTGCTGTGAGATACCACGTCTTAGGAGTTTTAATTCCCTCAAGTAGCTTTTCGCCCTTCTCTGCAGCACGGCGTAGCAAATGGTGTGCAAGAAAAAGTCCTGTGCTTTTACCGCCGAGACGCCCATTGCTACCGACTGGATAAATGATCCTCGGAGCCAGGTCAAAAAAATCTGCTACGGTCAGGTGACGTTTCGCCAAATTGATGAAGGCGATATTGTCAGAAAAAAACCGGCGAATGAGGGAGACGCGCAGCCATTGTTCTGTCGGCTGGGCCAGCGCCGTGTCGTTATCGGCCAAAGCCCGATAACGCAGAATCGCGTCGACAATTTCGCCAAGCGGCGTATTTCCTGAATCCACCGCTTTGATCAGAAAACTCAGTTTGTTTTCTTGGATCCATTTGTGTAATCGGGCAAGAATGTCGGCGTCGTTTAAGTGTCGTGCGGCAATGGCGAAAACGTGATCGCCAGCCGCGAAAATACTCTCCTGCGTTTGCTTGTGGCTGGGGCTGTTCATCTCCGTGCCGCTGACACTCTCGGCACGAGACTCGCTGAATTCTGTGCCAAAGGTGTTCAGAAGCTGAGACGCCTCTTTGATTCCACTTCGGAATAAATAATAGAGCATTTTTCGCGACGTATGGAGAAATAATTTTTCATCCGTTCGTCGCAATAAGTCCACAATCACCATCCACTCACGCTGTTTTTCTGCAGGCGCAAGCGGTTCCGCTAGCTTCTGTTCACTGTGAATCTTTTTAAGTTTTCGGTGAAAGGTTGTCTGCCCGACTCGTTCTGCAATGGTCCGGATTAACTGGGTCTCTTTTTGCAAAAAAACGCTTTTATTCGTAGCCGGCACTTCGCGAATGTAGGAGGCTTCAATCAAACCAACTTCACGACCATCTTCGTTGATGGGAGCCTGCTCGACCCAAGACGTTTCGAAAAACTCAGGCGGTTCATACGTCTTACCTTCATAGACAATGCGTATCTGACAAAGCTTTGGGAATTGCCAACCGGCTGGTAAAATAGCAATCAAACTTCGAAAAATTTCGGGCAGCTCACGATCACGCTCACCCAAAAGTTTCTCGACCCGATAAAGGCAATTTAACTCTTTAGCCCGTTCACGTAATAGGCTAACTTGTTTTTGAGTTTGATGCTTGTCATTCAACGTCTAGGCCCAGCCACGGAGCTTCACAGCCTCGGCCACGCGGTTAATTGCGATCATATAAGCCGCGTCGCGCATGTACAACTTTTGACGTTGCGCTAGGTCATAGACAGCCGTAAACGCGGCAGTCATTTTGCTATCCAGCTTCGTCAGCACCTCTTCCTTCTCCCAGAAGTAATTGGTGTTGCACTGCACCTGCTCAAAGTAGCTGCAGGTGACACCGCCCGCATTGCTCAAGAAGTCGGGTAGAACAAAGATGCCGCGCTGCTTGATCACCACATCCGCCTCTGGCGTAGTGGGGCCGTTCGCACCTTCTGCAATAACCTTGACGCTCTTTGCGATCTTGTTCACAGAATCTTTGTTAATCTGGTTTTCCAGTGCTGCCGGAATTAGGATGTCGACTTCTTGCTCTAGCCAGGCCTCGCCCGGTAGCATCTCATAGCCAAGCGTTTGTGCCTTTGCCTTGTCGATGCCGCCGAACTTGTCCGTAATTCCGCGCAATTCCGCTAAGGAAACACCATCCTTTTTCCGGAATGTGTAGGATGTCTTGTCGGTTTGATCCCAGCAAGAAATTGCGGTAACGATCCCACCGAGCTCTGTGTAAAGTTGTACGGCGTGTTGCGCCACATTACCGAATCCCTGCACACTGGCAGTCGTCTTCTCGAGTGAGAGCCCCAGCTTCTTGAGTGCTTCGCGCAGAACATAAACAACGCCAAAGCCTGTCGCTTCGGTACGCCCCAGCGAGCCACCCATGCCGACCGGTTTGCCCGTGATAAACCCAGGATAGCGGCCGCCATGAATCGTCTCGAATTCATCGAGCATCCACAGCATGTGTTGCGCATTCGTCATCACGTCAGGTGCCGGAACGTCCGTTACAGAACCGATGTTTTTTGAGATCTGGCGAACCCAACCCCGGCAAATTTGCTCTTGCTCACGTTGGCTAAGATGGTGCGGATCGCAGACCACGCCGCCCTTTGCGCCACCGAGTGGGATATCAACCACCGCACATTTCCACGTCATCCACATGGAGAGTGCGCAGACCGTATCGAGCGTCTCTAGAGGGTGAAAACGAATGCCCCCTTTTGCGGGTCCTCGTGCATCATTATGTTGAATACGGAACCCTTTGAACACCTGAACTGAGCCGTCGTCCATGCGAACGGGAATCGTAAAGATGAATTGACGCATCGGCTGGCGCAGGAGTTCGCAAACGCCTTTGTCTAAATCAAGCATCGTGGCGACTTGGTCGAATTGCGATTGTGCGACCGTAAACGGATTATAAGAACTGTCCTGCATATCTGAATTCCTTAAAATTTTATAACAAGCTGAAAAAGTTTTATCAACATCTTCGTTTTAAATTGACCGAAATTTTATCATAACCTTTCGTCAGTCACAATCAGAAATTATGGCTAACACGACGCTAACCGCGACGCCGTGACGCTAACCGCGACGCCGTGACGCTAACCGCGACGCTAACCGCGACGCTAACCGCGACGACGCCACGACGCCACGACGGGCGCACTCACGATTCATTGATTTTCTGTGGCCGCGATCGGTGATCGCGGAGAGTTCCGGCCTCAGGGGAGAAGTTGCGAGTTGTGAGTTGCGAGTAACGAGTTGTGAGTTGTGAGTTGCGAGTTGCGAGTGGGCGAGCCTGTAGCCGCGATCGGTGATCGCGGAGAGTTCCGGCATCAGGGGAGAAGTTGCGAGTTGCGAGTTGTGAGTTGCGAGATGTATCTTAGGTTCATTCAACCTGTAGTGCGTAGCATGGTCGTTTTAGGCAAACCAGGGACTTCTGCGTGCTCAGTACATCGTCGATTGTGCCGCATGTCGAGGGAGACCCAGTTTTTCACGAAGCATTGTTTCATCCATCGTTTGAGTTCCAAGTTTTTTGGCTTTGGTCGTTTTACTGCTGCCTGGTTTCTCTCCAACGACGAGATAATGGGTCTTTTCAGATACACTGTCCGTTACCCGACCTCCTGCATCTGCGATTAAAGAAGCAACTTCATTCCTTCCCAGTCCATCGTGAAACGACCCGGTAATAACAATGTTTTTTCCGCTAAAAAAACTGTCAATATTCGTTGGGCTCTCGTCGAACAGGCTCGGCGCGAGTAGGCTGTTGCTCTTGAGATGAGACTTTCTTGAATTTCCGCCGATTGGGTTGATTCCATGTTTTGTCATGCGGAGAATGATCTCGCGTCCGGACTCGGATTTAAGGAAGGTGTCGAGGGCTCGACAGGCTTCGGGTTTGATGACACAGGAGAATTTGTTGTTCGAACCTTTGACGCGCGAGGCAAGCCCTTGTTCGATGAGTTTAGTTCCCAGTGCTTCAATTTCACCACTTAATGCAGTGAACTTGTCTGCACAACCCACGCGCGAGGCGACATCCATTGCCTTGACGCGTTGTGTGTTCGGATTGTTCAACTCAGCTTCATCCATTAGATCGTAGAGGCGTTTCGTATCCGTAATGGGTTGCGACTCCGCGAATGCGTTGAAATCATCATGCAACCTCGCCACGTCGTCTGCAACCGTAGAGCCAACGCCAGGAATCCCGAGCGCCGCAATCCAGCGCGCGAGCGGAAGTTCTTTGCTTCGGTGAACGGCGGCCAAAATTGTTCTCGCGTTCAGCGCGCCTAGCGTTCGACGCTTGGGGATTTCTAAAGAGGGGACGTTGCCGAGGAAAGACAGGGGTAACGCTTTTTCTTCGGTCTTTGTCTGTTCGTTTCTGGTCTTGTTCTCGGTGGGTTCAAATTCCAGTGCTGAAAGCAACTGTTCGGAGAGGTCGAAGAGATCAATTGGATTGGTTACGAGGTTTTGATCAACAAGTGCTTGTGCCACGCGATCACCCAGACCTTCGATGTCCAGTGCATGACGCGCGGCGAAATGGAGCAAGCGTGCCGCGCGTTGTGCAGGGCAGAGTAAGTTGGTGCAGCGGACGGCCACTTCGCCAGGCTTACGACTCGTGGGGCCGTTGCATTCTGGGCAATGGGACGGCATCTGGAATTCAATTTCCATTCCCGTGCGTTTCTCCGTGAGAACAGAAACAATAGCGGGGATGACTTCTCCGGCCTTTTCGATCATTACGTGATCGCCGATTCGGATGTCCTTACGACGGATTTCGTCTTCGTTATGAAGCGTCGCTCGGGAGATGTCAGAACCCGAGAGGCGCACCGTACGCAACTCTGCTACGGGAGTTAGCACACCCGTTCTGCCCACTTGGACGGTGATGGCTTCTACTTCAGTCTCGGCTTGTTCTGGTTCGTATTTGTAGGCCCGAACCCAACGCGGTGCTTTCGCTGTGCTACCGAGGCGTTTGTAGAGCGAACGGTCGTTGACCTTAATGACGGCGCCATCGATTTCGAAGTCAAAGTCGTGACGCATGGTTTCGAGTTCATCGATGGCGACTAAAACCTCGTCGATGTTTATGCAAAACCACGTTTTCGGTTGAACAGGTAAGCCGAGGCTACGGAGTTGTTCGGTGAGTGCGTTATGCGTTTCAGGCTCTGCGATGCCATCGATTCGCCCGATGCCATAGACTAGCCCATTGAGAGGACGCTTCGCGACTTCTTTAGGATCGAGGAGTTTGATGGAGCCGGCCGCCGCGTTGCGTGGGTTCTTAAAGGGTTCCTCGTCACGGCTGATTTGCGTTTCGGTCAACTTGAGAAAGCCGGATTTTGGCATATAAATTTCACCACGCGCTTCAAAGAAGGTGGCTTGGCTGTCGATCCGGAGCGGGATGTTTCTAATTGTCCTGACGTTTTCCGTGATGGTATCGCCGACCTCGCCGTTGCCGCGTGTTGCCGCCGAGGCTAGCATGCCGTCCACATAGTGTACGGCGAAGGCAAGACCATCGATCTTAGGCTCGACAACGTACTCAATAGAATCGACCTCAAGTAACTTCTTGAGCATCGTATCGAATGCCACGACCTCCTGCCGGTCGTAGGTGTTGTCGATCGACTGCATGGGAATCAAATGTTCGTAAGGTATGAATTCCGCTAGCGGCCGTCCCCCGACGCGTACTGACGGCGAGTCTGGCGTCATAAGCTCGGGATGTTTTTTTTCAAGCGCGATGAGTTCGGTCATCAACGTGTCGTAGTCGCTGTCGGAAATTTCTGGCGCGGCTTGGGCATAGTAAAGCTCGTTATGCCGTTCCAAGGTCTTCCGCAGATCGTTGATGCGTAAAGCGCTCGGGGACTCTTCAGCAATGGGCGTGGAGGAGAAAGAAAATAGGTCGGCATTCATGGCGGCATGATACCATTTCTTTTTACTTTTGCGTGCGAAAAGTTGTCGGTGTTCTGGTCACGGTGGGGGCGGGGCGCATCCTCGTTCCGTTGACCTGTCCGTTTGGATTTGCTCAGAGGCACCACGTTTACTCGAAAGCGGCGTCGCGCGGAATACCGCTTGCCGCCGCACTCCAAAATCGGCCATCTTGGCGTGCGGTGACAACCGAAGGGCGGCACCGCTTTTCGCATGGATCGAGGAGGAGGAGGACCACTGCTTAGCGAAACTCGAAGTGATAGGCAAGACAGGCGTCTAGAAATTGCGACCAATCAGGAGATTGGCTCTCCTATGCCTCGTAGAAGAGGAGAACATTGACAATACGAGAAAACCTACGGAACTGAAACGGAAAAAACAACAGTTCCACCGAATACATAGAACCTTTAGTGGATTCAGGGGATAGACAAAGTCCACGGAAAAGGAAGGCACAGAAAAGAGATTTATTAGCAGGGAAACGTTTAAGGAGAGATTTCCTTAAGTTAGCGCCATTCACCCCAAACCCCATGACCCACATACTTGCCCCCGGTCACTGACCGATTACCGAGAGTCGTAATCGGTCAGTCGCCGGGGTTGGGCAGACAGAGGAGCACCACCCACTCGACCGATTACAGTAGCGAGTTGCGAGTAGCGAGTTGCGAGTGGTGAGTTGCGAGCAGGGAAAACTTTGTCGTTAGCTTTGTCG
>CAZUAY010000081.1:0-5991 GCA_964618405.1 uncultured Lentisphaerales bacterium
TTCGACAAAGCTCACGACAAAGTTTTTTTCAAACGAAACTACGCACTACGTACTCATCACTCGGCTTGCCGAGACGGCTGCGCCCCACCTCGCTTCGCAACCACAAAGAAACGGGGTCTGGGGTGTCCTACTCACTACGCACTACTCACTCTCTCCAACCTCACCCCTCGCAACTCGCTACTTTTCCTCTGTGGAGGGCCTCGGTGAGTACTAGCGACTAGCGACTAGCCACTAGCGACTAGCGACTTTAATCGCGTTTTTGCTTGACGTTTGCACCGCATTTCGAGTACTTTTTACCTATGCAATCTGGATTGCAAAAACCTATTTTCTTTCGCTGATCCATGTGCCGTCGAGAGTTTTGGAGTGGATTGATGAAAGAACTCATTCGAACCCAACCACAGAACCTATGACACTCCCTACCGAATTGCCTGAAGATCTTGCCCTGAAACCCGTACCGGTAAACTTCCATCCAGGGCCCGAATACGGACACCTCGCGCGCAACTGGCAGGGCATTCCGGGCATCGAACGTGCCCCGAATGGGCGGCTCTGGGCCACGTGGTACAGTGGAGGACGAACGGAAGATCAATACAATCATGTTGTGCTGGTCACCAGCAACGACAACGGACACACATGGTCTGAGCCCGTGTTGGTGGTGGATCCCCCTGCAGATATCCGGGCGTCGGATTCAACGCTCTGGCATGACCCCCACGGCAGATTGTGGCTCTTTTGGATGCAAAATAAAGCCTACTCTTCAGGGGGTACACCCTACGACGGGCGCGGTGGGGTCTGGTGCATCCACTGTACCGATTCCCGTGTCGCGGCTCCGACTTGGTCTGCACCACGGCGTATTGCTAACGGAACCATGCTCAACAAGCCCACGGTTCTTTCAACGGGCGAATGGCTCATGCCTTGCAATGTCTACTCGCTTGGGCGAACTTATCCGCACAGCGTACCCGAGGAACAGTTCTCGAACGTCTTCGTCTCGCGTGACAATGGCGAGACGTTTTCGCTACTCGGCTCTGCCGATGTACCGAACCGGCAGTGGGACGAACACATGATTATCGAACGCCGAGATGGCTCACTGTGGATGCTTGTGCGTCGGTTCGATGGCATTGGCGAAGCGATCTCCACCGACCGGGGAAAAACATGGGCCGCCTCGTCCGACGCCATCCTGCCGGGACCCTGCTCTCGCTTTCACATCCGGCGGTTGCGGTCTGGCCGCCTCCTGTTGATCAATCACGACCAGTTCACCAACCGCAGTCACCTGACTGCACTGCTTTCTGATGACGAGGGTGTGACGTGGCCAAACCACCTGCTCTTGGATGAACGCTCGAATATAAGCTATCCGGATGCCGTCGAAACGCCTGAAGGGCGCATCCTCGTCATTTACGATCGTGAACGCACAGGCGATGGCGAAATCCTGATGCAGGAATTCACCGAAGAAGATATCCTTCACAAGCGCTTGCCCGGCCACGAAAGCGGACGCATCCGCGTGGTGAGTCGCCTAGCGCGTCCGAACATCGGTTCGCGTCGTGAACTCTTTGTTGATCGCGCCTTGATCGACCAGATGAACAACGTGACCTGTCAGTTGCACCATCCAGTCCGAAAGGAAGCCGCCTTCGTAGCGGATTACCCGTGGGAGGGGAGTGGCTCTGGATTCATCACGGTGTTCCGCGACGAAAACAAGTTCCGAATGTACTACAAGGGCTTCCCGATGCTGACCACCCTTCAGGAGCTTCCGGCGCATCCCCTCTTCGTCTGTTACGCCGAAAGCGTCGACGGGCTTCATTGGGAGCGACCTGAGCTAGGACTCTTTGAATTTCAGGGCAGCAAGAAGAATAACATCGTCTTTGCCGGCGCTGGGCAGGATGCGAAGGGCGTCCATGGGTTCGCTCCGTTCCTCGACACCAATCCCGCCTGTAAGCCAGAACATCGCTACAAGGCGGTTGGCGGGTTGGGTCCAGACAATAAAATAACCAAGGGCGACCTCTATGCCGTCGCCTCTCCCGATGGCATCCACTGGTCGCTATTGCAAGAAGCACCCATCTTAAAAAATCGCCTCCACGGTTATTTCGACTCGCAGAACCTCGCTTTCTGGGACACGGAACGGGGCGAATACCGGATCTACTTTCGCGACTACATCGATCGTGGAATGCCGACCAGCACCCGTGCTATCAAAACCGCCCGTTCGAACAACTTTGTGAACTGGACTGATTTCGCCTTGCTCGAGTATCCCGACGCACCACGGGAACAACTCTATACCAGCCAAGTGCAACCCTATTACCGAGCCCCACACCTGTTCGTCGGGTTTCCAACGCGCTACGTGCAGCGCCCGTGGTCTCCGGCGATCGAGGCTCTCCCTGAAGTGGAACAACGACGCTGGCGTGCGGAGATGAATGAACGCTTCGGCACTTCGCTTACCGACGGGCTCTTCATGAGCAGTCGGGATGGTCAGACCTTTCACCGCTGGGAAGAAGCCTTTATCCGCCCCGGACCCCAACGCAAGGGCAACTGGGTGTATGGAGATAATTTTCAGGCTTTGGGCATGTTTGAGACGCCATCTGATCTTCCGGGCGCACCGAACGAATTGTCATTCCTCGTCACCGAGAACTACTGGCGCCAGCCCGGAGCAATTTTCCGACGTCACACCATCCGCATCGATGGGTTCGTATCCGTTAACGCACCGCGTGGCGGCGGGCAGTTGAGCCTGAAACCGTTCCGGTTTCAGGGATCGACGCTTCGCCTCAATTTTGCGACCTCGGCTGCCGGATCGATCCGTGTGCAGCTCGAGGATTTTGGCGGTGCCCCTCTTCAGGGGTATACACTCGAAGACTGTTACGAGATTATTGGTGACGAGCTTGACCGCCCCGTGCAATGGAAGCATGGTTCCGACACCAGCCCCCTAGCTGGAAAACTCGTGCGAGTACGCTTTGCCTTGAGCGACGCGGATCTGTACAGCTTTCGGTTTGTAACCGATCACAATGTACATCTTTGCACGTAACCTCACCGTAACAAAAAAACCGTTCCCTGAGCGATGCGCTCGTAGCAGCCCATATCCACCGTTCCGACGAACCTATCGATGCGCGGGTTACCCGCCAGATCTTTAACACCCACCATCCAGTCCAGTTGGTTGGTGCCCGCGTTCAGACAGGGAGAATCGTTAACCAGACGGTAGTTACCTGCCGCAGCGTTATCGCTTACGATCTCTTCAAGCCTAAAGGCTGGATCTTCAATTCTTCCTGATTTTTAGGCCAGGGCAAACGCAGGGATAGATGTCCGTATGAATCTGAGATGAATTCACCACTGGGTTGTCCGTTTACTGTCAAGGTGTAGTGCGTATTCGCACCGCCCATGTTGACCAATAGGTCGTGCGAGGCAGAGGACGGAAAAGGCCCGCTGAGCGAAAGGGAAAGCGCGTCATGCGTGGGGTCCACTGATTTCGCAAGGACAACCACATTGTAACATGTCGTAACCTTGTAAAGGTCGAAATAGGCGGCGTGCATCGCGAGAAGAACCGCACTCAAGCCACCAAAATTTAGTGCACCGCTCATACGCTCCCGAGCGATATGAAAATGCTCGCCAAGGTAATGCTCTTGTGCCCAGCACCGCTGCCATGTGGCGAGAATCGCCTCGGCAACCTGACGTGCTTGAGCGGGTTCGCCCGCCTCAAGCAGTCCGCGCCAGAGATACCATTGCATCACCGGCCAGATTCCGCCGTTCCAATAGCCATTCGGATTGAAGGATGGCGCGCTCATGTCCACCGAAGAAACGCCGTTTGGCGTATGGAATCGCGCCGGGTCCCGCATCGCGTCGAGAAGACGAGCCGTATGCGCTGTCTGACCGGAAAAAAGCGGCAAGAATGCGCAAGCCGATTGGTCACCCGTACAACCGTCCAGAGCCACGCGTTCCACGCCTTGATCGGTCTTAAATAGCCAGCCGTAGAGCCCGCTTTGCTCGTCCCACATGCGGTCGTCGATGACGCCCGCCAACAGATCTGCATCACGAGCAAACTGATCAGTATCTTCTCGACGATCAAGGAGCGCCGCTGCGTTCCGAAAAATGCGTGCACAGCGCAGGATCTGTGAGATAAGGATCAAAGAATACAGACCGCGGTTCGTGATATCACGTTCCTCGGCCCAAACTTGGATCGGATGATCGTCAATCCCTAGGTTGTAATAGTACGGATAAGTACTCAAAAGACCATCGCCGCCAGGGTGAACCAAGCTGCCCGGCGTCCGACCGAGAAAGAAGTCGTACATACGCTTAACGCGAGGATAAAGGGTCGAAAGAACGTTCAAATCCTGAGTCGCCTGATAAATCTCCCACCAGGCATAAATCTGGGTGGGCACAGGCGAACTGCAATGCAAAAACGGCCACTCGCAGGTCTCCTCGGTCATGAAAAAAGCGGTGTGCTGCAGCGCCAGTTCAGGTTCGCTCGAAGCCAGTCCTACGGCAACAAATCCGGCATCCCACGAGTAGGGTACAGGAAAAAATTTAGCGGGCACACAAATGGCTGTCGGACGACCGAAAAGCTTTAGCGGATAGTTGACGTTGAACAAGGCCACATCACGCAATCGCGCGATCATCTCCCCGTACGGACCGCGTGGAGCTGCGGGCATGACTGCGTTTGGCGGAGCTGATGTTCCTCCAGAAGCAGTCGGTCGATGTGTGGGTTCTTTCGCGGGTGCTCGCGCCGATTCGATATCGAGCGTGAAGTGGACGGTACGGGTCGAACGCGCGGGGATGGCGATGGCGTCGCTCTCCACAGCACCCCATGGGCCGCCGGTTGTATCGCGTTCAAGGCGTGCTGGAGGTAGGTCGAAACGGCTACGCAAGGTTTCTAGAAAAGACCCCTCCCCACTCGTGGCGCGAATGGAAACGCCATCCGTAACGAGGGTGGCGCGGTAATCGAGTTCATTTGTGCCCAGCAACCGGAACGTGGCGCCGGGTTCTGAGCGGGGCTCTTGCTCCACACGGGCGTTTTTGCGGAGTGCTTCCTCACAGAGGGCCGAAGGCAGCAGGTCTGTCGTGCCATCGTCGCCCGCGAGATAGCCGTCCTGAAACAAAAGCCCGTCGAGCCAGATTTGTGCGTGATCGTTACCCGGTGGGTCAAGAGGCCGCAGCGTAATCGTTAGGTTTGTCTCAGACAAGCGACCCAACGGCACGCGCAACAGACGCCATTCAGGATAAGCATCGGGACTCTTCCCCCATCCGCCAGGAAGCGGCCAGGTCTGGACAAACTGGAACGTCACAGAGCGGCCATTGATGCTAAGTTCCCAGGGCGGATTTACGTTGCTGTATTTGATAAACCGCAAATAGACAAACGCATGATCCATCGGGCGTGGTAGCGTCGTTTCGTAAACAACGCGATCTTCGGCCCAGCCGCCGAACGCCTGAGCCAGGACCTCGTCCTCAATGCTCCAGAGACAGATCCGTGTGATGTTTTGTCGGTTGCCTAGCCCAAAGGACTTTCGAAATGAAGTGATTTGCTTATAGCTGCTTGCGGGAACCCACCAAGGCTTCAACGGTGCTTTCAGGAAGACAATCTTTCCCGTCTCGAATGCAAACAGCCCGCATCCGAACTGGTACTTCCGATCTTCATCAGAGGTGTTTTGGAATGTGAGATCGACGTGCAGACGCTTCTCGGATTCGCTAACAAACCGAGCCAAGACGTTGTCACCATGAGCATCGAGGTGATACCGTAGTGACCAGGTGGAGAAATCGGCGGCCACGTCCTCCGGCGTGACGCGAAGCGTTTCGAGTCGTTTTCCATCCGTTTTCGTCTGATAAAACAGGAGAGGATCTGGCATCACGCCCGCAGCCGGAGTGCAGCGTGAAACATGAAGAGCCAAGTCGGCTCGGTTGCCCTGATCCCCGAGTAAACGCGAAGCACCGAGGTAAATCGGCGAGAAAGGGCCCCAGGTAGCGTCCAGATTAAGATGAGCGGTTTCAAGTTTTGGAATAGTCATAAGCAATCTAAAAATGGTGAAC
>CAZUAY010000081.1:6091-14094 GCA_964618405.1 uncultured Lentisphaerales bacterium
GTATCTTAGCAAATACTGGCGTTTTTGTCTCCCACAACTTTGTAAAATCTTGCGCCTATTTTGAAGCCCCCTACGGTAGCTTGACTACTCAGAGTCGCTTCCGTATACTCTGGGGGCATGGCTTTGTTAAAAGACCTTACCCTTCCTGAACCATTGAAAGAGGAGCTCGCCAGTCTCATACGCAAGCTTCCCCCTGATTCTTTGCTCGCATTGGCGCGTCTCGACAAGACCTTCGCCCAAGGCTTCCGACCCGTGCCACAGAATACAGAAAAATTCCGGACGCGCCTGATCACGCTCGTTGAGTCGCCCGATCCCATCGCACCGTCAATCCTCGAGTGCTTGCGTCAGAATTCGTTCCAGCAACACTTCACCTGCGTGATGTCCTCTCTCGCCCTCACCGAAGGCTACTCAAGCCTTGCGCGATTCATCGGCGGCGGCCGCCTGCTCCTCTCCATGCTTCTCGATCCACGTGGTAAGGTCGTGGACAAGGCGCGGGATGTAATCCATTCCGGTGCGCCAATCGTTCCACCACCCGCGAATTCTGATGATGCGCGAAAAGCGATGGCCGAAATGTTCGAGCCCTTCCTCAGAGAGTTTACTACGATACTCTTTGCTCGTGAGAAGCCAAGCGAAAAGGCCATCGCGGAGGAAGTCGAGTCGCTCAAAACGCTGATGCGCAAACTTGAAGAGGAGAAAAAGTCAGCAACCCATCAGACGAACTCACTTGAGAGCAAGCTTCAAAAACTACAATTGCGACTGATGGGGACTGAAAAAGAGTGTTCTGACTCAAAAGCTCGACTCGACGCCAGTATAAAATCCTTGAAGGCCGAAAAACTTGTGGTCGCGCAACTTGAGAAAGAGAACCAAACGCTGAAGCAGGAAAAACAAACGCTCAGCCATACACTTGAAGACGAAAACTCGCGCCATCTGGCCGATTCGGAAGTCCTTCACGCCTTGCGTACAAGCGTCATCACGCTTTCAGAAAAAAATGCTAACCTTAACCACGAGCTGACTGATCTCAAACGCACAACTGAAGCGAAACGACAAGAAGAACGTATCAGCGTGAAAGCCGAGTTTCAGAAAACGCTCACGGAAACGGTTCCCGTCAAAATGCTCCCGCGCACTTCACGTGATCGGCTTGCTGACATGACCCTAACGACGATCAAGGCAGATGAGCCTCTTGTTTTCCTCATCGATGGTCACAACATCTTAAATCTCCTTCAGCCCTACGTTTCCGAGCGCGAAGCAGGGGCGACGCATGAAGAGCAACGCAAAGCATTGCTAAAGGATGTCGCGCTAATTCAGTCCAAGCTGGGTGTCTGCGAAATGCGGATTTTCTTCGATGGTCCTACCGCCTCCGAAACAACAGCACTCGGAAACAAAAATCTAAAAATAATCTATTCGGGTGGAACGGGCGATCACCGAGCCGACCAACGGATTGTTGGCTATGTCGAATTTGCTCGGCAACAAAAAAGCAAGATTACCATCATCACAATAACAGAAGATCAGGAGCTCCGCCAAGAAGCCTGTGCCTGCGGCTCACGCTTGCTCTACCCGCGCGAATTTATGGCGCTTTAATTGAGACCAGAACGAATAAAGAAATTTATACAAAAAAATCAACGACGCGTATCCGGTCCACACTCCTTATTTTAACTCATGGTTTCACGAAAATTCAAAACATCTCTCATTTATATTGCGCTGATTGCGACAGCGCTCACGTGGGAGTTCTTGCCTCAAAAAAGCATCTCGGCCACTTCAACCTCATTCGAAGTTGCCTCTTGGAACATGCGCTGGTTTCCCTCGGGCTATCTGGAGCAACAGTCCGAAAAGGATGAGAACCAACGCGTGTCGCAGGCCGCACGACTCATGCGCCAGCAGGGCTTACCAGACATTCTGCTCGTGCAGGAAATTCGCGACATGAAAACCTGCCAAGCCCTCGTCAAACAGCTTGATGACAAGGCGTTTCGCCCCGTTGTATGCTCGTCGTTTATCGATTACCAATCGCAAGAACCTGCGCTACAGCAACTCGGCATCTTCTCGCGCTACCAAGCGCTCGTGGCAGGGTCTGAACCGTGGCACGTGGCTGACTTTGTCTATCCGCCGCGCGGCTACGCATTTGCGGTTTTCGATATCGGCGGTCAACTCGTTGCCTGCTTCAACGTCCATCTGAAGAGCAATTATATTCCAGAAGGTCAAGACGTTCAGCGACAGACCACGCTGAACCGTCTCAAACGCGAACTATCCGCTCACCAAATCCTCGATCGTATCGAGACCTTCCGACGCGAGGGTGTTAAGGGTAGACCTGTCACCAGCTTCATTGTGGCGGGCGACTTCAACACCTCGCTTTTCGATGAAACCTACCATGCCGAGGCGACAATTCGTAACATGCTTGACACAGGCTTTTCGAATGCCCATGAGGGGCTCGTGGGTGATGCCTACGCCACGCTTCCCGCTAATCCATACTATCCCGCTGCGACGTTCGACTACATTCTCTACACCGGACTTTCTCCAACAGGGAGGCCTCGCGTTCTACCGGATGTTTGGATTTCGGACCATCGCGAGATCCGAGCCGAATTCAGCACTCCGAAATTAAAACCGCCACAATAACATTCCCGTTTCTCCTCTTCTATCCAAACAGACGAGAGCACGTTTCCATAACACCATTTTTTTAACCTTCGGAAACCTCCATGATAACCTTCAATACCTTCCCAGACGGAAAACAACTCGCCCTCACCACGCGCTACGACAAGGGTAGCATCCATGATGAAAGGCTCATCTCCATCTTCAACAAGCAGGGCATCAAGAGAATATGAAAATTGCCGTTACCTGTGGCGGCACAGGAGGTCATGTTTTTCCCGGAGTCGCAACGGCATTTGCCATGCGCGCCAAAGGACACGACGTGCGCATTGTCCTTTCCGGTAGAAGCATCGAAGGCGCTAAGCCAGCAGGCTGGGATGGTGACGTCTTGCACGTTCCCTGCCCTCAACCTCGCTGGCGTAATCCGTTCTCGGCTCTAAAATCTGTCGCCTTACTCTTCCGCGCTTTCTTCACTGCACGCAAAGAACTGCGCCAATTTCGACCCGCCGTTTTGCTCGCTATGGGCTCTTATACATCGGCACCCACAGTGCTAGCGGCGAGGACGCTGCGCATTCCTGTCGTTTTGCACGAAGCCAATGCAATTCCCGGCGTGGCAGTGTCTCGACTCTGCCCCTTCGCCCAAAGGGTCTGCATTGCATTCGATGAAGCCGCCACACATTTACCGAAGTCAACCATGACTCTCAATACGGGGCTTCCTGTTCGCGAAGGCATCGTGGGGCAAGATCCGGGGCGATACGCTGATAAATCCCGCTTTACAATCCTCATCATGGGTGGGAGTCAAGGGGCACAAGCGGTCAACACCGCCGTCGTGGGTGCCGTCAAAATTCTTGATGCCGATACGTCGATATCGGGAAAGCTCCGCATCCTTCACCTTGCCGGCAAAAACAACGAGATTGCGGTCCGAGAAACCTATGCCGACATCGAATCGGTTCCGGTCACCGTCATCGGTTTTTCCGATGAAATGGGCGCACTCTATGCAGCCTCCGATTTCTGTATCTCGAGGGCGGGAGCCGCCTCATGCTTTGAACTTTGTCTCTGTGGACTTCCGACCGCTCTCGTGCCGCTTCCGGGGCTTGCGCACGATCATCAAACGGTCAACGCGCGTGCCATGGACCGCCTAGGATGCTGTGATGTACTGCCACAAGCCGAGATGACCCCTGAAACGCTTGCAGACTACATTCGCGACATTTTTGGAAACTCATTCAAACGGGCCGCCATGCGCGTTGCACTCCTCGCCGCCGCACGCCCCGATGCTGCCAATGCATTAGCCGATTGCGTGATTCAGGCTGCGAACGCTTCGTCTCCAAAAGGATAAGAACATGCCTATTTATGAGTTCTACTGCGGCCCCTGCAACAAGCTATTGAATTTTTTCTCGAGGAAGGTCAATACAACGACACTGCCTGCCTGTCCCCACTGCGGAGGAACACTCTCAAAACAAGTTTCACATTTCTCGGCACCAAAAAGCGGTGACGCTTCCGATGAGCTCGGCGATGCGCCTTTCGACGACAGCCAGATGCAAAATGCCGTGGATCGATTCGGAGACACACTCGATACACTCGGCGACAGCGACGATCCGCAACAATCGGCTGCCCTCATGCGCCAATTCTCAGAGGCGAGTGGTCTGGGCTTCAATCGAGATTTACAAGACGCACTCAAGCGTCTCGAAAAAGGCGAAGACCCCGAAGCTGTTTCGGCGGATATGGATTCGCTGATGGAAAGCGGTGCTGATCCCTTTGCCCCCAGCGACCGTGGTCTTGCAGGCACGAGACCTGCTGCACCTGAGAAAGATCCCACACTGCACGAGATGTGAAACGTGCGATTCAACAGAGTTGAATTGCAAGAAGTTAATGGAGGATCTTGCAAAACCTCTTGCTGCAGCCGTCTTTGGCGGCCAGCGCAAAGGATTTTGCACAGTGAAATGGCTGCAAAGGACCGGTATCGCAGATTTCATATTTGGAGCGCGGGGCGTGGCGAAGTCCCAGACCGCCTTGGTGATGAAGGCCTTGCAGAGCGGCAGCCGGTCGCTGGGTGGACAGAGCCCTTATAAAATATTGCACGACAATAGGCTACAACGATTTTTAAGAAAAAAGGGGGGGAGTAGACAAGCTTCCCGAAATATGCGAAGATACTTGTGTTCGTTTTGGGTGTGACATGCTGTTGCGCAGAAGACGAAAAGAAGAGGATGGAGCGGCAGGCTTGCCCACGGTGAGCGGCACGACTCATCGGCTTACACAATGTCCCGGACGCAAGCCGTCAGGCGTAGCGGCGTGGGGGTTTTGCAAGAGCCTCAGTAATCATGCAAAAAATTCATCTAGCTGCACAGTATTTCTTGAATCATCGCCTGAAGGCGGACGAGGTACGACAGCAGATTCGCTTAATGGCCGATGTCGGTTACGAATGTGTCTACCCTCATTCCCGGGCTGGAATGCTGACTCCTTACCTGTCTGAGTATTGGTTCAGAATAATCGACGCGATCATCGATGAGGCTGCACAGCGGGGAATGGCTGTCGCCATCTGGGACGAAGATTACTACCCGTCGCCCGATGCTGGAAACCGGGTCGCTTGGAATCATCCCGAATTGCGGGCTCAGCAATTAATATTTACCACGTTTCGAGCGACGGCTGGACTTCCTGTGGAAAAAATCTTCGAGCCGGCCGCCACTGTACTGCGCTGCTTCGCGATAGCAAATGACGGTTCGATCAGCGATATTACAGCCTTTACGGGATCGATTAAACGCAACTGGCGCCCGCGCCGTTATCAAGCGTCGGCCTATTCCACTAGCTGCAAGGTAGAAGCACCGCACTTGCGTACCGGACTGGGGGAACGGCGTTTCAGCCTGATGTGGGACGGTCCGAGCTCGGAAGACTGTACTATTGTTGCAGTACAAGTTGTAACAGCAAACGATGGTGGCCACACCTGCGATATTCTTAATCCTGCTGCGATTGACGCGTTTCTCGACTATACGCATGAAGCCTACCGGAGGCGATATGGGACGGAATTCCCGAAACATTTTGTTGCCTCGTTCCTCGATGAACCAGCACCCGTCGGAAATTTTCCTTGGACCGGCGCTTTTACTGAAACGTTCCGGCAGATGCACGGATATGATTGCCTGCCGCTGTTAGCCCACTTAGCGATCGATATCGATGCACGCTCACCGCTTGTGCGTCATCACTACCGGCAGACACAGGCTCATCTTCAATGTACGGCTTACTTGCGACGTATCGCAGCTTGGTGTCATCGGAATGGCATCCTCAGCATCGGCCACTTGACACGGACTGAGTGGCTGTCTCTCACCTCGCGTTACTGGCCGAATGAACTGCGTTGTTGCGGCGAACTCGATCTACCCTGCACCGATCCACTCGGATTCCATGTCGCTTTGCCCGACGCGTCAGCTTACCATACGGGTGTTAAAGTCGTCGCGTCGGCGGCCCGTCTATTTAACAAGCAACAGGCCGGTAGTGATGCACTAGCGGTTATGGGCAATGAAACGTCGCTTCGCGACCTCGCTTATCAACTCGATTTCCAACTTGCGCTGGGCGTAACTTATTTTAACGTTCACGGGCTCAGCTATTCACTCGATGGGGCACGTAAAGACGAGGTGCCTCCCGCAATTTTTTATCAGCATAGTCAGTGGCCTATTATGGGGGAACTCCTCCAGCCGCTCGTGGCCAAGTGTCGGCGGCTCGCCAGCGGGCGCCCAGTCCGGCGTCTGCTTGTGCTCTATCCTTCGACGACAATCCTGTGCGATGTACAGGCCTCCACCCCTGCATCGCTGCTCGATCACCCCGTTGAACCCCTGACACATGCTCTTTCTGAGCATCTCCTTACGGGGCATCATGATTTTGATTTTATCGACGAGATCACTTTAGCCGAGCGCACTTCTGAGGCCTTGCGCGCCGATTATGATTGCATTCTTTTGCATCATTTGCGTTGGATCGATGACACGGCTGCAACGGCTGTAGAGCGCTTTGTTGAGGCGGGCGGGCGCGCGATCATTTGCGGGGCTCAGCCACCGCTCTTACTCGGAACACTCGATTCTCCGCAACGTGTTTGGGAGCGCGGACGACAATTTTTAGTCGAGAGCATTCCCGACGATCTGCCGGGTGTGAGCGTGTCCGGCGACGGTCATGAGGATATCTTTGTTCATTCCCGAGATGACGATTCTGGCGAACGGTTTTACTTTTTATTCAACCGTTCTAACCGACCGTTTTCCGGGACGTTGGAGGGACTTCCGATCTATGTTCCAGCTCGCGGTTCTAGTTTTTCTGACGATCCACTGGTAATGGCGTTGCAGCCGACAGACCGCCCCTTGCGGCTTGATCGCTTCACCGTTGATTTCCCGTTCAATTCAGTTCCGCTTCCCTGCTGGAAGGCACACCCGAACGACGCCGCTGTTGTCGAATGTGATCTATTCGCCCGTGACCACCCCACACTAAGCGGTCCCGTCAAATACGAGACGCCTTTTCTCCTTGAGGGCAATCCTGATCACCTGCGACTCATCGTCGAAGAGAGCTCTTTCAACGGAACGTGGCAATGTTGGGTCAACGGACATGAAGTTATGGGGTTTAAGTCCGATCGGGTGTTTGACTGTCTCTCTTTAAGTGCTGATATCAGACCGTTTTTGATAACGGGTTCGGTGCCTCGAAAAAACGTAATCTGTTTTCTCAGTGAAGGTGGCTTGCAGGAGGTCCCTTATTTGCACGGCACGTTTTCTGCCTGGTTCCGGCACGCCAGACATTATCTGCCAAATGTACAAGCCGCAACGCGTGCAATTCCGTTGACGGCATTGAGTAGCTGGCACGATCTGGGGTACGGCACATTTTCTGGATGCGCAACTTACAAGACATCGTTTGTTGTAGAAACGGCAGGGCGCTGCCATCTTGATTGCGGCCGTGTTGAAGATGCCATTGAATGTTTTGTAAATGGCATTCGTATCGGCTGCCGTATCCAGATGCCTTACCGTTTTGAATTCGACGCCCCAGTTGGGCAAAATGAGTTAGAACTTCGAGTTTGGAACGGTCCGGGAAATCGGCAACGCCTTGCGAGCCTGCCGGCCGGATTGCTGGGCCCCGTCGATCTGTTTCAACAAGACCTGCCAGCCGAGCAAGAAGGAAATAAAGCCTGATAGACAAGGGTCTAGAGTCAATAGTCCTACATTTCCGTGCCTTTCCGGGCTTTCCGTGGACAAAATCTTTAACGCAAAGGACGCGGATAGGTAAAAGAAGTGCGCAGTGCGCAGTGCGTATTGTGTTTCATGGTTTAAAATCCACGCAGAGTGACAGCCCAGTCTCTTGCCCAATAACTTCGAGCCGTTTGTAAAGCAGTGCTCGTAACGAACGGAGCACGGGATTTCAACCCGTGTACGAAAACGGGTTGGAAAACCCGTTCTCCGTTTGCTTCGCTC
>CAZUAY010000082.1:0-983 GCA_964618405.1 uncultured Lentisphaerales bacterium
TTCGCTCGTCCTCCTCGTCCTCAATTCATACCAAAAGTTACCCCATCGTTTTTTCACGGCGCAGCAGCGCGGAGGGCTAAATTGACGCACACCCTCCCGCAAGACGTAAACTTATCGAAGAGCTTTTAGAACAAATAAACCAAAACGGACGCATTCTTCCCGACGGAAGTGGGCGACACGTCCGGATCGAACTCGGTAAAAAAGAGGGAACTGAACTTGCGACACAAAACACCGGAAACCCCAAAAATTCGTGAGTTCCGCTGATATGACATTCTGCCACTCGCGACTAGACCGACTAGCGACTGTAATCGGGCAGTCAGCGGGGGGCACCCCCCGTCATTGACCGATTACGCTATTGGGCTTCTTTATTCTGTACAAAAAGGCCCCGTGCATTCCCCTTCGGGACTACACGGGGTCTTAATTGATTCGCTATAAAAAGCGATTATTCGCCGATGATCTGCACTTCGCACACGCGGCCGCGCTCGCGAACTTGATCCCAGTCAATGAAGTAGATGTAGCCGAAATCGCCGAGCGACAGCTTGCCCGCATTGAGCACGATTGTTTCGCTGCGACCAAAGAAGCAGGAACGCAGATGCGCATCGGTATTCAAGCTTCCGGAAGCCACTTCACCTGGGCAGGACAAAGCAAACTCGATATGCTTCGGTCCTGGATGATAGTACTGTCCTTCGGTGCGGCAGGTCGGAATGAATTTCTCCATGATCTCGATCAGATCGGCCTGCATGTATTCGCGACCGTAGTAGTTGAGGTCGTGCGAGCTCTCCTGAGTCATCACCGAACAAGTCGTGTGGTGGGAGTAGACGACGCAGATGCCGTTCTTGATTCCGGACTTCGTAACGATATCACGAACTTGGTCCGTAACATTGTGGAAGCACGGAAGATGATCGCGTGACTGGAGTTTGATTTCGCCATGATATACTGACATGATAACTTTCCTTATTGTGTTGTTTGTGTGAGAGAGAGAG
>CAZUAY010000082.1:1083-14039 GCA_964618405.1 uncultured Lentisphaerales bacterium
AAGGGGTTAGGTTTTAGGCCCTAGGCCTTAGCTGCTTCGCACGAAAATTGGCTAACACCTGATGATCCATAGTCGATGGTTTATAGTCCTTTTACGAGAGAGAAGGGGTTAGGTTTTAGGCCCTAGGCCTTAGCTGCTTCGCACGAAAATTGGCTAAAAGCTAGGGCCTAATACCTAGGGCCTTCTTTTGGCTAGAAGCTAGGGCCTAACACCTTACACCTTGCCCTGGCGCTCGTCCCAAGCGCGGCGTACGGCGGAGATCATTTCCTCAGCCATTGCGATAGGATTGGGAGCCTTGATGATACCGCTCGTAGAGCCTGTGGCTTCTGCTCCGGCGCGGATCACGTTGTAGACGTCCTGGCCATTGCTGATGCCTGCTCCCTGCAGCACGAGAATATCGGGATTGACGGCTTTGATTCGGGCAATCGATTCGAGGACGTAGTCCATTGAACTCGTCTGCCCTGTTCCGATCAACTCAGTGGGTTCGGCAACAATCAGATTCGGAGCCATCCGAGCAATCGCCACCATCTCTTCCACGGTGTCGGCGCAAACGATGGTCGCCAACCCGACTTCATCGGCGCGGCGGATGGTTTGCTCGATGACTTCCAGCGTCAACTTGCACTCGGCATGATTGAGGAGAACGCCGACTGCACCCGCCGCCTTAAGCGCCTCGGGCAGGATCGCACCCATGCCGCGGCCCACTGGAAGCGGATCCGTATGCTGCCCATAGACGTGCACACGCTTGACGTTCGCCGCCAGCAGGCGGATGTCCGAAGGCTGCGGATCCACGATCACATCGACGTCATATTGTTCGGCGAACCTATCGATCGCCATCACGAGCTCGAGGAGCTCGTCGCCGTAAAGATAAGCTTTCGGACCGAATTCAAAAAACGGCGCCTTGATCTTGTAATTTAGATACATGTTTTCTTTTCCTTTTTGAGCATGTCACCCACGGCTCCGCCCGGGTGAATCAGGCCAAACATTTCGCGTGTATAGCCGGTTTCTTCAATGAGTGCCGCAAGCAGTGCATCGAAAATCGCAATCGTCGCAACGAAGCTTGAGGTCGCCATAAAATTATATTTATCACTTTCACGATCGATATGAAGCTGCAACACGATGTCGGCCGCTTGAGCCAACGGTGAATCCAGCTTCTCCGTAACCGCGATCAGCGTAGCGCCTTTCTTCTGGCAGACATCAATCACTGGGAACAATTCAACGGTTTTGCCACCTCGTGAAACCATCACCAGCGCATCGTCGCCCTTGAGCCCGCCGAGGCCACCGTGAACGGCTTCACACGGCGGCATAAACATCGCGCCGCGCTCGATGCAGCAGAGCGAATGGGCAAATTTCTTTGCGGCGATTCCCGAGGAACCGCTCGCACACAGCATGATGCGCGGCACACGGGCCAACACATCGACGGCTTTACCAAACGCTTCGTGGTCGAGATTGTCCAGCACCTGCTGGATTTGATCGCGTTCGATTTTTAGAGACGACAGTCCCTGAATCAGACTTTCCGGTTTCATTCAACTACCTCTACGTTATTTAATTCGGCATCGATCAACAGGAGATCAGCGCGCCGGCCCTTCGTCAAGCTTCCAACGAGCTTATCCATCCGGATCGCCTTTGCTGGATTCAGCGAGACAACTTTGAAGACTTCATGAAGCGGCAAGCCGAGCGAACGGAAGTTGCGGGCCACACTGGCCATCGTCAACCTGCTGCCGCAGAGTCCACCGTTCTCGATGGTCACGTCACGGCCATCATCCACGCCGCCCGCCATGCAATCCGTAATGCCCACCACAAAATCGATCCCTGCCGACTTGATAATGAATTCAACCATCTCGCGACGGACATGAATACAGTCGCGATCAAAAATGACCTCGAAGAATATGTTATGATGGCGCATCGCGGCGATGTCGAACGACACCTCGATCGTGCCACCGTAGCGGGTTGGCGATACACTACAACCCGTGGCATTCATCAAGTGCGTCACGATGCCAGCACCGTCTCGGACCGCCTGATCCACCTGTGCTGGCGAAGCTGCACTGTGGCCAATTGCCGGCACGATGCCCGCCGCAGCGATTTCGCGTGCGAAGGCAGAAGTGCCTTCCATTTCGGGGGCATACGTCCACTGACGAACGAGACCCGAGGCGATGACCTGACGATAGAATTCCGGATCAACGGGTGTCCAAGGCTGCTTTTTGCTACCGTACTCTGGATTGAGATACGGCCCTTCCATGTGGACGCCCAAGACGTTCGGTATCTTGCTCTCCTTGATTTTTCGCAACCCTTCCAACACCTGTTCGTTGGATAGGTTACGGTAAAAGGTCAGCAACAGTCCCGTCGTACCGGTGCGGCGTTGGTACGCTGCCACCGCCGCGGGATCGTCGTGCGACATCGCTTGACCACCTGAGTGGCAATGGATGTCAACGAAGCCCGGTGCCACAAGGCGGTCGCCCACATCGATGCGGGTCTCGGGTAACGCAACGCCGACCGATGGGCCAGCGTATTCGATTATGCCATCTGCAATAATGACTGCACCATCCCGTATCACGCGATCCGGCAATACGAGGGCGCCAAGAATAGCTCGTCTGTTCATTAGTAACCTACTTTCTCTAAACATTCAATCGGAGCGGCAATTTGCTCGCTCACGTAAACATTGGTTTTCATCAACTGAAGAATCGAAGCGGGAACATGCGGTGTCACCTCGCCATGCAAAACGAGGCGTGAGATCATACGCTGCCAAGAAGAAAACGATCCCATCGTAGAAAGCGCATGAAATTCCATTCGGTTCTTAGCACGTTTGACGTCGGCAGGGCCTATCGTGGCAGCACGCGGTGGCACACTCGCGATATCACCGCTACAGCCAAAACAACCATGCAACGAATTCTGAAGAATCGTCATCGGATGTAGCGTCAGAACTCGCGCATCCATCGCCAAAAACTCGTCGAGATCGTCGGTACCAAATTCAGGTGTCCGAGGATCAACGAAAGCAATATGTCCCGTCCAGCCAGGCCCACTATAAACAATGTCCGCACCGCCGTCGCCACAGTCGGTAAGCATCTTCGAATAATCCTTGATGTTCTCGGTTGTGGGATAATGCATCTGCTTAAGGGGCATTCGTAGCGCTTCATCGATTGATCCGTAGAAATACTTCATGCAGGAATGCGAGAAGCCGGCTGCGTACTCGATGGGGGCAACACGTCCATCCTGATCAGCCCACTCGTCCATCGTAAAAACATGCACGTTTCGGCAATCAATACGATGAAGATTGATGACTTCAGCCACAGCTTCGTACAGCGTCGGACACGGATTAGGAAGCACCATCACAACCTTTTCGTTGTGCGTATCGCTACGCTGAATCCGAGCGACCATGTCGCCTAACCAAACCCCAGAAGGATCGGTCATCACTTTAATCTTAAAGTCTGGGTTCGGATGTTTCTCAAGATCTTTTCCGCTCATTTTGCGAACGCGGTCTAGTACTTCACGGTTCCGATAGGGAACCCAATCAGCTATTTCAAAGTTAAACATGTGAGCTTCTCCGTTATTTTTTTGACAAGGGTCTCGCCTGCTTCAGGCGCGAACATGGATGTACCGACTTCATAGCCGCCTTCAATGCCAGCGGCGATGGTGTAGAGGTATCCTGGGGCGTAGCCGTTGGACACCTCAAGAACAAAGGTTTTCTTTGCGGGTGAGCTCGCCTTGATCGCCAGCCCGAGTTCGACAAACATTTCGGGTTGTATCGTAACAAAAACCGTATCGTTGAGCAAGATAAGCTGACTCTCGAGCGGGAGCTCAGGGCTCTTATAGCCTTGTTGGTGAACCCGCGAAAACCCAACGGTATTCTGCGCGCCAAACATCGCCAACTCGGCATTGCGCATCGTGATATAATCTTTATCCTTCGAGGCCTCGAAAGTGGCGACAGCGACTCGTTCAGCCTCCAGCGCTTCCTCAAGCGGCGGGAAAGTCTTCATTGGCACATCGGCCAACTCAAGCGTTTCTACGCGCATCGAAAGCTTGTCGGTAAACGTCATTTGCTCAAGCGTGTGAAAAACCTCAACACCGAGTGTCGTGCCAACTCGAGCGGCTTCTTCAAAATTCTGCCCGACGCGATGATAGCGCGAACTCTGGTCGCCAGAGGTTCCCTGAGCGAAAAGAAACACCGCCTCAGGATAAGCGAACTTCAAATACCGGCGGATGTAGGCTGGATAATCGGCGGAAACCTGTTCGTTATCCGCATGCAGGAATGTCGGGTGCAAAGCATACGTAAGGGAAACCGCACGCACGACGCCGTTCGCATCGCGGACGGCCATGACGTTAACGGAGGAATCCTGAAGTCCGCCGCGTTCACGACGATTTCCGCCGACGCCTTGCTCCGCCCCGCAGTGGCCGATGCCCGTGGCAAACGTCGCGGAGAAAGTAGACGAAATGGCCTCTCGAATAACGGCCTCGATGCGTTCTTCCAAAAAGATCAGGTAGTCCGGCTCTGGACCAAAACCCTCGGACAATTCACTTGCTAAAGGTTCCGATGCCCAAGGCCCGCTATGCGTGTGGGACGTGGAAATCGTCAGGCTGAAATCAAATTTGCTTCGGAGTCGACGCACCATCGTTTTGCCAATGCTGAGCAAGTCGAGCGTCACAAACGCATGACGCGTGGTGCCGTTGTCCAAGTAAAGGACTGCGGCGTATAAGGGATCGTGAACCCCCACGTTGGGACGTGGACAATGCGGATAGCCTGCAAGCGTCACCCCAGGTTTTGGGGAAATATCGACTAATGCTGTTCCTGCCTTCAACATACTGTCATCTCCTTTTCTCTCATATTATAAAAGTTTTGATTATCCTACCACAGTAATCGGGCAACCGTACCCGCTCAGTGTTTTCAAATGCTCTGGATCAATGCCGCGATCCGTAATCCAACCCGACATTTCCGAAAGCCTACCATGACAGGCCAGCGCCGAGCGGCCGACCTTGGAGCTGTCAGCCAACACGTAGGTGCGGCCGGCGCGTTGCCGGATGGTGCGGTCAACCCGTGCCACGCTCAAATCGCCTGTATACAGCATGCCATCGAGACCAATGCCGTCCGACCCCTGAAAGGCAATATCGACCGCCAGTGTTTCTAATGCTGCTTCTGTTATTTCACCCGTCAGATCTGGGCTCCCTCGCCGGAGAATGCCCCCGAGCAAAATCGTCTGGATGCCTTCAGCAAACTGAAGCTCAGCCGCAACCGCCAGCGAGGGCGTTACGACGACAAGATTCGAAACGCCGCGTAGCAGGCAAGCCAGCTCGAGTGCGGTGGTACCCGCATCCAGCAAGATGACGAGCCCAGGCTCGATCAACTTCAGTGCGGCCTCAGCAATCGCACGCTTTGCTTTTTGATTGGATTGCCGACGTGCCACAAAATCAAATTCAAACCCGATACGTTCTGCGGCCACGGCTCCACCATGCGTGCGTCGAACGTACCCGGCAGCTTCGAGGCGGTCAAGATCACGCCGTAAGGTCATTTCGCTCACACCCAGTTCTTCGGCCAATACACTAACGCTCGCTTCCTCACGCACACGTAAAACATCACGCAGACGCTTTTCGCGCTGCATGCTGGTGAGACGTTTTTGTGTTATTGCGGTAGCCATTTAATTGCTGATGCTTTTGGTAGATTGTGTTCGAATTGCTTGTACTATACCACAAAGTTTCATTTAGTCAAAGCTGAAAAAGCGTGTTTTCCGTAATCGGTCAGTGACGGGGGAGGGGTGAAAGTATTTTGCGGGGGTAACGCCTGAGATCTGCTCTGCTGTACTATTAACCCAGTTGTCGCACGAAGCGCGGTGCGGTTTAAACACAGAGATTGAGCCACTGGGAGCATTGGCTTCCAGCCTGTACAGTGGCTCTCCCATTCCTATCCCTCTGTGTCTCAAACTCTCTGATTTAAAACCCGAACACCATTACCCACCTACTTGTGGGAGAATTTAATTTGGAACTCAAGAAAGCTGGAAGTGGATAGCGAGAGTGGGACTCTACCACGAAGGGCACGAGGTTATGGAGAAGGGGCGTGGGGAGAGGGATTGAGATGGCACGAGCGAAGCAAACGGAGAACGGGTTTTCCAACCCGTTTTCGTACACGGGTTGGAAAACCCGTGCTCCGTTCGTTACGATCACTGCTTAGCGAAACTAGAGTTATTGGCAAGAAGCTGGGCTGCCACTCTGCGTGGATTTTAAACCATGGAATACATGAAACATGCTAAAGATTTAGCCAGAGATCACCGAGGGCTCAGAGTACGTGGGTGTTTAGCAGCGAATTGTGAAAACGCAATGCAGGCGATGACTTTTCAGATGATGTGCTGAAGTGGCATGGCTGCGCTGTTCTAATAAACCAGGCAATCATTTCTTCAGCGAGTTCTGTCTGTATTGGATAGTATTCAGGATTATTGTACAAGTTATGGTTTTCGTCCACGTCTTCAAGAATATTATACAATTCTCCCACGCGCCTGTTTCCGTCCGTGCTGATCGTGAGCTTGAAATTCTTGTTCCTGACTGTCTTTGCGAGCGTCCGTTCGGAAAACACATATTCTTTCCCACTGTAGTAGGGTAGGTCAGTCATGGCAGCGAGGTGGCTCTCCCCCTGAACGGTAGGCGGAGTATCAATTTCAATGAGATCGCAGAGTGTCGGATACAGATCAATTGCTTCACAGAGGTCAAAATGCATGTTACGGTGGAAATGACCTTTCCAGTACCAGATATAAGGTGTGCGTATTATTGCGTCGTAGGTACTAGAGTTTTTACCAAGCATACCTAGGTTTCCTGCAAAGTCCCCATGATCTGCGGCGAAAATGATCAGGGTGTTTTCGAGTTTACCGCTTTCTTCAAGATGCGTTATGATTCTGCCGATTTCTTGATCAATCAGTGACATCAGGCCATAATATTTTGAAAGTCCTTCACGTAATTCGTCTTCCCCAAGGACCCACGCTTTCCAAAGGTTCTCACAGCCTGCTCTGGCATGATTGGTTTTACTCTCGAAATATTTAGGTTCATATAGCGGGATGGTCAACTTCTTAGGATCATAGTTCACCGGTGCATCGGCAGGAGGTGTGTGGGGCGCATGCGGGCGTTCAAAGGTACACCAGACGAAGAAAGGATCCTGACTTTCTTTTATGAAGTCTATGGTTCTGTCGGCTGTCCAGGCCTCATTTGTATCGCAGGTTTTGAGTGATGACGTTCCTTTGCCAAACTTCGCATTAAAGTCTCGAGACACATTACGCTCTGTCTTCAAATATTCATCAAGAAGACCTTTTTCTTTCAAGTAATCATAATATTCAGCTTCGCCGAAAGGATTGTCACAGACATGAGAAATCTTGTCAAAGCCTGCATCTTCTTCAAATTCGCCAAGATGAAGTTTGCCGAAAGCACCGGTCCTATAATTTGCTTTTTCTTTTAGCTCTTTTGCCAGAGGGTGGCAGATACTCTTTGGTTTCGATGGCCTGTTATTGACTTCAACACCATGAGTATGGATATACTGACTCGTGAAAAAAGAAGTTCTTGATGGTTGACAGGTTGGGTTGGCAACAAAGCAGTTGCGGAAGGTCACCCCGCCCTCAATTAGTTTATCAAGATTGGGCGTTTTCACATCGGGATGGTTAAGTCCAGAAAAGCACTCGGCATTCCATTGGTCTGCCATAATAAATAAGATATTTGGTTTGATCGCCATAAGATGAGCCTTTTTATTCTTGTCCGGTTTTATGCGGCAGCTAATCCGAAGTCCTCAGATTTCAATGGCCGCGTGCGTCAATCGGGGTATTCGCGGGCAAAGGAGCTGGCGTCAGGAATACCGTTTCACTGTGAATCGAGCAATTTTCACCGTCAGGACTCGTTATCAACATTTTCTTACCACCTGGCGAGCTGTGCCGCTCGCCATTGCGAAATGCCAGAAAATAGGATCCTTTAAAAAAAGCTAGACCCGTAAACGCGTTATGCGTTCCATCGGAGTAGACTTTCTTGATCCATTTGAGTTGCACTGATTTTTCCTGTTTGTCTTCCATTTCGCGCGGTTACATCGCGTCGGCAATCTCGTCTAATCGCTTCTCGATTCTTGCCTTCCAGTCTTTGGAAACATCCAGTTGCAGAATCATGTCAAGCGTTTCGGCTGCCTTGATTTTCCTGCCGTCTGCCAGCAGGGCAGCCGCATAAGCATCGAGGAGGGTGGCTTTCCAATAACTGCTCGGTACGCTGAAATCGACCGTTTCGAAGAGTTGGACGGCCTCCGCAGTTTTTTGATCCTCGGTGAGCATGCGGGCGAGCGTGATCATGGTTGTGTTCCGCCAAGCGTAGTAGGCGGGCGATATCGTCAGTCCCCTCCGAAAGAAAGCCTCCGCCTCGGTACGGTTGCCCTCTTTTAGATGGATCAATCCGGCAGCGTAAGCAGACCAGCCCTGATCGACTAGGCTCGTTCGAGGTGCTTCAATGGCCTTGGTGTAGTAGTCCAGCGCAGCGACATTGTTTGTGCGGGCCTCGCAGATGTCGCCGAGAAGTTTGTAGGCGGCACCGCGGCACGTCAGCGGCCAGTCGTCGATCTGCTTGCCCTGGACAAGCGCCAGCACTTCGTCATAACGCTTGAGCTGATAGAGAAACTTGAGGCGCACAAAATCACGCCACGCGGGATCTCGGATTTCTCCGATCAGCGCCTCCGCGCGATGGACGTCTTTGAGTTGGTTAAGGACGATGTCGATGGCCTCTTGCAGATAGGTAGACTGTTCCGCATCAGTCTTCGCGCCATCAGCCATTGTTCCCAGCTTCTGGACCGCTTCCTCGAAGCGCTTTTCCGCGCACATCTGTCGAATAACGGGTGACACACTCGCTCCGATCAAAGACCGAGTCCCGACCAGCAGGATGAGTGTGATAAAAATCCAGTGTGAAAGTGTTTTCATATTAGTCATTAGGAATTAGAAATTAGTCATTAGTCGTGGGGTTTTTAAAAGAACTCGCAACTCACGACTCACTACTTCTTCAGCGAATCATAATTGTTGTGCCGAGAACAACCGTTTCATAACAGCCCATGTCGACTTGACCGCTCATTCTATCAATACGCGGGTTGCCGTCTAGGTCCAGCGCCGTGTTCATCCACGACTCGTTAAATCCTGTGTCACGGCAGGGCGAGATTGCGCGCAGGCGGTAGTCGCCGCCCGTAAAGTCGATGAAGTCGGGGCTGGCGCTTGTGCAGTTGGTGTTAACCAGTGTGATGGAGGGCGAACAACTGGATGTCATCACGATGTTGCTGGGGGAGTTTCCAACGATCTGAAGAATGCCCTTGTTATACCAGACAATGCTGTTGACGAGCGACACGTTCGGATCCACGTTGCCACCAGCGTACGGGGCGTACAAGCCCCCGTATGAATAGCCATATTCATTGCTGACGATCGTACAGTTCTCGATTTGCAGAAGAGGACCGTTTTTGTATCCGTTTGCAGTCATGCCGCCGCCGCGCCAAGCGAAATTGTCCGCAATCAGACAGTTACGGATGACGCTCTGACCGAAGGCGGCAATGCCGCCACCGTACTCTGGGTTAATTTTGCCGCTCAAGCGATTGCTGACAATTTCGCAATTCAAGACCTTCGAGGCGTCTACGTAGACGCCACCGCCGCGAGGCGATGTCTCGCCAGGACCGTATGATGAATTCGTCTGGGACGTGGTGTTGAAGCGAATCCGGCTGTTCTGCAAGCAGGCGCCAGAGAAAAGTGCGGCACCTCCGCCCCAGGCGTGGGTCACGTTCCCGACGAGGTCGCAGTCATCGATCAGGCTCCCTGATCCCTTTGCGTAGACTCCCGCCCCATAGCTCAGGTTCGTAGCATAATTTCCTGTGACGAGACATCCTTTGAGCGTTCCGGAGTTGATATACACGCCACCGCCATGCCAATTGGTAACCGCTAGGCCGTTGGTGATGGTGAACCCTTGGACGAGCGCTTCGACATGGTTCAAATAAAAACAACGGTTTGTTGTGTTCGGGTAGTTGCCGTTGATGATGGTCGTGTCGCGGTTGGAGCTGCCATTGGGCCAGCTTCTGAGTTTGATGTTGCCGACGACCACTTGTTGGGTCAGCGTGTACTCTCCGGATCCCACCCACACGGTTTCTCCGGCCGTCGCCACACTGACCGCATCAGCGATGTTACTGGCCGCCGTTGACCAACTCTTGAAATCGCCGGGCGTCTGCCCATTCTGCGCCACGTAGTAGTCGGCGCTAAAAGCACGAATCGCGAACCCGAACGCCAAGCCCAATCCAAACACATAATTCTTTTTCATCATTTACTCCCTTTAAACGTTAATACTCCGAAAGATCCGTCACCAGGAACGCGTGAGGGATTCAGTTTACCTGTCCAAGCGGAATTCTCACGCTGATTGCTTTCCGTTTCGTTATCATAAAAGTGAACGCGTCCGACATTGACGCACCACACATCTCCGGGCTTGGGCGTCGCAGTTCCCAAGGTCTTGAAGGGGATGATTGCCATGGACTCCCATCGATTCTTCTCGGGCAACAACTGAGTCTCGAAGCTCCACTGCCCGTTCCACCCTTCGTCGTTCCAGCCATAGCGTGGGTGATAGAGATCGGTAATGAAACCGTGCGCAGCGTCGTTGAAGGAACTGGGCTCGGGTTCGTATGCTAAGTAGTAATAGCGGCTCTTGTCTGCAGTGGGAGATAGGTTGATCACAATGCTTTCCTGGCGCCATAGTTCGGCATCACGACCGCGCTTGACGAATGTCATTTTCTCCGCCGGCTGATCCCCACTCACTCGGACGTAGAGGTTGCCTGGGTCATACAGGATCTGGAAACTGGTATTCGCTTTCAGCCCAGCGTCAGAAAGATCCATGGAGCCGAGCGGCTGGGCGACGACTTGTTTCCAGATCTGGGAATCGAGCGTCGGTGCGCTTTCCACGCGCATGGCGTCCATGAACAGCTCTTGGCGCAGCATGCGATCTGGTGTGGCGCGTATTTTAGCTGTATCCCAGTTGAAGGGCGTGATATCCATGTTGCGACCGGCATACTTGATGCTTGTTTCGTTCATGTAACGATAGGCGGGATTCCGTTTCGCTGGGTATTTGTCGTCGCCCTGAACGATCTGCGCGACGAAGCGATTACGGGCATCGAGCGCATCGAGGAGTTGGTTGAGTGCTGCCGCATCGTTCATCGCCTGGAAGTTCCGGTAGGAGCCGATGACCCTCGCGATGTGTTTGAGGTTGTCGAATTCGTAGCGGACGATGTCGAGGCGCGTCGTGACCTCGGGCAGGGTGGCGAGCTTCTCCGCCCGCGTCAGGTCCTCTTCCAGCGCGTTAATGAGATCTGGTGTGTACAACGTTCCCAGCGCGAAGAGCGGGTCGCGGCCGGTCTTCTGAACATGCGGCTCAATAAGCGATAGCAACTCCACTCGCTTCTGTAGGCTCAGGAAGAAACGCCGCATGGGCGTCTCGGCCTCTCGGAATGCCGCCTGCAGATATTCGTTGAAGAGCTCGTCGGCCGTCTTTCCGTTCGGATCGATTCCCAGTCGCAGATACACGTAGAAATTGGGGCCTTCCAGTCCCCACTGGCCTGACATGGGGCGACCGTTGACTTGGACAATGCGCACGTTGTTGGCTACGAGCTGGCGGTTCTGCTCTGCGATCTGAGCAACGGTACACAGCGGGGTCAGCCCCACGAGATGAAAACTGCCCCAATTATAAAGATAGGCGGCGAACCCGCCAGGAACCTGAATTTGTTTCCAAGACGCAAACGATTTCGCATCTGAGTGCATCATTTCGATGACGACGTTTGGAGGGAATTCTGAAATGGTTTGTGGCGCGGCTATCGTCGGGCCGTAGGAGGTCAGCATCACGATCTTTCCCGGTCGATCCTTCAGCAGACGCAACGCGAGATCCCGGTGCATGATCCAAATCTTCTCGCCCCAGGCAGGATCCCGATACCACGCGATACCATCCGAAGGCACTGTGGTGGGCTTGATTCCGTAGAGTGCGGCACAGTCGGCGCACTGACAAGGGATGAATCCATCCGCCTGGCCCAGCTCCACAATGTCGTAACCCAGATCACACGTGGCTAGAATGTGCGCATAGATCAGTTCGCGGACTTCCGGGTTAGAAAAACAGAGTTGGCCGGTTTTCGGATTCAACGCCGGCTGGCGCACATCGCCGGCTTGTATGAAGTATTCCGGATGGCTCGTTCCATAGTCGACGATGGGTACTGCAGAGGGATGTTGGTGTCCACCGCGAGACCAGACGCGTTGGAACTTGCGGCAGTGCGTGGCTAGATTGAAGGCATCCGGCGAATTGAATACATCATGCTCGAGAAACCATGGAGCAGTTTCGGCGTTCAAGTCGCGTGGCACCTGAATGCTCGCCATCGGAACGAATGTGATGCCGGCCGCGTTGGGTGACAGATACCGAGCGCCGACATAATGGTACGCAAACTCGGCGGCTGCGAACCAGGTTCCTTGGTAGGGCAGCGGCGCACCGTCGCGGGTGTTCGTGCGTTTACCCGCCAGGATGTCGCATTCGTCGTTACCAACGATGACAAGATCGGTGCCTACGGCTTTGTGAATGTAGCGCCATCCGGACAGCTTGGAAGCGTCAACCCCGTGGGCGGCGGCGAATTTCGTTGGCCCTACATAAAGGCCAGACAAGGTGCCGTCGACCTCGGATTCGCGCCGGATCTCTAAGGCGATGGCATTGGCCTCAAACGCCGCTTTCAACAGGTTCGCCGCCTGGATCACGGAGTTCGACACGACCTCCTCGGGCATCGCATCGGGAATGACAATCTGGTAGCTCGACTGTCCACTGACCCCTAGGATCAGATCGGCATCCTGTTGCGCCATACCAGCACCACAGATCAGAATAGTGAGCGTTCCAATTAAAATCAGTGTTCTAGGCATCTTCATTCGTAACCGTTCACGGGGTATAAGCGACTCCGATTTATTTGAAGCATAGCACTGTCG
>CAZUAY010000083.1:0-14004 GCA_964618405.1 uncultured Lentisphaerales bacterium
GCCGGAATCGTCCGCGATCACCGATCGCGGCTACAGGCTCGCCCACTCGCAACTCCCAACTCGCTACTTCTTCCCGATCACTGGGGAATTGAATCGAAAAACCATGGTCGTCGAGATGCCTGCCTCTTCGAGGACAAGACGCAAAGTAAACGAGCCCCTCTGCGTGTGGCAGAGGCGCAGTGAGTTAGCCAAGGGCTGTGGGCGCATTCAGTCTGCCAGTTGAGTTCTCTCCCTTCGGGGGCACGTGGAGTAATGGATACGATCTTTTGGAGTGCGGGGGCAAGGGGTATTCCCCGCGACACCGCTTTGTTTGACTCCCTCATCGTGTAAAGCGGTGTCGCGCTTCGCTTGCCACCGCACTCCAAATCGCAGCCCGTCGCATCGGTTCACGCAGAGCACAACACCTGGCCTTGCTTGTTATCGCTTTCTACCCGTTTTAGAATCCACCCAAAAAAATTCAGAGGTCGGTCCCGAATGGCGCTAACTTAAGCCCAAAACCTCGTCCGATTGCCTACCCCCTCCTTACTTTCACTCGGCGTTTGGAAATTCTTTTAGTAGGCTAGCGACTTTTTTCATGACGATGTTGGAGTACGCGGCTGGCGATAACCGTGAGAACGGTAACCAACAGCATGAGTGTGGAGAGCGCATTGATCATGGGGAGGCGGGGGCTGCGTTTGATCATGCCGTATATTTTGACGGGTAGCGTATCGGATCCTGGGCCTGAGACGAAGAAGGTGATGACAAAATCGTCAATTGAAAGCGTAAACGCCAACAGACCTCCTGCGACAATGCCAGGTAGCATAAGCGGAAATTGAACGCGCCAAAATGTCGTCCAAGCATTGGCTCCGAGATCTTGTGCCGCTTCGATGTAGCTGATGTCGAAGTCCTGCAATCGGCCGAGAACCGCCATGGCGACGTAGCTTAGACAGAAGGTCGTGTGGGCGAGGAAGACGGTATACAGGCTTTGCCTCATGCCGATTGCAATGAAGAACAGCAACATGCTGATACCCATAAGGATGTCGGGCAGTACGAGGTGCGTGTAAATCAATCCATAGTGGAAGAGTTGAATCTTGCCCTTCCATCGATTGAGGGCGAGGGCAGCGGTTGTTCCCAGGATAACGGAGAGCGCCGTCGAGGCTACCGCAACTTTAATGGTGTTGAGCATGGCGTGCCAGATTTCTCGGTCGTTGAAAAGTATGATGTACCATTTGAGCGTAAAACCTTCCCATGCACCGCTGAATTTAGAGGCATTGAAGGAGTTGACGATCAGCACAACGATCGGGATGTAAAAGAAAAGCATGACGGACCAGAGTACTGATCGGGAACGACGTTCCATTTTCTTCATGGATGGTCACCTTTCACGTGTCGGCGAATAGCAGTCATGTCGGAGACGGCTTCAGGCTCCGTGACGCCGATGTTGCGCTTACGCAGGATGGCCCAGCCGAGGAACGGCGGCAGAAGCACGCCGAGCATGAGGAGCGCAGAGAGTGCGCTGGCATGCGGCAAGTTGCGGTCAGGGATGGCCCGCTGGGCGATTTTTGTTCCAATCATTTCGCTGTTAGCGCCTCCGACCATATCGGGAATGACGTATGAGCCGAGGGCGGGTATCAGAACCATGAGTGTTGCGGAAAAGATGCCAGCACGAATTCCGGGTATGAAAATTTTCAGAAAGGCTCGGCTGGGGCTGGCGCCGAGATCGAGACCTGCTTCCATGAGATTGAAGTCGAATTTTTCGGCAGCGGCGAAGAGCGGGAGCATGGCGAAGGGCAGATACGTGTAGACCATGACCAGCAGCACAGCGATCGGGTTGTAAAGGAGTTGCTGATCTGGCGAGATTAGGCTGTAGTGTAGCATCAGATTACGGATGACGCCATCCGGGTGGAGCAGAAGTTTCCAAGCAAAGACGCGGATGAGAAAACTGGTCCAGAAGGGGAGAATGACCATGCCGACCATGATGTGGCGCATGGATCGCGAGGCGCGTGCCATGGCGAATGAACAGGGGATTGAGATGAGGATGCAGATGCCCGTAGCAGCAACGCTGAGCCAGAGGGTCCGCCAGACGATGGAAGGGTAGTCTGGGTTGGATATATTGCTCCACGTGCTGAGCGTCCAGCCTTTTCCGATACCGCCGTCGAGGGCAGTTGGGTGAAAGGAAAGCGTAAAGAGCAGAATAGACGGAATGAGAAAAAATATAATCATCCATCCCGCGGAAGGCATTGTCAGAAAAATCTCTTTGAGATGGCGTTTGAAGCGGGCACTCGGGGGCATTTCAGGGTGCTGGCCTTGCGCCAAAAGCGAGTTGTCAGGGTCACTCTTTTGTGTCGCCATCGTCACGCTCCTCTTTTGCCGATGTTTCGTTTTCGACTGGGGCGTCCATATCGCCGATGTTTTCTGGAGGGAGAAGGAGCAAGTCTTCGTCCGTCTCGCTGTACTGCTCGAGCATATAGCCGTCATCGGCATGCCAAGATACCCAGACTTGATCCCCCCATCTGATTGGTTTTTGGTCGAGGAGGAATCGGTTGTGAGACTGCATCACGGATAGTCTGTAGCCGCCGACGCGAACCCAGAAGCGCGTATGGGAGCCTTGATAGACGGCATCTTCAACCTTTACGGAGTAGGTGTTCAGCTTGCCGTCTAGATTTTCTGGCGGTAAGTGTGACAGGCGCATTTTCTCGGGACGTACGCTCAGGTGCACAGGACTTCCAAGTTTGATGTGCTTGTCGTTGAAGCAGACAATGGGGTCGAAGTCGGGAAATTCAACTTTGCAGTATTCTACGTTGAGGCTCTGCGAGACTTTACCGTCGAAAAAGTTCGTGTCGCCGATGAAGGCGGCGACAAATGAGGAGCGGGGCTCTTCATAAATTTTGGCAGGGGTTTCAATCTGTTCAATCCGCCCTTCGTTCATGACGGCAATGCGGTCGCTCAGCGACATGGCTTCGCCTTGATCGTGCGTCACATAGAGAAACGTGATGCCGACTTCGTCATGAATGAGGTCGAGTTCAATTTGCATGTGCTGGCGGAGCTTCAGGTCGAGGGCCGCGAGGGGTTCATCGAGGAGGAGCACTTGCGGATGGTTGACAAGCGCGCGGGCGATGGCGACGCGTTGCTTCTGCCCTCCGCTGATCTGATTGGGCTTCTTCTCGTCATGTCCATGCATCTGAATGAGATCAAGCATGGCATCGACTTCTCGGTCTATCTCTTTTTGGGGGCGTTTGGCAACCTTGAGACCGAATGCGATGTTATCGCGGACGCTAAGATGGGGAAAGAGCGCATAGTTCTGGAAAACCGTGTTCACACGGCGCTTATTCGGCGGGAGTCGGGTGATATCCTTGCCATCGAGGAAGATGCGTCCGTTGTCAGGTGTTTCGAAGCCTGCGAGCATCCTCAGCAGTGTTGTTTTTCCGCAACCACTGGGTCCGAGAAGGGAGTAAAATTCACCTTTTCGCACTCCGAGGGTGACATCATCGACAGCCGTCAGTTTGCCGAAGCGCTTGGTCACATTTTCGAAGATCAAGAAGTCTGCCGCCATATTATTGCTCCGGAACGGGTTCTATGGGCTGTGGGTTAGAAGAACAAGGAACTTGCGGTTTAACGCGCAAGCTCCTTGTTTAAGTGGTCGGGGCATCGAGATTTGAACTCGAGACCTCTTGACCCCCAGTCAAGCGCGCTACCAGTCTGCGCTATGCCCCGTTTGCAGTCATGCCTCACTCTAAGATGTGACACGCGGTTGAAAGTAGCAAAATATACCTCGGTATGTCAATGAAAAATTACATGAAGTTTGTACTCGGGAAGTGACCGGGGGCAAGTATGTGGGTCATGGGGTTTGGGTTTTAAACACAGAGAGTTTGAGACATGGCGAGTCAGCTTTGTGGCAGAGTCAGCAGCATGAGGTTTGTGGCGTTGAAGCCGGCGTGCATGGCGATGCTGGTGAGCAGGGAGCCGGAGCGTAGATAGAGGGCGGCGAAGGCAACGCCGAGTAGGCAGAGCGATAGCGTGTTGACAGGGCTGAGATGGAGAAGCCCGAAGAACAGGGAAGAGGTAATGACGGCGAAAAAAGTGCCTCGCTGGCGCTTCAATACGGAGACGAGAATCCCGCGGTAGAGGACTTCCTCTGCAAAAGGAACGACGGTAATGGAGACGAGCAATACGGCACCCGCGACGGGAAGCGGAGTTTTTTCCAGCATGATGGATTGCATGATGGTTTGAGGAGCTGGCGGTGCGCCCGTGAAGTGGGTGATGGCGAGACCTGTGAGGTAGGCGAGGGTCAGGGTTGCGGGTACGGAAAGGACGCCAAAAATGAGCCCTTGCATAATTTCGCGGACGGGATTTTGGATTCCGAATAGTGAACGAAGCGTGATGCGGTTCTGAACGAGTCTTCTCGTGACGAGTGCAACGGCGAATGCCGCAGGCAGAAGCATGGCGAGCACGTGTGTGGCATTGAGGGCGGGGGGGGCGCCTAGCTCAACGCCAGAGAAGCGAGCAAGGATTCCACTCGCGACGGTAAAAAGGCCAAATAAGACAGCGGCGATGGCATCCGTGTCGTCCCAAGCCGTCTGCGTGTTGTTTGAGCTGCTCATTTTCTGAGTCGTAAAATTCTTACTTTGGGGACGGCAGAGCGCAGGGCAGGCTTGGTTCGGAAGACGATATCAAGCGTCCAGAGGCGTCGCAGGAGATGCAGGGGCAGCGTGAGGATGGCGATGAGGAAGAGCAGCGGTGCTGCGATTTGTCCGTTGAATCCCAGACTTATCACTAGCGGTAAGGGGATTGCTAATGCAATTGTGGCACCGCCGAGGATCAGAAGATAGCGTATAAACCAAAACCCAGTGTTCCGCAGAGCAGTAGCGAAGGCCTTCATAAACGGGCTGTCTTCTAATACGACGTACGGCGTCACAAAATCTCGGACATAGCTGTTGATAAGATTATCGGCAAGTGCGCAGAGGACTAATTTTGTGATAATGTCGAGGACGATTTTTTGCGTAATAGCTTGATCGTGAGGGATGGCCGTTAGTTGCATGACTGCCCATGTGCCAATGCCAAGAAATACTACCAGCGAGAGTATTCGGATCACAAACATTCCTCGGAAGAGCGAGGCTGCGGACTTGTCAGCTTCAATCCACGTTGCGAATATGACATCGTCGGGCCGATAGAGCCTGGCCAGCAGCATGGCGTTTCCGCGTGCAGAGAACCAAGAGCCAATGGCATACAGGAACAGGATGCTAAGTGCGGGGACCACCAGTTCCCTCGTATGACCGCCTTTTGCGAACCAAGCGGACAGTGCGATGGCTGTGTTGCGCATGGCCTCGCCGAATAAGATAATTTCTTCGTTACTTGTCAGTTGTTCACTTTTCGGTTTTACGGTGGCGTCTCCAGACAGATTCCATTTAAAGAGCCCAGAGTGAGCGACCTCTTGGAGCCCCAATGTCTTGATTTGGCTGGTCGCGGCGCTGTTTTCATCATTGGTCATCAGACTGGTAGAAGGATTCGAAGGGGAAAGCGTGTTGCCGATCAGCCATGCAAAAGGACTCGGCTGGGAGAGCATGGTGAGCATGAGACAGAGGGCGAAGAAGAACCAGCGGCGAGGCGAGAACGTCGTAAACAACAAAATCTGCGTGTTATGCCAAGCGCGTTTGAGCGATGCAATGCAGATCACCTTCTGCGGCGTGTTGTCCTCAGGTGCGGTCCCGTCGCTCTTTTGTGCAAAAGGGGATTTTAATGCATTCGTAGCGAGTAGGATTTCAATGGTAGGGACTTTATTTGCAGGTGCGGAGGACGGATTGTCGAGGGGAGGCGTCGGCGTCGGGGGCTCTGCACTGGGTGGTGGGAAGAGCCCCGTCATGGTGGAGGCTTGGCGCCATTCTGAACCAAAAGAAGAAGTCCAAATTAGATCATTGGATCCGAGCTTGCCGGATTCCACTGCGGTTCTGAGTTCGTCCCAAGAGAGAGGGCCTGTGCGTGTTCCTTGAACCGCGTAATACCATGAAACATTCATAATGGGGACATTCTATTCTTGGCGTAAAGGATGAGGGGTTCGGAGAGGCGTCCCGTCATGGAGTCCTGAAAAAGGGTTTTTTGGATTCGATCATTCGGCAGAGAGTACAGAAAAAAGCATGCAACGACGATCGCGATTGAGGTGGTGAGCATCGAGACAATCGCCCCGATAATAGCGTCAGCCGGTTGTCCGACAATAATGCGGAGGAATTTTTTCGTCAAGAAGTTCACCAGAAGGCCGACGACAGCGGCGACGAGGATGGCACCGATCATCGCGATAACTTTCCAGGGCAATTCGGAGCCGGTGAGGACATGGTTTTTGAGGAGCGGATAGAGCAAAAGCGTAATGGCAATGCCAGCGGCAAGGGCGAAGAATCTTCCGCATTCCCCCGCCAAGCCTCGGACGGATCCAGCGATACAAAAGATGACGATCAGCGTGATTGCTGTGGCATCGATGCAACCGGCTGCGGTTATCTGGTCAAGCATGGCGATGAAGCTTATGTCCGTGGGCATAGGTTTTTCTCTCTTGCATTAATTTGCAGTCTTCAGGTTGTTCGGAAAGAGATCCTTAAAATTAGTCAGCAACGCGGTGGCTTGCTGTGTGCGTCCAGAATCTTTGAGTGCTTTGATCAAGCCTTGCATGGAATCTGGGTTTGACCGATCGAGCAGGACGGCTTCAACTGTTAAATTGACCGTATCATTTTTAGTTTTGGCTGTTCTTGCTTTCATGAGCAGGTTGTCGATTTGCATCTGGAGTTCTTCTGATCTGCTTGCGTTAATTTCACGCAGGGCGTCGATTGCACGTAATTTTTGCTTCTCAAATTTAGCGCTTTCTGCACTGGTGATAAACTGTGCAAAAAGGTCGGCCGCCTTCGTTGGCTTGTTGAACTGCGGTTTCTGTAGAAGGACAGCCATATTGAAGAGGGCGACAGGATTGTGGCTGTCGGTGTCGAGCGCTTCTTGGAGAAGTTGATGGGCATATTCATTATGACCCTGTTCCATTTCGCAGACGGCAAGGCCAGCCACGAGGTGCGCTTTCCGGTTCACTTTACTAAAGGCCCGTTCGATGGCACGGATGGCGCCTTCTGGGTCACCCGCTAAGCGCCGTGCTTCTGCGAGCGCTTCCAGTGCGTCTGTGTTGCCGTCTTTGCTGACCCGATCTGCTTCGTCGAAAGACCGATCCGCGGCTTTGTAATCGGTCGCCAGCATCTGTGCCATGCCCAAGTTATAGAGGATGATTTCATTGCCGGGGTTGAGTTTAACGGCGCGTTTGAGGTGGCGGGTCGCAGCCTTGTAGTCCCCGTCAAGCAGCGCCGTTTGGCCTCGCCCTATCGCTTCTTCGGAAGATTCTCGGTTACACCCCGGAAAGGTGATCAGTGCAAGAGAAGCCAAAAAAAGGGAAGCCAAAAGGACTGTATGAAAGCGGTTTTTTTTGTTTGAAAGCGTGTTCATTTCAGGATCCTTGCTGAGAAAATTAAAACTCGTTAATGGTAGCATGATGAGGTTTGGATGTCCAGACTCGGGAAAAATGTAGTGGTCACTCCGTCAGCGGTCATGGGTCAGGCTATACAATAACTCAATGCGCGTATTCAACACAGCGTGTTTCGCGGATGACAGACACGCGAACTTGGCCTGGGTATTGTAGCTCATTTTGAATGCGCGTGCTGAGATCGTGCGCGAGCAGGGTGGCGTCGTTATCCGAAATCTCGGCAGGATCGACGATCACGCGGAGGTCTCTGCCCGCTTGAATGGCGTAGGCCTTGACGACGCCCTTGAAGGACATGGCCAGTTTTTCGAGCTTTTCAATTCGGTTCACGTAAAGATGGGTGTTCTCAGATCGGGCACCCGGTCTTGTGCATGAGATTGCATCGGCAACGGAGGCCAAAAGCGCATAAACGGTGACATTCTCAACTTCTCCGTGGTGTCCTGCCACGCCATCAATAACCTCTTCGCTTTCGCCATGTTGGCGAAGGAAGTCTGCGCCGATCTTAGCATGAGGACCTTCGATCTCGTGGTCGAGTCCTTTCCCAATATCGTGCAAGAGGCCTACTTTTCGGGCAACGGAGGGGTCGAGCTTCAGTTCTGAGGCGATCATGCCAGCCAGAGCTGCGACTTCGCAAGAATGCTGAAGCACATTCTGCGAGAAGCTGGTTCGGAACTTCAGCCGCCCAAGTTTATTGAGAATCCGGTTGTCGACGATGTTGACATTCAGATCAGAGCAGGCCTTGCCGCCAATTTCCGTAAGCGTTTTTTCGAAGTTGGCTTCAACGTTAGCGACAACCTCTTCGATTCGAGCAGGCTGAATGCGACCGCTGGCAACAAGATCTTCGAGCGCGAGAGCTGCGATTTCTCTGCGTAACGGATCGAAGCTGGAGATGACGACGGTTTCTGGAGTATCATCGATGATGATGGAGACGCCGGTTACCGCTTCGAGGGTGCGAATATTGCGCCCTTCACGGCCAATGATGCGCCCCTTAACATCGTCGCCCGATACGCTGACGGTGCGTGTCATCGTTTCGGAGGCGTGTGAGCCAGCAAACCGTTGCATTGAGGAGAGCAGGATGTTTTGCGACGCCTTCTCGGCGGTTTCGGTTGCTTCTTCTTTGTGGCGACGAATAAACGTGCCCATTTCCCCTTGAATTTCAACTTTGGCGTGCTCAACAATGTCTTTTCTTGCTTCGTCGCGCGTCATGCCGGACAATTTAGCAAGTCGCGATTCCGCATCGGCCAACTCGTCTGCGGCTTTTTTCTCGCGAGCCTTAACGTTTGCTTCCGTAGATTCCAAGGTCTTTGATTTCGTTTCGAGGGCTTGCTCTTTTCTGTCGAGGACGTTTGCCTTGCGGTCGAGGTTGTCTTCGCGCTGCGCTAAGACTTCTTCGCGTTTGTTCAGGGCGGTCATCGTGTCGTTAACCTGCTTGCGTTGTTCTTTGACCGTTTGTTCGAAGGATTCACGGGCTTTGAGAACCTCGGTGCGAGCCTGGATTTCAGCTTCGCGGACGATACCTTTCGCCTCGCGTTCGGCGTCAGCGAGCTTGCCGCCTGAGGTTTTGCCATGCGATGCGACGGCTTTTTTGATGAGGAGCGAGCGGATCCAGAAGCCAATGGCAATTCCGAGGATCAGCCCGACGAGTGCGGATGTGATAATTTGCGTCATGTTGAGTTTCTGTTTCGTGTGGATAAACGGCCGAATGAGTCGGACGAGTGTTAGTGATAAGCAGGTTTTAATTATCCGCTTTAAGAGCGTTTTACACAAGCGAAAAACAAAAGGAACGCGGTCGTGCGCTAGGTCAGCACATTTCGCAATGGTTTTATGGACACGTCATGCCTGTTTGTGATAGAATCTGACCCCATGATATCCTGTTCTCTTGGCTTGGCTAATGTTTAGCCGCTTCAATGGTTTATGTGGGGGACAGGATTAGCGTTGGAACGGCAAAATGAGCAATTTATTTTCAAAGATATTCGGAACGAAACATTCGCGTGACATAAAAAAACTTCGCCCTTTCGTCGAAGTCATTAATCGGTTTGAAGAGGAATATCAGAGGTTATCGGATGAACAATTGCGAGCGAAAACGGAGGAGTTTAAGCGTCGACTAAAAGCCGGCGAAACCCTTGACGATCTTTTGTGCGAGGCATTCGCGGCAGTCAAAAATGCCTGTCGCAGGCTTTGCGGGACTGAAGCGGAGGTTTGCGGGCGAAATTTGAAATGGGATATGGTTCCTTTCGACGTTCAGCTCATGGGCGGTATCGTGTTGCATAAAGGTAAGATTGCGGAGATGCAAACGGGCGAAGGCAAGACGCTCGTAGCGACGCTTCCTCTCTATCTTAACGCTCTGTCTGGCGAAAACGTCCAGCTCGTGACGGTCAACGACTACCTCGCTCTTCGTGACTCTGAATGGATGGGGCGTGTGTTCCGCTGGCTGGGGCTTACAGTGGGTTGTATCCAAAACACGATGGGGCCGATACAGCGCCGTGAACAATACGCCTGTGATATTACGTATGGCACGAATGCCGAGTTCGGCTTTGACTATCTGCGCGATAATGGCATGGCGACCGATGTGCGTGAACAAGTCCAACGCGGCCATTTCTTTGCCATTATCGACGAAGTTGACTCGATTCTCATCGACGAGGCCCGAACGCCACTCATCATTTCAGGCCCTGCGGCGGTCTCAACTCAGAAGTATTCCGAGCTTAAACCCAAAGTGGATAAGCTGTATCGTCGCCAACAGGCACTCGTTGGGGACATGATGGCTTCCGTCAAGAAGGCGATTGCTGCCGAGGAGATCGATAAAGCGCGTAAGCTGCTCTACCAGATCTACCACGGCATGCCCAAAAGCAAGCAGTTCATGCAGATGATTGAGGATGCGTCGATTCGAAAGCTCCATGAAGATGTCGAGAGTATGTTGCTAACGGAGATGCATAAGGAAGAGGCGCGGGACTTCCGTGAGGAGTTATTCTTTACCATCGACGAGCGGACGCGCGATGCTGCGCTCACGGATCGAGGCTGTGCCGAGTTGAATCCTTCCGATCCCGAGATGTTCCTCATCCCGGATATCGCCACCGAAATGGCCGCCATTGATGCTGAAGGTCTTCCCAAAGAGGAAAGCAATAAAAAACGACTAGAAATCCAAGAGAATTTCGCTGAACGCAGCGAACGCATTCACAACGTCGATCAGCTTCTCAAGGCATATTGTCTTTACGAAATAGACACGGATTACGTCGTCATGGAGAACAAGGTTCTCATTGTTGATGAGTTCACGGGCCGCATCCTGCCTGGCAGACGCTGGTCTGATGGCCTCCATCAAGCGGTTGAGGCGAAGGAGGGAGTCGAGATCGAGCGCGAAACACAGACGCTTGCTACGATTACGATTCAGAACTACTTTCGTATGTATAAGAAGCTTGCGGGCATGACGGGGACGGCAGAGACGGAGGCGGGGGAATTTAACGATATCTATAAGCTCGACGTGGTGGTCATCCCTACGAACCGCCCAGTTCGGCGCGTGGACGCCAACGATGTGATGTATCGCACGCAGCGCGAGAAGTACAAAGCGGTCATTGATGATGTGACCGAGTGCTACCGCAATGGGCAGCCTGTTCTGATCGGAACCGTGGCCGTCGAAACTTCCGAAATCCTTAGTCGGAAGTTCCGCGAAGCCGGCATCCCCCACAACGTACTCAACGCTAAAAACCATGCACGCGAAGCAGAAATTGTGTCGTTGGCTGGCCAGAAGAGCGCAGTCACCATCGCGACGAACATGGCTGGACGTGGAACCGACATTAAGCTTGGCGAAGGTGTGCTTTGGATTGAACGGCCCGTCGTCTTGTCGCAGACGCGCCTTGAGGATAAGCCAGAGGGCAGTGCGAAAACGCTACGTGAACTCCTTCAGGAAAAGCCATGCGGACTTCATGTGATCGGCTCCGAGCGGCACGAGTCTCGCCGTATCGATCGTCAGTTAAGGGGTCGCTGCGCACGTCAGGGAGATCCCGGTTCATCACGCTTCTATGTCTCGCTTGAAGATACGCTCATGCGCCTCTTTGGCTCTGACCGTATTTCCGGTATCATGACACGTCTGGGCATGCAGGAGGGCGACCCGATTGAGCACAGTTGGCTGAACCGCTCGATTGAAACAGCGCAGCGTCGTGTTGAGCAGCATAACTTCTCGATTCGTAAGCGCACGCTCGAGTACGATGACGTGATGAACAAGCAACGCGAGGTTGTCTACAACTTCCGCTCTAGCGTTTTGGCCAATCCCGATGCGCATGGCTACGTGCTTGATGTCATCCACGATCTCGTGCTGACGCAGAGCGAGGGATTTATGTCCACCGAGCGCGATTCAAATCCTGCCGATTTCGCCGAATGGATCCTCAGTATTTTCCCCGTTCCCGTGACCGTGGAAGATCTAAAAGCATACGCTGGAAAGCCTGATGATGCGGCTGTGTTCGTATTTAAACAGATTGAAGACGCTTACGAAATTAAGTGCTCAATGGAAGATCCAGCGATGCTCGTTAACATGGAGCGCTATGTGATGTTGAACTGCATCGACACCGAATGGCAACAGTATCTGCGTTCCATGGATGAGCTACGGGATGCGGTTCGTCTCCGTGCGTATGGCCAGCGCGATCCACTTGTGGAATACAAGCGTGAAGCGTTTACCCTCTTTGAGGATCTCATGTCGAGGATTAAGGTTACGATATCAACCGGTGTTTTCCGTTCCTCAACTTCTATGGAGTCGATGCAGAATTTTATGGCCCGACTCCGTCGCCCACGGCGTGTGCAGACAACCCATGCCGAAGTCTCGCTTCTGTCAAAGGCGGAACCCCTTGCTTCTCCGCAGGTGAATGCGAAGAAGGAAGATGCGACATTTAATAAAGCGATGGAAAGGGCTGAGGCTGCAACAAGGAGTCAACCGAGTCAACCTGCTGGTGCGCCCGCGCAACCGATTGTCCGCGAGGAGCAAAAGATCGGTCGCAACGACCCTTGTCACTGTGGCTCCGGCAAGAAGTACAAGAAGTGCTGTGGACAGTATGAGTAATAATCACTAGGAGTACGGGTACTTGTTATATTTATAGTTGGCCTCGCAGGTGCTTCCGTGCTACGTGAAGGCGTCGTTTTCAGTGAAGATAAGGGATGTCCAGAGGAATGAATCGAATGACGAATATATATAAAATTGCAGTGATTGTGGGAAGTTTACGAAAAGATTCCTATAACCGAAAGCTGGCGAATGCATTAGTTAAGTTGGCACCGCCGGATTTTATCTTTAAACAACTTGAAATTGGCGATCTGCCGCTCTACAATCAAGACGATGATGCTAATCAGGCCGCTTCCGTAAAACGCCTCAAGCAGGAGGTGGAAGCGTCAAATGGAATCATCTTCCTTACACCTGAATACAATCGTTCCGTTTCTGGTGTTCTAAAAAATGCCATCGATCATGCATCGCGTCCTTGGGGAAAGAATTCTTGGGCGAAGAAACCGGCTGGGATGCTCGGCGTTTCGGTGAGCGTGATCGGTTCTGCGCTTGCACAGCAACATCTCCGCAACATCCTTGCAGCACTCGATGTTCCGACGATGGGGCAGCCTGAGGCTTACATCCAAATCAAAGAAGGTCTTTTCGATGCGACGGGAGATATAGGGGAGGGGAGCAAAGCGTTCCTTCAAGGCTGGATGGACACGTATGTCGCGTGGGTGAAACGAAATGCTCAATAACGATCCAATAAAGCTGGTTAATTATGACGATGTCGTCGCAGCAAATAATCGGTTTAACTATTTTCGCGGTGGTTTTTTGAAGGCGATTCGTGTGATCAGTGGAAACGAGTTTTTGCCCGATAAATCTTGGGAGTCTCATAAGAAGCTTGTTTCTTCGCATGAGGAAGCGGATGTCACTGGGCTTTGCCTGATGAACACGGTATCGGTTGAGCTTGAAGTCCACCACTACAACTACGATATTCCTCGGCAGCCGCGCCGTCGCGCCGTGTTCATTAAAGCAGTCGAGGCAGACATTTCGGATCGCCTGCTTTCGGTCATCGGCCGCGATATGTTCGAACTTGTCTTCGATAAGACTGCCGATGGATTCGCCTGCATTTTAACAAGCCACGAAAAGGGGCTAGCACCCCTACGAACGATGGCCAACGGCACGACGATAACCCTCTTTACTGCACATGAAATTGACATGATCGAAACCGAGTGGGTGGATGAGCAGCTAACCTGAGATTTTAACCAGACCTCACTAAATTGAGGTTTTTTCTACTTTCTGTCGCAAGTTCAATTCCCTCTCTAATGAGGTTTCGAGTAAGGGTCTCGTTTCCCTCAATACGAGTACAAGTACGAGATTGAGGCTGTCGTGAAGAAGACGGTTTGTGGTCCCTCTTTTGATTCGAATAATCGCTTATTCTCTTTGCGGAGCAGGGTGGGGCGAAGCTGTCCCAGCGAGCCGTTTGTTTCAAATTAGCCGAAGCTGATCTCTGTATTTTGATTCGAATAATCGCTTATTCTCTATGCGGAGCAGGGTGGGGCGAAGCTGT
>CAZUAY010000084.1:0-13918 GCA_964618405.1 uncultured Lentisphaerales bacterium
CGGATGCAGTGTTGGGAGAAGTTGTGAGTTGCGAGGCTGAAGAGAGTGAGTAGTGCGTAGTGCGGAGTGAGTAGTTTCGGATGGGGACACCCCATGCCCCGTTTCTTTGTGGTTGCGAAGCGAGGTGGGGCGCAGCCGTCTCGGCAAGCCGGGTGATTCGTGTGTAGGGCGTAGTTTCGTTTGAAAAAAACTTTGTCGTAAGTTTTGTCGCGAACTTTGTCGGCTACCACTACCGTGGCTACTAGCGACTGTAATCGGTCAGTGACGAATCGTGATTGCGCCCCAGCACGGGCTAGGCGACGATGTTCACGAGACGGTTAGGAACGCAGATGACCTTACGAATAGGACGTCCTGCTACAGCCAGCTTCATCTCTTCGTTCGTCAGCGCCAGTTCCCGCATGACATCTTGAGACGCATCGGTGGGCATCATCATGCGGGTTTTGATCTTGCCACAAATTTGCAGCACAACCTCCACTTCAGAGACTCTCAGGCACTCCTCGTCGTAAGCGGGCCATGGGACGTAGGCAATGCCACCGGTATGCCCGAGCTGCTCCCAAAGTTCCTCGCACGCATGTGGGGCAAAGGGTGACAACAGGACAACATACGCCTCCGCAGCTTCGCGCGGCATAACCTTCCCTTCACCCGAAAAGCCGTTCAAGAAAATCATGAGCTGACTGATGGCCGTGTTGAGGTTGAGCGTCTCGATGTCTTCCGTCACCTTCTTGATCGTCGCGTGGCAGAGTCTAGACTGTTCCACCGTCATCGCCACATCCTCCACCGCTTGATCCATGATCATGCGGTAAGATCGGCGCAAAAATCGGAACACGCCTTCAACGCCTTGAGAGTTCCAGGGCTTCACCGCTTCCAGGGGCCCCATGAACATCTCGTAGAGCCTCATGCTGTCGGCACCATATTCGCCCACAACATCATCCGGGTTCACGACGTTCTTCAGTGATTTCGACATCTTCGCCGCAAACTCAACAAGCTTCTCGCCTGTCTCCTTGCGAACAGGACCTGTTGCCGTGATCTCGACCTGATCCGTAGGCACCAGCGCACCGCGCTCGTCCTTATACGAAATGCCTAAAATCATGCCCTGATTCACAAGGCGCTTAAAGGGTTCGTTCGTCGAGACGAGTCCGAGATCGAAGAGGACTTTATGCCAGAAGCGAGAATAGAGCAAATGCAAGACGGCATGTTCGGCACCGCCAACGTAGAGATCTACGGGCATCCACGCCTTTTCCTTCGCCGGATCAATGAAAGCGTTTTCGTTATGCGGATCAATGTAGCGCAGGTAATACCAGCAGGAACCCGCCCACTGTGGCATGGTGTTCGTTTCGCGCCAGCCTTGCTTGCCCGTCTTAGGATCGGTGTAGCGCAGCCACTGCTTCGCCTTCGCTAGCGGAGGCTCGCCCGTGCCTGTGGGCTTAAAATCATCGAGTTCAGGAAGCGTCAACGGCAGGTCTTCATCTGCAATCAACAGCGTACTGCCATCGTCCATATTCACGACTGGGAACGGCTCGCCCCAGTAGCGCTGGCGACTGAAAAGCCAATCGCGCAACTTGTACTGCGTCTTAGCGCGTCCGATACCGCGTGCGGCCAGCCACTCGGTCGCCGTCTGCTTAGACTCTGCCACCTCCATGCCGTTGATGTCGAGTCCTTCGGCATTCGCGGAGTGAATCATCTTGCCCGCACCCGTCCAGCAGGCCTGCCCAGCAAGAACATCTGCGACGTCCACACCAGCCGCCTCGGCTTCTGTCGGATCTGGTTCAATGATGCAAACGATGGGGAGTTCAAATTTCTGCGCAAATTCAAAGTCGCGCGTGTCGTGTGCCGGCACGGCCATGATGGCACCCGTGCCATACGTTGCCAGCACGTAGTCCGCAATCCAGATTGGAATCTTATTTCCGTTCACTGGATTCACAGCGAAACAGCCCGTAAAAACGCCCGTCTTCTCAGTGGCGAGCTCCGTACGATCCATGTCGCTCTTTAACCCAGACACACGACAATACTCCTCAACAGCTTGCTTCTGGGCAGAGGTTGTTATTTCCTTGACCAGCGTATTCTCTGGTGACAACACCATATAGGTCGCACCAAATAGCGTGTCGGGACGCGTTGTGTAGACGGTGACCTCGCCGCCCTCGGGTCTGTCGAACGCAAACACAACCTCGGCTCCGGTGGATTTGCCGATCCAGTTGCGCTGCATTTCCTTGATCCCTTCGGACCAATCGAGACCATCGAGATCGTTAAGCAGACGCTCGGCGTATTGGGTAATGCGCAACATCCACTGACGCATGGGACGACGCTCGACTGGATGGTCCCCACGTTCACTGCGACCATTGATCACCTCTTCATTCGCCAGCACCGTACCGAGCGCAGGACACCAGTTCACAGGTACTTCGGCAACGTAGGCCAGCCCCTTCTGGTAGAGCTGCTTAAAAATCCACTGGGTCCATTTGTAATAGTCCGGATCGGTCGTATTGATTTCGCGATCCCAATCGTAGCTAAAGCCGAGAGATTTGATCTGGCGCTTAAACGTTTCGATATTCTTTGCTGTGGTGATCGACGGATGGGTGCCCGTATCGACGGCATACTGTTCAGCCGGAAGGCCGAAGGCATCCCACCCCATAGGATGGAGCACATTAAAACCGCGTTGACGTTTGAAGCGGCAGAGAATGTCCGTGGCGGTGTATCCCTCTGGATGCCCCACGTGCAGACCAGCTCCACTCGGGTACGGGAACATGTCCAGCACGTAATACTTCGGTTTGCCCTCGGCAAAATCGGGCGTCTTAAACGTCTTGTTCTTCTCCCAATACCCCTGCCACTTCTTCTCAATCTCGGCGAAATTATAATCTGATATGCTCATAACGGTTCCAATCAAAAAGACTGCGGGCACGACATTCGGTGCAGTCCGTTTCAAGAAGCGTGAATGATACCACAGGCGACCGACCTCAAACAAGTTAAAGACTATCTCTAGTTTTTGCCTTTCCAAGCAAAAAGAATGGTTCCGATCACGCCGAAACCAAAGGCGACGTGGAGGTTGAGTTCTGGCGAAATGCCCCAGAGCAATGCACCTCCGAGAGCGGCAAAGGCGACGAGTACGTCTCGGATCAGATAATACAAACCAAACATCGAGGCCTTGCGCCCCTCGGGCGCGAGATCCATGATGAGCGCCTTACGGGTGGGCTCACCAAACTCCTTCAATCCACGCAACACAAACACCGCCGTCAGGGGCGCCAGCGAATTTGCGTGAAGGAGTGCGAGCGGAAAAAGGGTAAAGAAGACGAATGTGATCAGGACAAACGGTTTCTTGCCAAACCGATCGGCGAAATAGGCTACCGGCACATACACCAGCACTGCCGTCATGTTCTCAAGTGCAGAAAGCCAGCCAAACGAGAGTTCCGAGATAGGATTGAGCATCGTCCGCGTTGCCCAGATGACAACGAAGGAATCTGGGATGCGTTCGCAAAAACGGATCAGAATATCCGACCACAACAAGTTGCGCAAGCTCTCCGGCATTTCATGCCAGAGCTTAACAGGGTTTGCCTGAGCCTCTTGCTTGTCGCCAGAGTCATCGTGGATCATCACCTGTTGCAGGATGGCAGCGCACAGGGCCAGCACGAGCGCACAGCCAAATGCCACGCGGATACCAAGCCCCACGCCCCAAATTGCAATACAAGTTCCGCCAGCAATGGGTCCGAGCATTTTGGGAAGTCGTCTCACCAGCGCCAGCACGGAGACGCCCATCGTTCGGCGATTCTTGGGTACGGCTTTTGCAAGCAGATCCATCGTCGCCGGAAGCGAAAGAGCTGACCACGAGATAAAAAATGCAGCACCGAGGAGCACGGCCCACCAAGCTTGGACGAAGATGACAATGGCGTAGCCAATCATGGAGACAAGGTTGAAGACAAGGAGTGCACGCTTCGTGCCCAACTTATCGCTGATATATCCGCCGGGAAAGGAATAGAGCGCCGAAAGCAAATCGTCCATACCTGCCAGTAAACCGATAGCGAGGACAGCCGTCGAGGCCTGCGTCAGTTCCTGCAGATACAGGGGCAGAAACCGCTCGGCCATGTGCTCGCCCATGCCCACGAGCACCACCATACCGAGAAGCCCGATGATACTCTTTCGCCGGAACCCGCCCTTTTCAACCATTATTGCTTCTTCCATAAAGATGCTTTCTCTGACACGTTATTTTCGTTTAGTCGCGCCCGTGTCGTCAACAAATACATCCGGCCAGCAGTCGTTGCCCGTATGCCAGGTGATGCGCACGATATCGTCTTGCGGCGCACCGATTTTCCAAAGAAATATCTCGTAGTCGGCGATGTCATGCTCATGAGCACCCGTGCTGGCTCCATAGACGAGCCATTTCCCATCGACTGAGGTCTTTGGGAAATATTCGTGACTGTACATTGCGGCGACATCCAGTAGCACCCTCTCCTTGCCCCCCTTCGTGTCCGTGATGAGAATAGAATTCTTCTGTTTACCTGGATGATCGACCCAGATTACTGTGGCAGAGTCAGGACTCTGCCACGTGATCTCACACCCGCCTCCGATGCGTTTCGCTTCGCCATCCTTGCCGACAACCCACGTCCCTTGGCGGCCGCCGCGCATCGTAACGGCGAGATTGCCGTCCGCGCCGCCGACAACCGGTGTCTGGAAGAAGACATCGCTGGGCATTCCACCTTGACCCGCTTGCAAAAGCACCCTCTCAGCACCGCCAACAATCGCCTCTTGTTTGATCACCCGCTTCCCCTCTCGAACATAAACCAGCGCGTCCCCACGGGCGTCCCAAGTGGCGGTAAATGCATTCGGGGCGACGCATGTCTCTCGCCCCGTTGCAAGATCAAGAATCCACGTATCCCATTTCGTCGGATCACGCTGCGACACCCAAGGAAGCTGTGATCGACTGAAGGCAACCCGTCGGCCATCTGGCGAAAACCGTGGATACGTGTCGGTGAAGCCGGAAGCCGTCAGTCGAGTGATTTTGCCAGAGGGATATTCTGCAAGATAAAGATCGTGCGACCCATTTCGATTACTGCTCCAGACGAGTTTCCCCTTAAAACCGCTTTTTTTCAACACACTCTTCCCTGCCTTCGTCTGTGGAACCGTTGCGCCGATCTGGACGTCGGAGGACGCGTTGTTTCCTAAATCCTTGCGTGCACCTGAGCTCATCATAACAGAACCCAAAATGATCAAAATAGCAATCATACAAAACCCCACAATTAACCCAATAACCCAGCGCCGACGTGGACGCACTGTTTGTTTCTCCGCTCCCGTTTTCGGAATCCAGGTGAAAATGCAAAATGCCGCACCACCCAGACCGTAATCGATCGTCTGACTGATTAGATGCATTGTCAACATCGCTGTCATGGACTCTGCCATGCCGAACCCCAGCGCTGTTAAGGCCACAAGCCCCCCAGCCTCATAGGAGCCGAAGCTCATGAAGGATGGCACGGGGAGACTTGCCGCACCCTCAGCGGAAATCAACGCCACCAATACAGCGGGAATACTTGCCTCAGCCAAGTGCGGCCACAGCCGAGTCGTCACGGCAACAAAGAGAAAGTACAGTCCAAAATACTTCACGAAGCGGATGACTGCCGAAAGACCCAGCACCTGCCAAATAGCACCGCTCTTGGTAACAAAGCGCACCGAATCCGACATATCCGAGATCAACTTTACAAACGCCGCATACGGACGAAACTGCCAAATGCGAAACCGCATCAGGCGTTCAGGACTGCGCTCGGACAACACACCGGCCACCCATGGCATGATGTGAAAAAGCCCGGCCCACCCGATCACGCAAACCACCACGAGAATGATCGCGGAGCCTAGCAAAGACAATCCCTGGGAAACGGTCGCCACCGCGACACCCAATACGATGAGGAGCGCGGCAAAATCGAAGAGAAGACCAATCGAAAGCGAGGTCATACAATCGGAGACAGGAATGTTGTAGCCACGATTGAGCAACGCAACATAGCTCAACTCGCCAACACGGCCTGGGAGCATGTCGGCACAGGCCCCTCGCACAAAGGTCACGAGCGAAATGTGACTCAGTCCTGGTACCGAGTCTTTCTTGTCCTCGGCCATACCCGCCCGCAGAAGTAACCGGTTCCTAACCGCGCGCAAAAGCGTTTGAACAATTTGGCAGAGTCCATACACGGCCACAAGCGGAAGTGCTGCATTGCGAAGACACTCAAAAATTTTAGCGGGTGTTATGCTACCGCCGCTCTTGGTAACGAGCATAACAAGCAGAAAAACGACGAGCACCGAAACCACTAGAGAGAGGATTAGCTTGAATGCGAAGTTTTTCATGTATAATAAGATACTCCATTCGCACCTCCTTCGTCCAGAGGATTTCAGCGGGAGAAAGTAATCCGCAATCCCCCCCTCTCTTCCGCCTCGCCATTCCGTCACCGAATATGTTATCCTTTCTCTTCTTTCACGCCACCGAAATTTAGCCGCAACATCCAGCCTTTTCGCATGAACGATATCTCCCTCACGCCGCATCTCAAGCTCCGAGAAACCGAAGGGCATCACTTCGATTCTGGAAATGGTGCTGGGCTGATCGCGTTAGCAAAAAAATCGAGTGAAGTTTCACAGCACAGCGCAACGGAACTGTTCTTCCGACGCTTCGCTCGCGACTGCATCACACGTCTCTGCAATGCCGACGAACCGTCCGATAACGATCTGTCGGCAATCTTTAAGACCATACGCCCAGACCCAGCAACCCTCGCCTTCCTTGCGCTTGAAGCACCGCCGATGACGGGCAGTGAGTACCTTTCGGGCGAATTTCTCGCCTCTCTTCTCCTCGAGCTGGAAGAGGCGATTCAAGCCGAATTCTCCCAATTCACCGGATTGCTCGCCGACTACTTGCGCACCATCGGCCCCAACTGGAAAAATGTGGGCAAGGTCAGCTTTCATCTTGCCGAAAACAAAAGCGACACCACGGGCACCCGCCCCTTCGCCTTCATGGTCAGCTTCATCCACCGGCTCGGCGACAACGACCTCCCCAAGCACTTGCCCCTCGCAGCCGCGCTGAAGGCCTACGCCACCAACCCGAGCGCGCTCAACTCCGTCCTCTCCCCCATCAAGGTCGCCGCAGAAAAGAGCAAACTGATCGAACAACTCTGGGAGACACGCGCCATTTTCAAACCGGCCGCGTGGACCGCCGCCGAAGCCTACCGCTTCCTCCAAGACATGCCCGTTTTTGAGACCGCGAACATCGTCGTGCGCATCGCCAATCTCTGGAAGGCCGCCCCGCCCAAAACCTCCGTTTCCATTTCTCTCGACGTCGCCAAGAAAAAGAGCCTCGTCAACGCCGAATCCCTGCTCGACTTCTCCGTGTCGGTTACCATCGACGGCGCTCGCCTCAGCGATGCGGAAATCCAGCAGTTGCTCAGCTCCAGCGGCGGCCTCGTTCGCATACGCGAACAATGGGTTGTTGCCGATCCCGAAAAGATCGCCGACATCCTTTCAAAATGGCGCGACGCACAGCAACTTGCACAAGCAGACGGCATCTCGCTCGCCCGCGGTCTACGCATGCTGGCACGAGCCGATTTCTCTGGAAAGAACACGCTCTCCAGCGATGAGCTCGAAACCTGTCAGTTTGAAGCAAGCGGCGAACTCAAGAAATTACTCGCCGAACTGGCCTCACCTTCCGGCATCGCGATTCCCGAAATTTCCGAAGCGCTGACCCGTACGCTCCGTCCCTACCAACTCGATGGTGTCAAATATCTCTGGCGCACCACCTCGCTCGGCATGGGCGTTTGCCTCGCCGACGACATGGGTCTCGGCAAGACACTCCAACTCCTCACGCTAATGAGTCTCTGGAAAGCCGCCGGCCTTCTCAGCGACCTGCCCGTCCTGCTCGTCATGCCCGCCACCCTCTTGGCCAACTGGCGCGCGGAAAGCACACGCTTCACCCCAGAACTCAAGATCACGACGCTCCATCCGGCTTCCTTGAGCCGTGAAGAGCTGGCCGCACTCGCCAAGTCTCCGACCGATTTTCTTGCTGGCTACGATCTCGCCCTGACGACCTACGGCATGCTCACACGCATGCCGCAGCTCGAAGCTTTAAATTTCCCCGCCGTCGTCGCCGACGAAGCCCAAGCGATCAAAAACCCAGGCTCGCAACAAAGCCGTGCCGTCCGCAAACTCAAGGGCAAACGTCGCATCGCCCTCACCGGCACGCCCGTTGAGAACCGCCTCTCCGACCTCTGGAGCATCTTCGATTTTGTCAACCCCGGCCTTCTCGGCTCTGCCAAGGCCTTCAACGAATTCCAGAGACGGCTCAGCGACGACGGCGACGCCAACTACGCGCCGCTGCGACGCCTCACTCGCCCATTCATCCTCCGACGCCTCAAGAGCGAAAAATCCATCATCGCAGACCTCCCCGACAAAACCGAGGTCAAAGCCTACTGTAACCTCTCTAAAACGCAAGCCGCCCTCTATTCCAAGGCCGTCGAATCGCTTCGCATTGCGTTGGAAGAACCGGATGCCTTCAAACGTCGCGGCATCATCCTCGGCTACCTCATGCAGTTCAAACAGATCTGCAACCACCCGGCTCAATACACCGGCAATGGCGACTTCGACTCCGACTCCAGCGGCAAATTCCTCCGCCTCGCAAGCCTTGTCGACCCCATCGCCGCGCGACAAGAAAAGCTGCTCGTCTTTACGCAGTTCCGTGAAATGACCGAACCCCTCCACGAACAGCTCTCGCTTTGTTTCGGCCGCCCAGGCCTCATTCTGCACGGTGGCACGCCCGTCAAAAAACGCGCCGAACTTGTTAAGTCCTTCCAATCCGACGACGGCCCACCATTCTTTGTGCTCTCCCTCAAAGCCGCCGGCACGGGTCTCAACCTCACCGCCGCCAACCACGTCGTACACTTCGACCGCTGGTGGAACCCCGCCGTTGAGAATCAGGCCTCCGACCGCGCCTACCGTATCGGACAAAAGCGCAATGTCCTCATTCAAAAGTTCATCTGCCGCGGCACGCTCGAAGAGAAAATCGACGAGATGATCATGGACAAGCAAAACCTCTCCGACGCGCTTCTCAACGACGGCTCAGAAAAACTCCTCACCTCCATGAGCAACGACGAATTACTCGACTTTGTCAAACTCGATATTAACACCCTGGAAACCTAACATGTCACGTTCACGCTACGACTCCTACAGCCGATTCCCCCAATACGTCTCTGTTGCCGAACGCAAGGCGAAGGCATACAAGACTGCCACCAAAATGGGCAAAGCCGATCTCAGCCCCGTCGTGCTGAGCGGCAGCAAAATTTCCAACACCTTCTGGGGCAAGGCCTGGTGCGACAATGTCGAATCGTACCAGGACTACGAAAATCGCCTCCCCCGCGGTCGATCCTACGTACGCAGCGGATCTGTCATCGATCTCAAAATCACCAAAGGCAACGTTACCGCGCTCGTCTGCGGCAGTGGACGCACTCCCTACAAAATCGACATCACCATCAAGCCCCTTGAAGCCAGCCGCTGGGACGCCCTCAAGAAGCAATGCATCGGCAAGATCGACTCCCTCGTCTCGCTCGTGCAGGGCAAACTTTCGAAAGACACCCTCGCCCTCTTTTGCGATCCCGACACCGGCCTTTTTCCTGAAGCGTTTGAAATTAAGATGAAATGCTCTTGTCCCGACTCCGCGGGCCTCTGCAAGCACCTAGCCGCTACACTCTACGGCATCGGTGCGCGCCTCGACACCGACCCCAAACTCTTCTTCACCCTCCGTGGGATCGATGAGAACGAACTCATCAACGCCGATGTTGTCGGCGCACTCACGGAAGGCGTCACCTCAGAAATCGACGACGACTCGCTCTCCGCCATCTTCGGTGTCGACTTCGACACCCTCAACACCTCGGCTCCTACCAAAACCAAGCCCGCCACCAAAGCTAAACCCAAAGCAGACGCGGCGTCCTCGCCGCGTACGAAGCCCTCCTCCAAGCCCGCCGTCAAAGCAAAACCTGCGTCAAAGTCTCAAAGCGTCAAGTCGTCGCAACCCGCAGCGAAAGCGAAATCCACCACCAAGCGTGCCACCAAAACCAGATTAAAAGCCAAACCAACAGCAAAGAGCAGCATCAAAGGGTAAGCACTCGACGCAACCGTAGCCAATTCTTACACGGAAACTACGCCGCGCGGAGGGCTTGGCCTATAACTTCGTCAAGAAGTGGTTTCACCGAACGGAGCGGGGACATTCCTGTCCCCGACACGACGGGGGTTGGAAAGCCCCCGCTATGGCTCTTCGCACCAGCGGAGATAGCGAAGTTGTTTCCCATCGTGAAAAGCAATCGCCCAGATTTGACGTTGTACTTTCCCCACCCGTCCCGTTGAAGTAATTCGATAGTATTGTGATTTTACTGTAACACGATTAGCAATCTCCGAGTTGAGGCCTTCTATTCTAGAAAAAAGATCCTCAACGCTGGAAAACGGGTTCGGTTTCTCATCCTCTATTGTTTCGCGCTCTTCCATAATCGCTCGAGCCAGAATGTCATCCACATCCGGTAGTGTCCGCAACACATCGTAAGGAGCCGATTGAATGTTGATTTTGCCGTCGCCGTATGTTGTTAGCATCTGCTCAATACCAGCAATGTAAATATCGTTCGTTTCAGAAAAGCGGCTAAAGCGAGTCGATAAGCCGGAAGCGGTCTCTCCTTCCAATGTAGAAGGATCAAAAATCCCACCCGTCAAAATCGTCTCAGAAAACCCCTTAACCAGCAAGAGTTCTCGGATGGTATCGAAGGCTCCGTTTTTAGCTTGATAAGGAGGCTCTAATAAACTGTAGTAATCCTCTGTCTCAGCGCCTTTCGGATTGGCGACATCATCCTCGTCAAGCCAGTCCAAAATCGGATCGATAATGTCTTCCCAATATTCTTCAGGCACTCCAATGTTGCCGAGTATTGTTTCCCAGTCTTTGTCGGTCAGCAGATTCACATTCAGCCGCCCAGGTTCTGGGACAATATCCAGCACAATATACCCTTCGCCAACGGGCTCAACCAGTCCGTAAATCGACTGCCCCAACTTCAGTCTTTCCGCCGCATCATACCACCGGTCTTCATCGTCTGGCTTTTCGATCCCTCCTCCTCCCGACTGCTTCACCATCAACATCTCCCCCATCACCATGCCCGATTCCGCAAGCTGGGAGGCTTTGATTCGATCACGGGCATAGCTCGCGTACTTGGCTTCGAGATGCGCCTCGAAACCAAAGGAGCCGACCAACATGGAGAGCACCACGATGACAAATAGGGCCATGATCAGGGCAGAGCCGTCGCGAGAGTCCGGTGTCAGCCTGCCATGGGGCGTGGTCGCAAAAAAACGAAAGGTAGCTTTAGCAGAAAGCAAAATCATTTTTTACCTCCTCTCGTATTGCGATTGTCTCCTGTGGACTTCTTCTCCGAAGAGCCGCCAGTCTCTATAGGGTTCCAAGACAAGGATGCCATCGGAAGCGCCAAGAGCCTCGTGTACGCTAAAGAATCCTCCTTCTTGCTCTTCGGCTTGATGGCGATTGAGACCAGCAAATGCGTAGGGAGCCTGTTGCTAGCCGTCCATTCATCAAGCCACTCGTAAGGTTCACGAGCGATTTCTGCATAATCGGGATCCTTCATCCGACAATCGAAAGAAATGACCTGATCCGAAATCAGCAGCGGAACCACATCCTCTTCGGGATCAAACTCCTCGTCCTGACCGACAAGCTGCCAGGCTTTAACATAAAGCCCTGGCCCTTCATCGGAATCATCCGTTTTGAGAAACAGCTCCACGCGATGGGCGGATCCAGCCCACGGGACATCCTCACCGATCAATGAATTCCCAATCTTCACCCAGGAGATAATATCCTCGGCATCAGGCGCCTCTCCACCGTCTTCATGCGTGAACCCGTATTCGTATGTCGGGTTCTTCGTCTCAGGATAATAGGCTGACTTCAACGCCATCACGACTTGCTCCATAACAGCATCCGCGTGATGCGCTTCGTCCGCGAGAGACGTGCCAGCTCGCCAGGTCTCTACGCCGACGCTCATCGTCATCGTGACCACAACCGAAATCACTGCTAAAATCGAAACGGCAAGCAACAACTCGAGTAGCGTCACGCCCTCGCGCTGTCCTCTCCGATTCAAATCTCGTTTGGGTAGTAGGTTCTTCATTTCAATAGCATCACTTTTTAAAATAAACAAGCCGAACGAATTCCTGCTCAAGCCCGGGACCGCCTCTTCCCTTAACGACCTTTGTGCGCACAACATAAAGACCGTCTTCATCCTCGTCTTCGTCGACCGTTCGCTCAAACGTCCACCCGTCCTCAAGGTTGCCATCGGCGCTAACCTCCAAGTCCTCCTCAGGATCGGTTTTGACGATCATCGGGTATTCCGCTTCGCCCCGGTTGAGCACATTGGCCGCTTGATGGATGAACGCCGAGGCGTTGAACACCTCCACGCAAGCGCCAAGCCCTTGCATGAGCCCCACGATGCAGATCCCAAGGATAAACGTCGCCAGGAGCACCTCGATCAGCGTCATACCTGAATTCGAGCGATGCATGTTACTCATCCTCCCTATCGGTGACCTTTGCGGAACCCACAGAATTAACCGTTACCACCATGAAATCGTTTTCATCCTTCTCGCTTCGCACCACCATGCGATAGGGGCGAACGGTACCGTTGGCTCGATACCGTATGACAACTGTTTCACCCGCGCCTGCTGTGCGGTCTTCATCAACAATTTTAGAATAGGCCGACCGGGACTCGACGACATCCCGATACCCATCAAACCAGAATTTTACACCTTGAACGTCACGTTGGACATCAATTGAATCCGCGTAAGAAACGGTGGCAATGATCTCCTCCCCGCCACGTTCGGCAAGCATGTCCAACGTATTGGTGGCAGAGTCTCCACCCCGCCACGCAGCCTTATCCCTATCCTCTTTGGCGGTGGCAAGACCGAATCCTCCCGCGAGCGAGGCTTGTCGGCGAGCACTCGTTTCGATCAACGAATCCGTGTAGCCAAACTCATTCGTAATCGCTGCCACATCACTCATGCCCAAGACCGTCGCAGTCTGTCCCTCGCGGGCTCGAACAGAGATTTTTCCGGTTCCCTGATTGAGGATCACGTCGACAGGCGTCTGATTCATCAGCGCCATCGTTCGAGCATATCGGCCGACTGAGGCGAGTTCTCTCGCCCCCGTCCTGAGCTGTCCTCCCGAAAGCAAGGGTCCCACGCGAGGTGCCGCGATCACAACTAAAATCCCGAGGATGACGATAACAAGCAGAAGCTCGACAAGGGTGAAGCCGCAGGTGCGCGGCGCAACCACATTCATCAGTTGCTTTCGGCGGAATTGACAAGATCGTCAGACGTGTTCATCGCCGCATCAACGCCAGCACTACGCACTTCGATGAACGAGGCCGTTTTTTTATAAGAAAACGGCGTTCCCCACGCATCGTTCTTGGCCTTCTGATCAAGCAGTGCAGGGCGGTCCCCCATCGGTTGCAGGAGCTGATCCAAGGACTCAGGGTATCTTCCAGTCCGGATTTCATAGGTCCGCGCTGCCTGTTCGATCGCGCTAATGCTCGCACGAGTTGCACTGGTACGCGCTTCATTGCCCAGGCCCTGAGTATTCATGATGGCCACGGTGGCCAGCACACCGAGAATCGCGACCACAAGCAGAAGTTCGACAAGTGTAAAACCACCCTGGCGGATGATCTTTTCTGGTTTAAGATGTTTTCCCATGATGATGACTCCTTATAGACATCGACAAGCTATTCACAAAAGACATTTATATCATACCAAAACGAACAAGCAGGATTCAAGCGCAGAATATTTTAATCGCGTAATCGGTCAGCCATCGGGGGGAAGGGTGAAAATATTTTGCGAGGGTGACGCCTGAGATCTGCTCTGCTGTGCTATCAACCCAGTTGTCGCAATA
>CAZUAY010000085.1:0-13908 GCA_964618405.1 uncultured Lentisphaerales bacterium
AGCCAGTCTGGCAGAGCCCATGGCCAGGGCCTCCTCCCACTGTCTGAATCGCAAATCCGATTACGTAATCTTGCCTGCTTTTGATTGCAAATGTGGGGCTGACATAGTACAGTCACGTGTCTATCAGTTTTTGTACTGGAGTATTTTAAAATGGAATTTGGCGATCTTCAAACAATGAGTTGGATTTCTCTGCTTTGCGCAGCCTTTCTTCAAGGCATGTCGAAAGGCGGTGTCCCTGGAATCTCGATCCTGGCGATTCCTCTCGTCGCGATGGTGATCCCCGGCAAGGCCTCGACAGGCCTTGTCTTGCCGATGCTCGTTGTCGGTGACTTGTTCGCGCTTGCATATTGGCGCAAATCCTTGAGCTTGCGTGATCTCCTGCGCGCGCTTCCGTGGGCGATTCTCGGCGTGGTGGCCGGGTGGTTCATGCTCGACAAGATTCAAGATGCCCAAATGAAGCCGGTCATCGGCGCTACGGTGCTTTTAATTCTGGCAATCCACGTCATTCGGCGTGTACGATCCGTTCAAAATCCAGACAGGAAGGAAATCACAGGGCCAGCAAAATACATTTTCCCTGCCTTTATGGGATCCTTAGGTGGCGTGACCACGATGCTGGCGAATGCGGCGGGACCTGTCATCGGCGCTTACCTGCTGAGCTTAAAGCTCTCGAAGGCGACATTTCTTGGAACCTGCGCGTGGTTCTTCTTTATCCTCAACTGGATCAAAGTTCCTTTTATGGTTCAGCAAAATATGATCACCGTAGAGAGTCTAAAGATCAATTTTTTCATGGTTCCTGCGTTGGTGGTTGGCGTCGCTGCCGGTATCTTTATTGCCAAGCGCGTCAACCAAAAAACCTTTGATGTGATGGTGACGGTGCTGGCTGCCTTGGCCAGTCTGAGGCTACTTTTTTGAGGAGAAACCTGATGACTATCGAGCCCATTGGTTTCTTTAGGGGCAATGCGGAATATAAATATACCGTCCCGCGACAAGGTGTGTTGAACCCCGGGCACCCAGGGATTGTCGATCTCAATCCCGGCCACGGCTTCGACCAAGCTTTGCGTGATTTGGACGGCTTCGAGCGGATCTGGTTAATCTTCCAGTTTCATGGCAACGACAATTGGCGTCCCACGGTGAGTCCGCCGATTCTGCCACCGGGCATGAACCGAGTCGGCGTCTTTGCCTCGCGGAGTCCGTATCGTCCTAATGCGATTGGCCTCAGTTGTGTGCGACTTGTTTCGGTGGAGAAGCTACGTCTTGTGGTCGACGAGGCCGACTTGCTCGATGGCACGCCTATTCTTGATATCAAGCCATACATCACGAAAAGCGACTCTTTTCCCGAAGCCGTCTGTGGCTGGGTTGATCGTCAGCAGGCAGATGTTTGGACGGTGGCAGAGTCTGCACGCTTCCACGCGCAAAGCGAGCAGGTCAAGGCGTGGCAGGGTCCCGACCTTGCCACGATTGCCGACGTGCAACTTCGTGAGAATCCATTTGATTCATCGCGCAAGCGCGTCACATGCGATGGGGATCGTGGGGTGCTTGCGATCCGCATGTTCCGGATTGCGTTTGTGTGTGACCCTGCCACGAAGCAGATTACGCTTGCGTCAATTTTCAGCGGCTATAGCCCAAAGGAGCTGGCCGATTTTTCGACGGATGAATATCGCGATAAAGATTTGCATCGAAAATTCGTTGCCCGTGCGATTTGATTCCGCCTCACATATTCGAATATGTGAGGTAAAGGGAATACGGTTTGTCTGACCGCTTACAGTCGCTAGTTGTTAGTGGCTAGTCGCGAGTACTACGGAATGCTCCTGCGAAAGAGCCGACAGGGTTCCCCCCAGATGGGCATCGGGGATTTGCGTTTAGAATTAGAGAGATCTCCACATAAGATAGACTCGCGGCGATGAGAGAAACACGCCGAAAACCCAGACCGTTCTTCCTGACATGACTGCCTGAGGAACTTGTCGAAGATCCAGAGCGATTCCCTAACCTCACTGGACTTTTCGCTGGACTACGCAAGTTTCATGTCGGTGACTACAGAGTTATCTTTGTAATCATGGATGATGATGTCCTGATCCTGCGAGTTCAGCACCGTAAAGATGTTTATCGGGGATGAAGAGCGTAACAAAACGTAACAAAACGTTGCCTAAAACAAGCAGTTTTCAACCCTTGACAAGTGTCAGTAGAACGAATAAACTTTCTCCGTTCCCGTGAGGATAGGCCTTGCGCGAAGTAGGCTCAATAACACTGTTCGAGTATGAAGATTAAAATACTATTTACAATCCTCGCACTTGCGGTAGCCGGATGCTCCAGTCCGAAACCAGTGGCCGAAGTCGCTAGGAACGGAGCCGAGCTGGAGATCCGACGTTACATCTTTCGTCATCTCAGTGATCAGCGTCCTTCCCCGGCGTCAATCCCAGAGATTAGTACTACCGTCGCCAGAGATGGGTCTATCCTGGTTGAAGTGTCTTCAGAGGCGACGCTCGCTACGCCGGCCTTACTCACAATCGGGGGAATCCCTCTTGAGAAGTTTCGACGTGAACACCAAGGAAATCGCTTGGTCTTCGTGGACCCAGACCACTTTCCCAAAACCGATCACGCTTTCATCTTTCCAGCCGGAGGATGGCCGCACTGGTTTTCACTCATGATTGACTCGACCACCGGAAAGGTGATCGACCACCATCGACCATCAACAATGTAGGAGAGCTCGAACAAGATGAATGCAGACTAGTATCGCTGCCGCGTCAAAGTCTGATTCACGGCGTTCACATGAAAAAGGATAATTAATATGTGGTGGTTAATCGCAATGTTTCTTTCTGTGGTGCTCGTTGGAAGCCGTGCCACAAGAAACAGGCATGCCCGAGCAAGGTTTGAAGCGCAGCGTAAGGAGGGCACCACAGGAGCCGGCCTTTCGGCTGAAGTCCTAGGCCTTTTACGTGATGGCCACCGAATACGAGCACTCAAGCAGTTTAGGAAAGAGACCGGGCTTGGGCTCAAGAATGCTAAACACATCCTCGACACAGCAAAGTTATGAAGAACAAGCTGATGCGAACAACTGGGTCCATCTTATGTGCCGTAAGTGGCGTGTCGGTGATTTGTGACGTTGTGCTTGGAAAAATCGAATGAAAATAAAGATGCAGGAAAACAAGCATCCAGTGATTGAAGAGCACAACCATCGGCGGTACCGAACGGCGCTACATGCGCCGTTGGTGCGCCGTGACGTTACCTTTCAGCACGACCGAAAATCATCCAGGCACTGAAGTGAGACAAGGAACTGAAGGACAAACCACGCAAATCACCTGCAAAAGTAGTAGGTCAGGTCGAACAGTGGGAACGGAAGAAGGCTGGTACCGTGGCTGGCCTTCAAACCAAACAAACATCGAAGATCGCTGTTCCCACTTCCGCCTTAGATATTCGAAGTTGCCCGTGCGATTTGATTCCGTCTCACATATTCGAATATGTGAGGTAAAGGGAATATGGTTTGTCTGAACAATCATCGGTCCGGCACAGGGGTCAGTCAACGGGGGGGCAACCCCGTGCCGTGCTGCCGTGCTGATCACTGCCGATTACGATGATGTTCTGGTGCGCAGTAGTAGGAACAGCGGAGGCGACTTTCTTCAGCACATTTCTGGGTGAAACTTCTTTTGTTTCTTTTTTCATGGTGTTATCGGTCGTTTCTCTTGCAGAGCTGTGAGAAATTGTGTTGCCTGCATGTCGAGTCTGGCCTCGTACAGATCAAGGAGACACTCCACTGGGTCTGCCCATGCCAGACCGCCGTCACGGGGCGTGAATAGTGCATCGGCGTGACGAACGGCATGGACAACGAGGCAGGCGGGCTTGAGTGGGTCGGATACCTGTCTCAATGCGGGGTCTAGTTTTGTGATGAAATCAAGATCCATGCGTCGCCCCGGACAATGTACCGAGAGATCGAGTCGCGGTGTTCCAACGAGATCAAGGTCGTGAAAGTAATGTTTCGCGCCGAGAACACCGCCAATCGCGAGCCCGGACACTTTCAGTTTCTCCAAGCGTCGAAGATGGGATTCAGCAGAGCGTGGCTGTCCCGATTGATCTTCGAAACGAACGGTAGAACGTGCACGATGCGCCACGGCAAGAAGCCGTGAGAATTCTTCTTTTGGAAACCATCGCAACGACACGCGGCGATCAGAAGTACGTTCCAGTAGGCTTCCGAGAGGGGTTAGCGCACGAGCCACCGCCGGATAAGAACATCCCGCAGTACGTGCTAAAGAATCCGCTGTGATCGGCAATCCTGAGGTTAGCCACTGATGGATAAGAAGTTTGAGAATCACATAGGAATAATCGGTACGAATCATATTCGTTTTACCCCGTTCGGATTCAATGACGTCGTTTAGTATTCGTTGTGTTTCGGCATCTGGATCATGCGGGATGCCAATGAAACGGTCTTTCTCTTGCAGGCAGATGGTCAGCCGATGCAACACATCGTTGCGCAGGACGGTGGCGGCACGGTTCCATTCATCACGCACACGGCTTTCCGAAATTGGTGAATCCGCCAGTACGACGTAACCTTGGGTTGACGGTTGTTCACCGACGGAATAGGCCACTTGCATGAGGCTCGTTCGAATAGTGCGAAGGGCATCCACACCAAACTTAACCTCAATCAGCGCGTTCCCGATGTGGGCATCCACTTCACAGTGACGCTTATTATTCTTGATTGTATTGGAATTTGTTTTCATCACAGGGGGTATTGTGCAGGAATTACATTCATCCTGCAAGTAAATACTTATCCTGCAAGTGAAGTTGTGGCGGCTCGGGCATTTTGTGAACAGGGGTCATTGTTTTTCTTCCATCTGTAAAGTCAATGATTCTCGCACCCAGATGGTATCTGAGCCCGATCCGATCAGGCTGCCCCTTTCCGCTTTTTTACGCGGAAGACAGACCCAATACCATCGCCATTGCTTGGATATGGGACGCCGCCTGCTCCATCCGCGGAGCCAAGGACGCGCCGAAGTATAAGGGCACCATCTACACCAGCGACGCCGAAACCTATCGGCCCATTGCGAAGATCGTCGAAGACCTGAAGGCTATCGAGGCGGCGGCGGCGGAGACCGACAAGGCGCTGAAGGCGATTCTGAAAAAGATCGGGGTATAGCTTATGAGTTGGCAGATATTTATCAGCAGCGTACAGAAAGAGTTTCAGAAAGAGCGCTATGCCATCCGTGATTTTGTAAATGAAGATGCGCTCCTCAAGCAGTTTTTTACGGTATTCCTGTTCGAAGACCTGCCGCCGATGGGGCAGCTCCGCAATGAGGTCTATCTCGACAAGGTGGAAGCCAGTCCTCTATATATTGGTTTGTTCGGGAACCAGTATGGTGCATGGCGGGATGAAAACGGCTTGTCTCCTACCGAGAAAGAATACAATCTCGCGACAGAACTGAAGAAGCGTCGGCTGGTCTTTGTCAGGAAAGATAATGATCCCGAACCGGGAATGGCAACGTTGATCAACCGTGCGGGAAACGAACTGGTGCGCAAGCGATTCGGTGACACCGAGGAACTGCTGAATTTGGTTTTTCGAAGTTTGATAAACTATCTTCAGGATGAGGGAGTCATTACGACTCGGGAATTCGATGCTCAGACTAGCGATAGACTAACATTTCAGGATATTGATCCAGAGAAAGTCGAGTGGTTTCTGCGGCGTGCCAGAGCGGAGCGCAATTATGCTGTAGAATCCGGCTCTCCGGTTGAGACGGTGCTGGCTCATCTTGACCTACTGAACGGCGGTAGACCGACAAAGGGCGCGGTACTCCTTTTTGGAACGCATCCCATCAGTCATGTGCCTGGAGCGGACATCAACTGTCTTCATTTCCACGGAACGGCAGTTGTCAAGCCAATCCCCAGTCAACAGGTGTATCGCGGCACGGTCTTCGATATGGCCGATGCCGCAGTCGATTTTGTGATGTCCAAGCTGACCCGCAAGGTGTTACCGACCTCGCAGAAGGTCGCCAGCGACGTGGAATACGAGATTCCCTACAAGGTTGTTCGTGAAGCAGTCGTTAATGCGCTGGCTCATCGGAGTTACACCTCCAAATCCGGAGTGCAGGTGATGCTGTTTGCCGATCGTCTTGAAGTCTGGAACTCCGGCGGGTTGCCGGAGGACGAACATTTTGTCGTCACCGTCTGGCGCGACTGGCTGACCGATGCGGTTATGGACGAACTGGGGCTGACCGACCGGCAGAAGAAGGCTGTAGTCTATCTAAAAGAGAACGAGGCAATTACGAACCGTGAATATCAGGAACTCGCTGGGGTCATCGTCCGTACGGCGACTCGGGATCTGAAAAAACTCGTCGGATGTGGGGTGATTAAGCAGGTCGGAGCTACTGGGCGGAGTACGTATTATACATTGGCTGGCAAACAGGACGCAAACAGGACGCCGCGATCGGAGGGCGAGCAGACGTGACCCGAAAAGAACAGGACACAAACAGGACATCTGACTTGTTGTATTCAGGTGATTTCTTTCATAACGTACTGTTGGAGAAACAGATGTGCGTCGACGCGTCTGTGGCGCAAACAGGACATCTGCGGGTAGATATTTGTTTTTTTCACACGATTCAACATCCCGGCAAACAGGACATTCATGGGACATGCATGAGGTGTGTCGGCATGGGCCTCCCGCGCACGACCACCCAACGGGGCGTGGACATTCCTGTCCGCGTAACCCGGGGCATGGAAGGGGGTGCGAAATGACCGTGCATCGCCATGGCGGGTTGGAAAACCCGCCCCCCCGTGCTGAAGACCGACATGGCGCTGAATGGGATTCGCGAGGGGATCGGGGAATGAACGAGGTAAAGGACATTGAGTTCACGCAGATCGCCGCGGATTGCGATTCAATCACCCTCTGGGACTGCTCGCCATTCGCTTCGAGACAGTGCCCACAGCTGGTCTCCCCAAGACAAAAGTCTATCTCGACACTCTGAAAGAATCGTTAAGTAATCGTTAAACTTTTTTTGATAATCGTAAAGTCACCTCGGAATGAAAAAGTGTCCGGATCCTGAGTTGCATCAGAACCCAGCCAAACCCCAATCGCACGATAACCGCCCGATTTTTTGCGCCTAATCGTCCAATTTTCGTCCGACGATTTCGAATAATCGTCCGATAACCATGATTTGGCGATGCCGCAACGCACCCACCCTGGGAACGCGAGGCTCCGCACTCGCACTGGAGGGCGAGACTGTGGCGAGCCGTGGTGAGAGAGTGGAATATTGGAATTCTGGAATGATGGAATAATGGGGCTGGTGGATCACGCACCCGCCCTAGGAACGCGGGGCTCCGCACTCGCACTGGAGGGCGAGACTGTGGCGAGCCGAGGTGGAATTCTGGAATTCTGGAATGTGGGCAATACGTCTCTGCTCTCGATATTCATACAACCCAGCGGGTGCGGAGCCCCGCGTTCCCAGGCCCCCAGCGTTCCCGTTCACTCTTTACTGTTTACTTTCTACTATCCCTAACCCCTAGCACCTTTTTCCACACCTCGTGACGTCAGCCTCGCTTCATGTGCAAAAATTCTGTCTCCTGACTCCTGGCTTCTGTACGAGGCAGCTTTGTTGCCTAGCACAGATGAAATTTCAGTTGCTTAAACCTGCGTTTTGGCGTAGTTTATTCCCTGTCATGGTGGTGGTTTCAGCAAGAGACACCAGAGGTATGAATTAATGCGATTCGTTAGACTGTAGAGAACGATGAAAGAAATGTGCGACAGATGAACAAGAAGGATCTTACCGAGGCAGACATCCGTACCAAGTTCATTACGCCCGCACTGGTTGGCGCGAATGCTGACAAGTGGGATGTGATGACTCAGATACGCGAGGAAGCCTATTTCACCAAAGGTCGCGTCATCGTTCGTGGAAAGACCGTAAAACGGGGCGAAGCGAAGAAGGCGGACTATCTACTCTTCTACAAGTCCAACATCCCACTCGCCGTTATCGAAGCCAAGGACAATACCCACTCGGTCGGTGACGGCATGCAACAGGCTCTCGAGTACGCTGAGATTCTCGACGTTCCCTTTGCCTATAGCTCCAACGGTGACGCCTTTCTTGAGCACGACCGCCTGGCAACCAGCGGACAGGTCACGCGCGAAATCCCCCTCGATGCGTTTCCCGCTCCCGAAGAACTATGGGATCGTTACTGTAAGGCAAAAGGCTGGTCGCTAAGCCAACAACAGGTCAATACCCAGGATTACTACGACGACGGCTCGGGGAAAGCCCCGCGCTACTATCAGTACATCGCTATCAACCGAACCGTGGATGCTATCGCAAAAGGCGAAAAACGGGTTCTGCTGGTTATGGCCACCGGCACAGGCAAGACTTACACCGCGTTTCAGATCATCTGGCGGCTCTGGAAGTCGGGCGCGAAGAAACGCATCCTCTTCCTCGTAGACCGTAACATCCTCGCCGACCAGACGAAGACCAACGATTTCAAACCGTTCGGCCAGGCCATGACCAAGATTACGAACCACACGGTGGACAAGTCCTTCGAGATCTACCTGTGCCTCTATCAGGCCGTTACCGGCACCGAGGAAGATCAGAACATCTATAAACAGTTTTCGCCTGATTTCTTCGATCTGATCTTCGTGGATGAGTGCCATCGCGGGAGTGCAGCGGACGATGCCCGCTGGCGGCAGGTCCTGGAATACTTCCAATCCGCCACTCAGATTGGCCTCACCGCCACGCCAAAAGAAACCCGCGATGTTTCCAATATCGATTACTTCGGCGAGCCCATCTACACCTATTCGCTCCGTGTGGGTATTGCAGACGGCTTTCTGGCACCCTACAAAGTCGTGCGCATCGGCCTCGATAAGGACCTCGACGGTTGGCGCCCAGAAAATGGACAGACAGACAAGTACGGCCATGTCATCGAAGATCGGGAATACAATGGCCGCGACTATGATCGCTCCCTCGTGCTCGAAAAGCGTACCGAGATCGTTGCCGCCAAGATAACGGAATTCCTGCGTGCCACCAACCGCTTCGCCAAGACCATCATCTTCTGCGAGAACATCGACCACGCCGAGCGGATGCGGCAGGCTTTGGTTAATGCCAACGCCGACCTTGCCGCAGCCAATCCCAAGTATGTCATGCGCATCACCGGCGACAACGATGAGGGCAAGGCTCAACTCGACAACTTTATTGACCCTGAATCCACCTATCCTGTCATTGCCTGCACGTCCCGACTCATGAGCACCGGTGTGGATGCACAGACTTGCCACCTGATTGTGCTCGATAAGGTCATCAGCTCGATGACTGAGTTCAAGCAGATCATTGGACGCGGCACACGCATCAACGAGGACTACAACAAGCTTTTCTTCACGATCATGGATTTCCGCCGCGCCACCACGCTATTCGCCGATCCTTTGTTCGATGGCGACCCTGTGCAGATTTACGAGCCCGGCCCCGACGATCCCCCCATCCCGCCGGAAGAACTCCCCCCAGAACCCTTGCCGTCCGATGTTGACGCCGACGACACCATGTCCCGGGAAAACTCAGGGGACTACGACTTCTCGTGCGGCACCTCTCCAGAACCCGGTGTCACCAAATACTACGTGAACGACGTCGAAGTTCGTGTCGCCACCGAGCGTGTCCAGTATCTCGACGAAAGCGGGCGTCTCATCACAGAATCCCTCACCGACTACACCCGCAAATCCGTCCGCAAGACCTACGCCTCCCTCGATGCCTTCCTGACCACTTGGAACGATGCGGAGCGGAAGCAGGCCGTTATCGATGAGCTAGCCAATCAAGGCGTTTTCCTCGACGAACTCGCCGAGGAGGTCGGCCACGATTACGATGCCTTCGACCTCGTCTGTCATGTCGCCTTCGATCAACCGCCGCTTACGCGTCGCGAACGCGCCGAGAAGGTCAAAAAGCGAAATGTGTTCGGGAAGTACGGCGACAAAGTCCGCGCTGTTCTTGAAGCCCTCCTCCAGAAGTATGCCGATAGCGGCATCACCAGCGTGGAATCACTGGAAATCCTGAAAGTGGACCCGCTCTCTACCTTCGGCACTCCCATGGAAATCGTCAACCTCTTTGGCGGCCGAGAGAAGTACCTAGCAGCGATTCGAGAGTTTGAGCAGGTTCTCTATGTAGCATAGGGGGAGAAGTATGAATGATGAAGTATGAATGATGAAGTAGAGAGAGAAGTATGAATGATGAAGTACAGAGAGAAGTATGAATTATGAAGTATGAATGATGAATGGGGAGAAGTGTGGATTGAGAGAGAATTATGAAGTATGAATTATGAATTGAGAAAGGGGAGGGGGAGATATGAATGGGGAGAAAAAAGAGAATGATTTGGCAGATAGAACGAAGGCGTTTGCCTTGAGTATTGTGCGGATGTTCACCCATCTTCCGAAAACCGATGAAGCGCGAGTGCTTGGACGCCAAGTGCTCCGTTCCGGAACCTCTGTCGGAGCCAATTATCGCGAAGCCCATCGATCCCGTTCAAAGCCAGAATTTATTTCCAAGCTAGGCGATTGTCTCAAAGAATTAGATGAAACAGATTATTGGCTTGATTTGCTTGTTGAATCCGCTATTCTCCCACCCGCTAGCCTTGCTTCACTCCGTGACGAATGCAATCAACTCCTAGCCATCTTTACCACCATCTCAAAGAAATCTAAACAAAACCTCCCCTAACTCCTTCGCCTCTTTTTCCCTTTCTTTTTCGCTCTTTTTTTCTTTCATCATTCATAATTCATCATTCATACTTTCTTCTTTCTCCTCCTCCTCTTGTTTCATACTTCATAATTCATACTTCATAATTTCTTCTTTCTCCTCCTTCTCTCGTTTCATACTTCATAATTCATACTTCATAATTTCTTCCTATGTCTAATGTATCTAACATTGTAAAGTCCATCCAAGATATTATGCGCAAAGACGCTGGCACCTATGGTGATGCTCAGCGACTTGAACAACTCGGCTGGATGTTCTTTCTGAAAATCTTCGACGACCGCGAGCTGGAAATGGAACTTATCCGCGATAGCTATAAGTCACCCTTGCCCCAACACCTGCGCTGGTCTGCATGGGCCCAGGACGAAGAGGGGATTACTGGCGATGCCCTGCTCGACTTCGTCAACAACACGCTTCTGCCCAAGCTCAAGGCGATTACTGTCGGTGGCGACAAAATCGCCGGACTGATCCGCATGGCTTTTGACGATGCCAATAACTACATGAAGAACGGCACCTTGTTGCGCCAGGTCATCAACAAGATCAACGTCATCGACTTCAACGCCTCCGACGACCGTCACATGTTTGGCGATATCTATGAGAAGCTCCTCAAAGACCTCCAATCTGCGGGCAACGCTGGGGAGTTCTATACCCCGCGAGCCGTTACGCAGTTCATCGTTGAGCAGGTCAATCCCCGTCTCAGTGAAACTGTACTCGATCCCGCCTGCGGCACCGGCGGTTTTCTCACCTGCGCCATCGAGCACCTGCGCAAACAGGCCAAGACCGAGGCCGATGAGCGCATGATTCAGGACTGCTTCTCCGGCATCGAGAAAAAACACCTCCCGCACGTTCTGTGCATGACCAATCTCCTGCTACACGGCATCGACGTCCCCTCCAACGTTCGCCATGACAACACGCTTGCTCGTCCCCTGCGCGACTGGGGTCCGAAGGAACGCGTGGACGTCATTGTCACCAACCCGCCCTTCGGCGGCATGGAAGAGGACGGTATTGAGGCCAATTATCCCTCCGAATTCCGCACTCGCGAAACTGCCGACCTCTTTCTCGTGCTCCTCATGAAGATCCTCAAGCCCGGCGGACGCGCCGGACTCGTGTTGCCCGATGGCACTCTCTTCGGTGAAGGCGTGAAGACTCGCATTAAAGAAGCGCTGCTTACCGAGTGCAATCTGCACACCATCGTCCGCTTGCCCAACGGCGTCTTCAATCCCTACACCGGCATTCGCACGAACCTCCTCTTTTTCACCAAAGGCGCACCCACGAGCCATATCTGGTATTACGAGCACCCGTATCCGACGGGAGCCAAGAGCTACAACAAAGGCAAACCCATCCGCATCGAAGAGTTTGAGGATGAGCGTGCTTGGTGGGGTGACGAAAGTGACGGCTTCAAATCCCGCGAGGAAAACGAACATGCGTGGTGCGTTTCCATCGACACCATCAAAGCCGGCAACTTCAATCTCGACCTCAAGAACCCGCACAGTGCCGACGAAGGTCCCGGCGATGTAGACCACCTCCTGCCTGAATACGAAAAGCTCCTTGCGCAGATCGCCGAGACACGCGAGCAGTTGAAGAAGCAGTTGAGAGAAAGTATGAAGTATGAAGTATGAATTATGAAGGGTAGAGAGAAGTAGAGAGAAGTATGAATGATGAATGATGAATTATGAAGAGAGAATGATGAATTATGAATTATGAATGATGAAGTACAGAGAGAAGTATGAATGATGAATTATGAATGATGAAGTGGGGGGAGGGAGAAGGATGAAAAAGAAAACGACAGCAGCCGCTAAAGTAAAGGCGAACGATCTCGGACCGCTCATCGCTGAGGTGCGTAGCCTTATCCTGTCCGCCCGCCATGCTGCCGCCAGCACCGTCAACACCCTGCAAGTGATGACCAATTTTGAGATTGGCCGCCGCATCGTCGAGCATGAGCAGAAGGGCAAGAAGCGGGCGGCGTATGGGGCGGAGTTGCTGAAAGAGCTTTCTGCGCGGCTGACGGAGGAGTTTGGGCGAGGCTTTTCTGTGAGCAATCTTCAGCTCATGCGGCAGTTCTTCCTCGAATTCAGTCCCCCAATTCAACAGACGCCGTCTGTTAAATTGGCGGTCAGGCAGAAACACCAGACACTGTCTGGTGAATGGGTCACACCTGAAAAAGGTCAGTCGGCAACTGACCCATTGCCAATGTCCGCGAAGGCTTCGCGGAAATCGCCCTTCACTCTGAGCTGGTCCCACTATGTCGAGTTACTCACCGTCAAAGATCCCAACGAACGGAGTTTTTACGAAATCGAATCGGCTAACTCGGGCTGGAACGTCCGCGAACTCCGCCGCCAGAAAGCCTCCTCCCTTTACGAACGCCTCGCCCTCAGCCGTGACAAAAAGGGCATCAGCGAACTGGCGAAGAAGGGGCAGATCATCACGAAGCCGGAAGACCTCTTCAAAGAACCCCTCGTCCTCGAATTCCTGGGCTTGGAAGAGCAACCCCGCTACTCCGAATCCGATCTTGAGTCCGCCATCATCACCCATCTGGAAAAGTTTCTCCTCGAACTCGGGAAGGGCTTTCTCTTCGAGGCGCGGCAGAAGCGCTTCACCTTCGACGGAGACCACTACTTTCTCGACCTCGTCTTCTACAACCGTCTCCTGCGTTGCTATCTGGTCATTGACCTGAAGCTCGACAAACTCACCCACCAAGACCTCGGGCAGATGCAGATGTATGTGAACTACTACGACCGCCACGTGAAGCTGGCAGAGGAGAATCCCACCATCGGCCTCCTCCTGTGCAAGGAGAAAAAAGACGCCGTGGTGGAACTCACACTGCCCAAAGACTCTAACATCCACGCCAAAGAATACCAGCTCTACCTCCCCTCGAAGGAACTGCTCAAGAAGAAGCTCCTTGAATGGTCCTGTCAGGAGGAAGCGCGCCGATGAAGTCGACTAAACTCACTAAGAACGCGGGAACCCACCCTGGGAACGCGGGGCTCTGTACCCGCCGCCCCGCTGAGGGAGCGAGTGCGGAGCCTCGCGATCCCAGCCCTCTCTGCGATCCCAGCCCTCAGGAACCCCATGAGAACGCGGGAACCTACCCTGGGAACGCGGGGCTCTGTACCCGCCACCCCGCTGAGAGAGCGAGTGCGGAGCCTCGCGATCCCAGCCCTCTGGAAGCCCCTAAGAACGCGGGAACCCACCCTGGGAACGCGGGGCTCTGTACCCGCCGCCCCGC
>CAZUAY010000086.1:0-13860 GCA_964618405.1 uncultured Lentisphaerales bacterium
TCTGCCCGCCGACGAAGTAATCCATCGTGGCCGCCGTTGCACCGTTCTCGATGACAGACGTGATCTTGTCCAGATACGAATACCGGTATTCCTTGTCGCCTTCGCGGATCATGCGCCCAGCGGCATCGTATTCGTAGCTGGTTGTACCGGCTTCGTCCTTCTTCGAAACGAGCTGGTTGGCGGCGTCGTACTTGAACGTGGTCGTCGTGCTGTTGAGTGTCTTCTTCAGGATGTTGCCTGCGGCATCGTACTGGTACGCTTCAACGGCTTTGCCGTTGCCGTCGTAGACGCCGGTGAGCTGTCCGCGCAGGTCGTATTCGTAGCGCTGAACCGCTCCGTTGATTTTGCGGGAGACGATCTCGCCATCTTTAGCGTACTCGTATTCGATTGTGACATGCAAGGGCTGTGAAACAGCCGCCTGCACCGCCCCCGATACCGCGATCAACGCGGCTACGGAGAGGACTTTCATTTTTCCTAGTGACATTTCTGCACCTTTGGTTTGTTTTTCTTGTTAGTGCGGCCAGAGGCCGCGTTGTGAGACATCGACGTTATAATATTCCAACATTCCAGCATTCCAGCCAACTCAGTAGTACTCGACTGCGATTTTGGCAATGTCAGACGCCGTCGGAAACGAATCGGCATAACGTTTGAGAAAGATCTTTTCCGCCTTCGGTGAAATGTTAGCCCATTCGGGGGGCGATACGTAGACAAGCGGTATGCCGGGCACAAGGGCTTCGAGTTCGTGTGCATTTCCAAACAGGACAACTCGCCTGCAACTCGGCATCATTCCCTCGCAACTGAAATGTAGGGGTTTGATGGCCATGACATACGATCCATATCCGTGTTCACGCATGAACACCGCTACGTCCTTGATCTTGAACGATGCCCCTCGTATCACCGCACTCCTGTCCCCAGCATCACCCACCACGACGCAGTTCCCGGACACCTTTGGCGCCGTGCCTCCGAATGTGGCGAGCACACCGATGAACGCGACTGATGCGACAAGCGCCCCCAATGCACGCCTCGATCTCCAACGGTCACAACTGAGTCGCAGTAGCAGAAAGACAAACAGGAGCAGCATGCACCAAGAGAGAACGAAGTTGGCTATCGGGAGCGAACCAAAGGAATCAAAATCGGCTAAGATCTCCCAGTCGAAGATGCTTGCGGAAAAAGCCGAGAGGCAGAGTCCGCACAATGACGCAAAACATGCTGGATGACGCTTCCACGAATAAAGAGAAAGCAGGATCATCGCCGTCCAGACCACGCCAGCCACGGCTCCGAATTCGACAAGCAACGTCAGGTGGCTGTTGACCAGCGTGCGGCACTCGATGCCATCCCGGAGCAGATACGAAGTTGCCAGAAGTCCCGAATTGCCAAGGCCCACGCCTTTCAATGGATTTGACGCAAAAAGGGCCACGCCCGCCTTCCAGATGTCGATTCGGTTCGTGACCGCCCTGTCGAGCGTAAACCGGGCGAACCCTCCAGAGAGATAGAAGATCGTCGCACAGACTCCAATGAACACCAGACAGACCTGCCAGCTCATGCGCCTTGATGAAGTCGTTGCAGGCACAACCGTTCCGCTTGGAGAATTCGGATGAACGCGGTGAGACCTGTTGTAAGCAAAGCAGAACAGAAACGCTTCGAGAAGGACGACCACCAGTCCGGTTCTAGAAAAAGTCATGGCCAACGCGATGCAGAGCAGTACGGTCATTGTCGCGGCTGCCACTCGTACGGCCCAGTGTCTCCACCTGCACCCAGCAGACCACACGAACGGCATCAACGCGCAGATGAACGCAGCCGCATGATTGGGATTATAGAAGCCGAAGCCGTGCCGGACAATTCCATCGCAGGTGAACTCCATCATTGCAACCACATCTCCATGATTTCGCGGGTCGGGAAATAGTTTCTGAACTCAACGTCAATCTTTTCGACTTCAGCGAGCGGAACGGTCCGCAACGTATCGTCCTCGCCCATGCTGTCTGCCTCGGAACCGGTAATCCGCGCATCGAACCACGCTCGCGCAAGTTCTAACGCCTCCGGATTCAGCTCATGCCCGCCCGTATACGTCTTCCACAGCATCTGCCCTCCGCTTTCACGGTAGTGGTAGATGAATTGACGGCTGATCGGAATACGGTCGGCATCCTTCAGCCCGCAGGTGATGAATGCCGGAGCCGAGGCGTTCGTAACCGGAAACGGATACACCCCGCAGGCATGCGCCCCCCAGGCGGCCACGCGCTCGGGCATGTAGGCGTAGAAGAGGTTTGCGCATTGTCCGCCGGCAGAATAGCCGTAAAAATATAGTTTCGAAGGATTCAGTGAGAACTTCAGCTCAAGCTCTCGGACCGCATGGCTCAACGCATTTCCAGACCACGCTTCGGGTTCCCAGTAATCGCGATCGTGAAACGAAGGGGAGAGAAGGAACAGACTATGCTGATCGGCAAGATCCGAGAAATCGTACGCTTTCAGCGTTTTCTCTCCCGGCCAGTTACGTCCACCGAATAGAACCATGATCTGCGAATTCGTGCCATAGCTTTTGGGAACTTTATAGGCAAACTCCGTCTCACCGACCATCAACGTCTCGCCGCCTGCGAATCCCGCAGACAGGACAAGCACCGCCGCAACCATGGTGAAAATCAGTCTATTCATCTCCCAATTCCTAATCCTAATCGTAATCCTAATCGTAATCCTAATCGTAATCCTAATTTTAGGGGTTTTGCATGAGGCTCACTTCATCCCTCATAATTCATCCGTCATCCTAGGAGGGCATGAGGCTCAATTCATCCTCATAATTCATCCTTCATCCTAGGGGGGCATGAGGCTCAATTCATAATTCGTAATTCATAATTCGTAATTTTATCTCCTCCCCCTCCACGCCTCCGCCACTTCCCTCGACGGCAGGAAAACCTGATCTTCCGTCAAAATATTCTTCGCCCCGGCTGAACCAACAGGATAATAATCATAATCTTCGGCATCGCCAATGAATTGCGGCTTTTCGGGCTCGGCTCGTCCTGCCAAGTTAGAATGGCGCAAATCTGCCGCATATTTTGTGTGATAGAATGTGAAAAAGGCCCGCGCCAGTTCCAGTGAATCCGGCGGCACGTCATGCGGGTGGTTCGGATAGGATCGCCAGATCACATCTATGCCGAATTTCCGGTTATTCTCGACGAATCGCCGGCTGATGACATAGCGCGCAGTATCGGCATCGCCGCAGGTCACAAGTCCCGGCACACCGCGCATCACAGCGCTAGGATTGTAGAAATAGCCACAGGCGTGACTGACCCACGCACGCGTCGAATCAGGACGCCAGGCCGGAAAGAGGTTCGCGGATTGTGATCCGGCGGAATAGCCGTAAAAAAACAACTTCGATTGACAAATCTTGTACTCCTTGCCGATGAGAACCAGGGCTTGAGTCAACGCCTTGCCGGACCACGCCTTCGGTTCCCAGTAGTTGTCATCTGTAAACCCCGGACACACGATAAACACGCCCTGCTCATCGGCCCATTTCCCCCAGCCCAAGCGCCCCGTAGCATCGGCTTTCCCCGTGGTATTGCGCCCACCGAAGATAAAGAGAACGCGATATGAATCCAGCCGCTTCGTATCATAGCCCTTCGGCACGCGGTAGTACACCGTCACCGCTCTGTTGTTCGGGGCCGAAGTCGCCACCTGCACAGAACCCGTCTCCTGCGCCTGTCCGCAGAGAACTGCGGACAGAAACAAGAGCGGGCAGAATGCAATGATCCTCTTCATCTTCATGTTGTCAACTTGGTTTGTACCTCTCAAGGTGTTTTGAGGCGGGGAGTTTTGCGGCGGGGCTGATCGATTAAACGGTTCTCTAAGGGAATTGGCTTTGTCGCTTCGGCCACCTCTTTGTCTACCGCCTCGAGATTTTGCTCGAGGCAACTGCGCAACGGAGACTTGTCATCCATGACTTCCAAGTAATAGGCGAGAAGTTTGGACGTGTTCTTCATCTGTCCACAGGAACCGGGTTCCCCACCTGACTTGACAATCGCCACCAAAACATCGTGTTGCAAGGCGAGAAGCTTCTCCTCGACTTCCTTTGCGTTGAGTTCTGGCTTGAGCGAAATCACGGGCGGCAGGAGAAATGGACGGTCCCAAACGGGCAACCGACTCGCCACGTATTCCATTGCCGTGCTCGCCTGTGCGATCGACTGCTGACTTACCAATTCGTCAATGGTTGGGAAAGCCAGCCGATCGGGATTGATAAAGCCAGGCTGCGTAGTCAACGTCACCCAAATCGGCCCAAATGTGTTTCGAAGGAACGCTTCGTCATCTGGGTAGCGAGTTTTTGTGCTACTAGGCTGGGAATATTCCATGAAGTTTTGCCAATAGAGATTGTCAGCGCCTTCTTGATTGTAGTACTCGGTGATCCAAACCAGTCCTGTATGCTTATGATCCTCGGCCAGCGAGACCCGGAAGTTGCTTGTAATGAACAGAGATCCGTCAAGAATCTTCGTCCATGTCACTACTTCCTTCCCTTCCACTGAAATCGTGAGCGTGTTAATCAATCCAAAACCAACAGCACTGGGTACGTCTGTCCATGGCCACCGCGAAGATGTGACGGCAGGCAGACGCGTTGTCCCGATGCCAAAGTCAACCCGCTTGTCGATCACATCGGCAACAGGAATCTTGGTCTGGGTGTTTCCAGTAGACAACAAGAAATAGACCGAGTCCATATTCTCGCGCAGTTTGGGAGAGGCAGAGACCTTCCAGGAAGCAGTGACGGAGACGTCATTGGTCCTTTCGTAGATCCGACGGAAATCTAGAAAGCGGCCATCGGATAGATTCTCTTGCGCGTAAGTTTGCATATGCAGAAAGCAGCAGCAGAGAGTTATAAATATAGTATTGATGATTTTCACAGTTTTCGCCTTTCATGCCGATTTAATTGAGATCAGAGTGACAAAAGACCGCAACTCAAGTTTAAATCAAGAGCCTTGAGTTGCGGAGTTTGAACGTAATGCTATTCTTTTTTTACACGTTTGGATACGAGTAACTCCACAGGAAAGCTGTCGCTGGCTGCGCTGTATCCTTGACCCTCAATTCCCTCTTGGAGAGTGAGTGTAGCCTTCAAAAAATAAGTGAGATAGCCATCGTGGTCGTCTCGAATCCATTCATTGTAAACTACTGGCATCACTTGCTTAACGGTCGGTGTATATGCAACGGGTTTTACCACCGTATTTTCAATCCACGTAGTTTCGCCGTTGTCGTCAGTTTCCATGTGTCCGTATGAAACAGTGAAACCATTCTGCTCTATGTAGGGTGTTGCTACGGCTTTGTTCGCCCAACCTGAACCCGTAAAATTAGCATTGAAAGTAACTTGGTACTTTGTATATCCATCGCTTGTTGTACGCTCTAGTTCCCCATCCTCGAGCACAACACTACGGTTATAATACTCATTGAATCCCTTGAAATTATCGCTCTTTGGGGTGGCGAAAATTACCTCCGCTCCGAATAGATCCACGCAACTCGTCACCCCGTTATTGCAATACGCCAAGTTATTCCAGCCATCGGGATAGCCCATGGGATCGGCGGTCTGCCACTTGCCGTTTTCGGGGCGGTAGCTGCGCATCAGGAACGCATACCCGAGTTCGCCAATGAACGGCTTGCCGGTGAAGAACGCTCCCGAATCGCTGCTTTCGCCAAAGGCGGTCATGGACGTCAGGCTGTAGCTTTCATCGCCTTTGACGGCGACCGTGCTGCCGAGCCTGTCGTTGAACATGACCTTGCCGTCCGAGGCAACGGGATTGCCGCCGCCGATGGCCGGTTCGTTGAGGTAGTCGCTGCCGTCGCGGTGGACGAGCGCCAGACCATCCCAGATGAACCGCTCGGCATCGTTTCCGCGCGTCACGGAGGCGAGCTGCCCACCGACGAAGTAATCCATCGTGGCCGCCGTTGCACCGTTCTCGATGACGGACGTGATCTTGTCCAGATACGAATACCGGTATTCTTTTTCGCCTTCGCGGATCATGCGCCCAGCGGCATCGTATTCGTAGCTGGTTGTACCGGCTTCGTCCTTCTTCGAAACGAGCTGGTTGGCGGCGTCGTACTTGAACGTGGTCGTCGTGCTGTTGAGTGTCTTCTTCAGGATGTTGCCTGCGGCATCGTACTGGTACGCTTCAACGGCTTTGCCGTTGCCGTCGTAGACGCCGGTGAGCTGTCCGCGCAGGTCGTATTCGTAGCGCTGAACCGCTCCGTTGATTTTGCGGGAGACGATCTCGCCATCTTTAGCGTACTCGTATTCGATTGTGACATGCAAGGGCTGTGAAACAGCCGCCTGCACCGCCCCCGATACCGCGATCAACGCGGCTACGGAGAGGACTTTCATTTTTCCTAGTGACATTTCTGCACCTTTGGTTTGTTTTTCTTGTTAGTGCGGCCAGAGGCCGCGTTGTGAGACATCGACGCCCATTCGCCCCAGCCCAAGCGCCCCGTAGCATCGGCTTTCCCCGTGGTATTGCGCCCACCGAAGATAAAGAGAACGCGATATGAATCCAGCCGCTTCGTATCATAGCCCTTCGGCACGCGGTAGTACACGGTCACTGTCCGGTTGTTCGGTGCCGAAGTCGCCACCTGCACAGAACCCGTCTCCTGCGCCTGCCCGCAGAGGGTGGTGAGAAGGAACAACGCAACTGATAGATATTTACAGAAGTGCATAGTTAGTGAACAATAGCTTCGCTTTCATAATTCCATTCAAGTCGAATTAATTTGCCACCGAACTTCTCTCGTGGAAACGTCGCTGGAAAATCACAGAACGCAGTACCATCTTCTCGGGTGAATGGCGAGTTTGGAAAATTGACATACACATAGCATACGCAAGTCCCCTTTTGCTGTTCAGGAGGAATGGAGGCGTACACGTCAACCCCCTCGAATGAGGTAGTACTTGTTGCATTAAACCCTTTATATCCGGGTGAACTCACGCCATTTGAATTGATAAAGAATTGCATCGGAGCAGGGATGGCTCCTCCGCCTAGAGCAGACATGTGCGGATGAAAATCGTACACAACAACACACAACTCATACTTTAGGTTTTCAGTCTCAACCGGCCGAACCTCAAAGACGATTCGACTCTGCCTGTTTGTTGAATACACCTCCGTCGTGTAGACAACGGGTCTGTTGAGATACACCGGCAGACTAATCAGTTCGTTTGTTACGACTGGAATATCCTTCGTGTAAAAAGAATCATTTCCCCAGAAAGACACTTCCGAGAAGTATGCGTTCTCTTTGGTTTGTGCATACTGTGAACGAATACGTTGAGAGAAAAAATGCCTCCTCAGAGTCGAAACCCCCAATATGGCTAACAAAGCCACCAACAAAACGTGCTCAATTAACAATACTTTCTTATTCATTGCGACCTTTCTTGTTTTGTCGGTACCAGTCTCGCCACCTGTACAAACCCGATCCCCTGCGCCTGCCCGCAGAGAACTGTGGATAAACACGGGAGCGAAATAACGGATATGGCAACACTTCTTTTCATATCATTTCGTCTATTTATCGGAATTTTCATGCTCGATAGGTTCCGCCGGAATGGCCTGTTGTTTCCTTACGGGTGTAGACCTTATAATTCCCGAGTTGAAATTTGTTCCTCCTACAGAAAACATCGACACCGATTTCACCTCTTTCCTGGCAGTAATCAAGTTCTTTTCGATGCTGTCATGAAGCGGAGATGACTCATCGATGACTTCCAAGTAATACGCGAGTAACCGTTCGGAGCAGAGGAGACGTTCGCTCGAAAAATCCGAATCGAAATACCGAATTGCAGCAAGTGCCATTTCACGCTGCAACGCCTGGAGCTTGTCGACGACCTCTTTCTGATCAAGGTCTGATTTGATGGCAAGGACGGGAGGAAGAAGAAAAGGACATTTCCAGAGAGGCTCGGTGCTTCCCATGTAGTCCTGAGGACTTTGAGCCGTCTTGATGGGGCGTTGGTCGAGCAGTTCCTCAACGGTCGGGAAAACGAGGTTTTTGGGATAAATGAATCCGCTTTTCGTGGTTAGCATGATCCAGATTGGATCGGAAACACTGAGCCGGATTTGATCTTCTAGGCTAATCGGCATGGTTTGCAATACAGCATTAATGGAAAAAACGTTGGCGGCAAACAAGTTGTCCTTTGCCTCTTGCGAGAAGCGCTCCGTAACCCAGAAATGCCCCCTGACATCGTTTTCAGAGACCAAGTAAACGCGGAAATTCCTAAGAACATAAGTCGGCTTTCCGTTGTTGTATCGCGTCCAGGACACAACATCCGAATCGCCGACACGCAGCGTGAACTGCCGTAGCGTGCTGGAAGGAAGCCCTGGGAGAACGGAGTCCCATGTACTCGACTCTTGCCGAGGCAAGTGACTGCTCTCCACCCTGAGCTCAATCCCCTTTTCCAAAAGCTCCATGACGGAAAGGCGCACCTGGGAGTTTCCGATATTGACCACCAGAGCCATTGAGCCATCTGTCATGGCCAATCCGGGTGAAGCCGTGATGTCATAAGCAAGGACAGGGTCACGCAGCGAAGTCATGCATTTGAAATCAAGGTATTGTGCCTTGGACAAGTTATCATTAGCCCAAAGACAGGGGGTGGAAACAAAGAAAAGAGAAAGAAAGAAGGCAAAAAAAGACCGAATGTTCATGTTGACTCTCCAACCCCATCAACCAGCAATTTAACCTTTCCGTTTTTTGCTGGCTGACGAGGAATATTAACGTTAAGAATGATTCACAGCATCGCATGCTATTCTTTCCGTACCTCGTAAAACAGATGCAACTCATAGGGCACGACGATAGTGTTGAACCAACCATCCCCTGCAAGCTTATACAATACGTTGAATGTGGCATAAAGATGGTAACGGAAGAACCCTGTAATAGGTTCTTCTGTCACAAATTCGTATTCCGGCGAACCATCTAACGATGAGGTCGCTCCATACGTCTTAGTCACCGCTTGTGTGACGTCTCCATTTTCATCAACGATTTGAGGATATATATGAGAAACCGAACCGCCAGACTGAGAAAGAAAATACGGCTTTATATTTTCGAAACCGCCATTTCCTCCTTTGTCCGCTTTAATACTTATGAAAGATTTAACCTTTCCTAGTCCTGTTATTTCGTCAATTCCAGAGAGGTATGTAAAAGGGGGATTGTCATCATCCTCGGTCCACCTGGTCTCTAAATCAAAACAATTACGGTCGAGGTTACTGAAATCATAAAGTTTTTCTGTTATAGTACCAAACCTATCTACAGAATCCGTCACCTCGTTGTTGCAGTACGCCAATTGGTTCCAGCCGTCGGGATAGCCCAGGGGATCGGCGGTTTGCCACTTGCCGCTCTCTGGGCGGTAGCTGCGCATCAGGAACGCATACCCGAGTTCGCCGATGAATGGCTTGCCCGTGAAGAACGCTCCCGAATCGCTACTCTCACCGAAAGCGGTCATGGACGTCATGCTGTAGCTTTCATCGCCTTTGACGGCGACCGTGCTGCCAAGCCTGTCGTTGAACATGACCTTGCCGTCCGAGGCGATGGGATTGCCGCCGCCGATGGCCGGTTCGTTGAGGTAGTCGCTGCCGTCGCGGTGGACAAGCGCCAGACCATCCCAGATGAACCGCTCAGCTTCGTTTCCGCGCGTCACGGAGGCGATCTGCCCGCCGACGAAGTAATCCATCGTGGCCGCCGTTGCACCGTTCTCGATGACGGACGTAATCTTGTCCAGATACGAATACCGGTATTCCTTGTCGCCTTCGCGGATCATACGCCCGGCGGCATCGTATTCGTAAGTGACGAGGCCGGAAGCATCTTCCTTAGAAACGAGCTGGTTCGCGGCGTCGTACGTGAACGTGGTCGTCGTGCCGTTGAGCGTCTTCTTCAGGATGTTGCCTGCGGCATCGTACTGGTACGCTTCAACGGCTTTGCCGTTGCCGTCGTAGACGCCGGTGAGCTGTCCGCGCAGGTCGTATTCATAGCGCTGCACCTCTCCGTTGATTTTGCGGGAGACGATCTCGCCATCTTTGGCGTACTCGTATTCGATTGTGACGTGCAACGGCTGTGAAACAGCCGCCTGCACCGCCCCCGACACCGCGATCAACGCGGCAGCGGATAAGACTTTCATTTTGCTCAGTGTCATTTATACACCTTTGGTTTGTTTTTCTTGTTATTGCGGCCAGAGGCCGCGTTGTGAGACATCGACGTTATAATATGGAACTCAGGAAAACAGGAAGTGGGTGCTGGTGTGTAGACCTTGCCACATGAAATGCACCGAGGTAAAGTTCCAGACGTTCCTGATTTCCTGATAAAAAAACTAGCATAATTGTGTTGTAGCTATGGGCGTCGTTAATCAGAAGGTTGATTGTGTTCTCTGGCAACACGTTTGACAGTGAGGGGCATGGTGGCAAAATTGAGAAGAAGCCCTGAATCGGTGTTGGTGGCTTTCATATAGGAGCGAACGATGGCAAAATGAACAGGTTCAAAGGCTTTAATGGCCTTGAGTTCAACGACCACCCGCTTGTCGATAAGCAAATCCAAGCGATGTTCTCCAATCAAACGCCCCTGATACGTTAAGCGAATACTCTTCTGTCTCTCAAATGGAATTTTCTGACAATCCAACTGAATACAGAAAGCTTCCTCGTAGATGGATTCTAGGAACCCAGGTCCAAGGGCTTTATGAACAGCAATAGCTGCACAAATAATGGCTGACGTGAGATCCTTGTCAGGCAACGCTATCCTTTCATTTTCCATAACTTCCTGATTTCCCTATTCACTTTGTTCAATCAGATGCCCCACCTATGCGAATGTATCAACACATGAGAACCCTTTCTTTTCGCTTTAACTACTACCTTCTCCGACAGTGTCCGCAGGCGGAAATCCGACTCATATTTCTAATTCCGGAGGCGCTGAAAATTCGAATTCTTCATCCACATCAAGTTCCGGCACCCCTGCATCCATCTTCTTGCTTTTGAGCTGCCCGTACTTCGTATAGTCGAAACGAATGAAAGTGCCATTAACCACTTGGATGACAAGCTGATTCTTGTCGTTGTAGCGGTACATCGATACATCCTTGCCAGAACGGATTCCCGTGAGTCGTCCGTAGTCGTCGTAAACGCGCTCCTCCAACTGACTGAAGTCGCCATCGACCGTGCTCCGGGCGGTGCGCTGTCCGTAGGCATTGTAGGCGTAGCGGTTCACAAGCGTCCCCTCCGTCTTCTCCGTGAGACGGCCAAAGAAGTCGTACTTGAAGACGGCCTTCTTGTCTCCGCGCGTTGTCTCGAGAATTCTGCCCCAGGTGTCGTACTTGAACGTCTCCACCTCTTTATCGGCGTAGGTGACCTTGGAAACCCGGTCGAGGTTGTCGTATTCGTACTGAATCGAGCGGTCTGTATTGCCGCCCTTGGACGAATCAACCCGGCTCAGCAAGCCGGATTTGTCGTACACGTAGTCGGTGAGCTGGTTGGCCGCCGTGGTCTTGCCGCCAATGCCGAAGCGATCCCAGTCGAACTTGATTTCATGCCGGTTCTGATCGAGCACAGTTGAAACGCGGCCCAGTTCATTATAGGAATACTCGACGCTGGTATCGTCCGGCAGAAACTCCTTCACAACACGACCGAAAGCATCGCGCTCGAATTTTTTGACACGGCCGCGCTGGTCGGTGTACATGACTGGCTGTCCGTTGCCATCGTATTCTACGGCAATCGACGTAAGGACTTCATCGCCGTCCTTGCGCTCCATCTTCGAAATCAGGCCGGAAGGCGTCAGCGTGCTGATGCTGGTCACACCATAGGGGTCTGTGGACGAGATCGCACGATTGTACGGATCGTACTCGATGCGTGACGTCTGCCCGAAGACATTCTTGACGCTGACCGGATACCCGAATTTATTGTAGGCGACCGTGTTCTGTATTTGTCCATTGTCCATGCGCACGGGTCGGCCAGCGGCATCGTATTGGATACGCGTCGTGGCAACGACTTTCCCCATTTCATCCAATGTCATCAGAGTCTCGGGATTGCCCCGGCGGTCATACACGGCGCGACTCACCGGAACGGGCTCCGCCTCATCCGCTCCGCGGCGCGACACCTGGACGAGATTCCCGGAACCATCATACTCCATCACGATGTCATTGCCCGCCATATCGCGGGTGCGCACCGGCTTGCCGGACTCCTTATCGTAGCGATAGGAGACGACTGTGCGCTTGCGGGAATCGACGATTTGCCGCACTTGGCCTAGATAGGCCACATCATGCCGCATGAAATAGTAGATGCTGTAGGTCTTGCCCGAGAACTCGGTCAGTGTAAACACACCGGTCTGGGCCTTCATTTCGTATGATGCCGTTTGCCCCATCTTGTTGGTCATGCAAACCCGGCCAGGCTCGGCACCGGAGTAGGCATAACGGAAGAAGCTGTCCGAGAGGATGCGGCCTTCAACATCATTCGCAAGTATTGCCGCCTTATCCTTTGCAGTAATCCCGTCGGGAAACTTCTGCAGGACGCCGTGCTGAACCACCATGCTGTCGATAAAATTCCCCTGCTTCATCCGGACAAGATATCCGCAATCGTCGTATCCAAGCTCGACGGGGTTCAGTTCCCCGGTGACAATTGAAGTCAGACGCGGTTTGTCGAACGTGGCTATTTCCCCGTTCTCGGTTTGAGGTGCAATGGAGACTGAACCCTTTTGATAGAGAAAGCGATGCTCAATTCCATTTATCTTGATCGACGTGGCCAGGTCTTCGGAGAAGGAAATCTCCACAAACGACTGCCCGTTCTGCGAAAGTGAAGAAATGCTACCGTTCTGCCCATAGGAGAATGCTATTTCATTGCCAGAGGATGACTGGATTTTCGTCAGCTTGGCATTCCGGTAGGTAAACGCCCAGCCGGCGTACCCGCGTTTTCCGGAAAACACCCAGTCTCCGGATTGCATAAACTTGTCTCCAGAAGCGGAGCAAGCGGCATTCCAATCCGAGTACGGTGAAAAGAACTCACCTCCAAAACTCGATTCGTTGTAAAGTTTGAGTGTTTCCTTGTCGGCCTTATTTTTCGCATAGAAGCGTATTTTTTCGCCCCACGGCGTTGTCCACAAGACGCCATCACGCTGCGGCACAGCCGAACTCTCCAACTGCGGGGAACCCCATCCATATCCGAACAGTCCCGATTTGCGGCTGGAAGACCCATACACAAGCTGGATGGGCAACCGAAGTTCGGGGGAGAAGTTCGCAACTCCGATCGGCATCGATAAGGCATAGCCATTATCGGCGAGGAGCGCCTTTCCCGCCGCGAGCGGCTTTGACACGAAGTTTACCGGGTCTTTGGCGTAGACCGAAGAGACGGACAAACAGGACAAACACAACCCTACACAAACAACGAGATAATACACAACAATCCTCCTCTTGCGTCAGTTAGATCACACAATTTACGTGCTGGTAGCGTACGCTATCACAATCATTCTTATAGAGTCAATTGGTAAATCGGTCAGTGACGTAATCGGTCAGGCACAGGGGGCTGTGCCTGACCGATTACAGTCGCTAGTTGTTAGTGGTTAGTCGTTAGTATTACGGAATGCTCCTGCGAGAGAGCCGACAGGGTTCCGCCCAGATAGGCATCGGGGATTTGTGCTTAGAATTAGAGAGATCACCGCATAAGATAGGCTCGCGGCGACGAGAGAAACACGCCGAAAACCCAGACTGTTCTTCCTGATATGAATGCTGGAAGCATATCGCTCCCAGTGGCTCAATCTCTGTGTCTCCAACTCTCTGTGTTTAAAACCGCATCACGCTTATTGCGACAACTGGGTTGATAACACAGCAGAGCAGATCTCAGTCGTCACTCTCGCAAAACACTTTCACCCCTCCCCAGTCACTGAGCGATTACCTTTGCACTCTCAATT
>CAZUAY010000087.1:0-13591 GCA_964618405.1 uncultured Lentisphaerales bacterium
GGGCAGTGACCGATCCCACTGGCCCCGAATCGTGGTCGAACCGTGTCTGCCGTGGCGGCAACTGGAAATTGATTGCCGAGGCCAACCGTTCGGCGTACCGCTATGCGTTCGATTCTGGCCTCTCCTTCGACTATTTGGGCTTGCGTCTTGCGAGAACCTTTAATGCGCCTTGACGGTCAAGATGTGGGCTGAAGGTGGAGGCTCTTGTCGAAAAGCTGGCGGGCAGAACCCCGATGACAGGCGTGAGTGGGGGGCAGGGGCAGCCTCCGCATTTGGTTTAATCAGAAGCTTCCCCGTCCTCGATCTGATTCGGTAAGAGTAAATGCCCTCATGCGTCCTTGTGACCCGCTTTTAGGAGCATCCACTTTGACAAGTGACCTTCAGACCATCGTTTAAATCGTATAGATGTGAATTCATTTGATGCGGTTTATTTGTTTTGTTATACTTTATTTGTGTTCAAGGTTCTTTAATATGTTTAGTATGCATTGTATCCTTGTGCCATCGGTAATGAATAAAGGCGTGCGTGCCAGGGTGTGTCAATGCTCAGAGCTCAGAGGACATGGTTGAGGCGCATCCGTGCCTGGCGCATACACTTGACGGATATAGTGTGGGGGCAGGAGAAGAGGGAATGAAGTTTTGTGTATTAGCTTCCAGCAGTAAGGGAAACAGCATTTATGTGTCATCAGGATCTACTCAGATTCTGATTGATGTCGGCCTCAGTTGTAAAATGATTAGTGAGCGGCTTTCGGAAATTGGTGTTGATCTTAAGGCCGTTGATGCAATTTGTGTGACGCATGAGCATGTGGATCACATGAGGGGACTACCAGTAATTGTTTCCCGGTACGGGATGTCGCTTTATGCGACAGAAGGGACGAGTAGCACTGTTGAGTATAAATCAGGAAAGAAATTTGAATGGAATATATTTCAACCCGGTTCCCCTTTTGAGATCGGAGACCTACATGTCGATTCTTTTTCTATTTCGCATGATGCGGCTGATCCGGTTGGATTTGTTATCAGCGACGGTATTTCCCGTCTCGGTATTGTTACCGATCTGGGCGAGGAGTCGGATCTCATCCTCCGTCAGTTATCGGGATGTCATGGGCTCATCCTTGAGTTTAACCACGATCCTGAGCTGTTGCGAAATGCCGATCGTTCGTGGGAGTCCAAGCAACGCACATTAGGGCGCAGCGGTCATCTCTCAAACGATCAAGCATCGGATTTATTGCGTCAAGTAGCGGGCGAGCAGCTGCGGGCCGTGTTTCTGGCACATCTCAGCGAGGACTGTAATACGCCCCTGATTGCGACACAAATCGCTGAATCGGCATTAGCGGATTGCGGGCTTTCTGGTTTAACGCAGGTTTGTGTACCGCATTGGCCGTCGTCAATGCTCGAAGTTTAAGCCGTTTATTTTAAGTAGTTGCAAGACATGACCTTCAAGACTGTACGGTATCCCCGCCGGAACCGACACAGGTAGCACGTTCATGGCGGAAAATAGTGAAACGAGATGCATGTGTCAAGTTTTGGCAAAAATGTGCTTCGAAAGAAATTAAGTCGTGACACTCTCGTATTTGCGAGGTTGAAGAATGGCGGCGATATGGTGGAGCGTGTTTATACGTTTTGAGCAGATTATAGACTCGGGAGCCCGACGGGCTATAATTAGTTACACAACCTCTTTCAAGGTTTCGGAGTTTGTTAGCGGAAGCGGATTCATTGTTACGTATTGAGGCAAAATGCGAGCAAGAATACTGGTTCTACCATGGTTTACGGAATTTTTTTGCCCGATGACAGGCATTTCTTGTTCGATTCTTTCAGCCAAAAAAACTTTCATCAGCGACTGGTAAGGAACGTCTCTCTTGTTTGCCAACAGTTTTAGAGACTCAATCAAGGACTCCGGTAAACGTATGGAAATCGTCTTATAGGTAATCGGTTAGCGACTAGAAAGGTCAGGGTAGGCTTGGTATTGTGAGGTCTTAACGGCCATCTTCGGTTATATCGAACGGATTGCTTAAGGCAAAGGCGCCGTCGGTACTGTTGGTCGCTTGGATGCGGAACTCACCATCAGCGTTTATCTTAACCGCTCCGGACCAGATGCCGTTGGTGATCGTGATGGTGTCGCGTTCGTCGTCTGTGCAACTGCCGGAGGCTGGCGTGCAGGAGAGCCAACCCGCATTCGTGCTGACCGAATAATCCATGGTGCCGACGTCACCGCTGTTGAAGATCTCGAAGAAGCTGCTGAGGGGTGAGTTGCCTTGGGCAACGGCGAGATGAATCTGCTGTTTGCTGACAGAGAGGAAGGGCACGTTCAGTTGATACTCATAGGCGCCTATGTCCACCATCTTGCCGGAGATCCGGCTCTGGTTGCCGTAATCCTGAGTGGAGAAGACGAACGCGTTGTTGCCGGCATTGATGCAGGGCGAAGTGATCAGCAGGCGGTAGTCGCCAATTGCGGGATTAGCAAAGATCGGCGCGCTGGCGATGTTGCCCTCAACGCTGGTGATATTGGGGTTAACGCCGGGTGCAAAATCCGGGGAGCACGAGTTGTAGGCGGTGACGTAACGGATGTTTTCGGCCGATCCCTTGGTAGTATTGCCGTAAATAATACAGTTGTAGATAGTGGCATACTTATCGGGTTTTCCCTGTACGCCACCTCCGCGGGAGGCTGTTCCGCACACATTGTAGATAATGGTGCAGTTGTAAGCGTCGCCTTCCGAAATACCGCCGCCGCCTTGGCCCTCTGTTATTGTTGTATAGCTTACGGAATTGCCGATGATCAGGCAGGAGTGGGCCTCGCCTCCTGCCGCGCCGCCGCCTGCAGAATCGCTGCGGTTGTTTTTCAGGGTGCACGCAGTCAGCCTGCAGGAGTAAGCCCCGCCACCATCACTTGTTGAAACATTATCTACAATCAAGCAGTTGACGCCGATGCTTTGGTACAGATCATCTTTGTTAAGGGCCGTGTTGTTGGTGATGACCGAGTTGTACACCGTGCCCCTGTAGATGCCGCCGCCATAGCGGTTGTTGCCAGAAGTTTCGCATTCTGTGATCACGCAGTTTGAGATCATCGGGAGCTTGGTTTTGCAGAAAACACCGGCGCCTTCATTGGCTTTACCGCCACGGATCGTGAATCCGCTGACAATCGCCTTCACATCGCCGATCGTCAGGCAACTGTCCGTGCCATCGCCTTGGATCGTTGTGTTCGTCGGCCCATTAACACTGCTAAGCCGGATGGGAACGTTGATTGGATTATAGTATGAGCCAACCGCACCATAGCTGCCGTCGGCCACCAGTACCCGTCCGCCGATGATCTTCTGGGCATCGACGCCGGCGTTGATCGTTGCTTTAGCTTCGGCCCAGCTGGTTCCGGAGTTGGCATCGCTGCCATTGTTGCTAACGTAGATGGTGGAGTCAGCCAGGGAGATCGCCGTGACGCGCTGCGTGAGCGTAACGCCATCGGGATGGTTGTCATTCCAGGCTGTAAAGACCAGCTCTTTAACCCCCGGTGTGCTCCAGGCCTTGGAGACCGCAAGCACCGGATTCGTTGCCGTCGTGGTGTCGCCGAAATCCACCACGGAGTCGACTGCCAGGACTCACCGTCGATATCAACCCCAGAGGCAAATGTCGAGCTGCCGGCCGCGATGCAGGGCGATCCCTTGGAGAGGTGGCTGGTTGTTATCAGTTGAGGGTTGTTAGTGATATTGCCGTCAACTCCGTGGGTCAGATCCGGCGAGCATGTGAACTTAGCGACGCACGTTGTAACGTAAATGTCACTGCTGTTGCCTTGGTCACTACTGTTGCCCCAGACAATACAGATGTAGAGTTCGGATTCGCCTCCGACACCCCCTGCCCCTCTCCGCGAATTGTAAACGTAATCCTAATCCTAACCCGTTGCGCTGAGGAGACTACGATTATGACTAGGAAAAGCGATTTCCTAAGGTAGCGCCATTCTGGGCAGATCAAATAGGCTGTTGTGTCGGCAGCGCAATTTGATCAAGGATACGCTTACGCTCTTGCCAGTCGGGCATGCAACGGGACAAGAGGCGATAGAAGGTGGGAGAATGGTTGTGGTGCACAAGGTGGCAGAGTTCGTGCATGATGACGTAGTCGATGCAATGGACTGGAGCCTTGATGAGCTGTAAGTTCAGGGTTATCCGGCCTGTTGCCGTGCAACTCCCCCAGCGCGTTCTCATGTTGTGAACTTTGAATGGTACTTCAGGAATTCCGTGCCGCTTGCCGATTTCCTGACAGCGGCCAACATGGTTCGTAAAGAAATCTTTTGCCCTTCTCGCATACCAACTTTCGACAGCTTGGCGCGTTTTGCTACTGGTTGCCTTATCAGGAACAGTAACCTTAAGAAATCTTCCTTCTAGTTTTGCGGGTGCAGACGAGCCTTGTTCAACTTGAAGGCGATACTGTCGACCTAGAAATACAAAGGTCTCCCCACTGACGTAGTTGCTTGGTGTGGGGAACGGGTGAAATTCTTTCAATTGGTCAAGTGACCGGGCTATCCAAGGAGCCTTGCGAGTTATCGCATCAAGAAGTGCATTTTCCGACACCGTGATTGGGGCGGTGATTGTGACTGACATGTTTGGCAGGACGACGATGCGAAGGCGTTTCAGATTGGCACGGTGAAGAAGGTAAGGAATGTGGCGTGAGCCGTATTCCAGAACACAAGCCGTGTCTGTTGGTTGGTGGGGAGTATTCACTCGTCTTCGTTGGCTATAGCCACATGGATGCAGTCGTCGATGAGTTTGTCGTGGAGATCAATGGGGATCTCAAGATTTTCTGTTTTTGAGATTTCGAAAAGAATATCGTCAATCTCTCCGCGCATTCGATTGAGAGCATCGTGGTTTTCCCTCCAATCTCGTATTTTGTGAGTCTTAATCCGCTCGGCAATCAAGAGGGCGATCTGGGCCATCGGATCAAGTTTGCCAGTCGTATAGGTGGTCAGTGGTTCGCGAACACAACCAAAAAAACGTCGAGCCATATCATTGCCGACTAAATCCGCTGGCGTATCGTCATCACTGTGGGTTGTAACCTTGACGGCGATTCCCTCAATCGTCTTTAACGCCTCCAAAGCTTCAAGACGTTTCTCGTGAAGCGCGGTCAAAACGTCTTCAATCATCTTGGAAAACTTACGATAGAAGACCGGATCCTTGGGCATCTCCTGCTCGATCACGCGTCTGGTAGCGGAAGCGATTTGATCCGCCTTGGCCTTGGTACTCTTTCCTTGGTCTTCCAAAACCTTCTGCCGTGCTGCAGAGTCAAAGAGGTTAATAGGATCGCAGAGTTGTTGCACTTCCCCCGCGCCAACGTATGTATCAAGAAGTTTCCGAATTTTCGGCTCATATTCCGAGAAGTCGATGCGTTCCTGATAGCGCACTGAAACCGTAGCGCGCAGATTCTGAAAGAACTTGAGGTCTTTCTTGTAACGTTCCACCGTTGCTGATTTCACCTTAGACAGGAAAGTTGTTGAGGACAGAGCCAACGCCAAAACACGTGCAAAAAAACCAAAGCGTTCGTAAAAACAGTTTCGACGTTCTACGTCGCGTAGGAACTCCTCATAAGCTTCTGGATCCGCTGTGCCTCTCACCGGAGCGAAGATCTCCCACACGTCGGAGTGGAGTTGCGGCAGACGAGAAACCTGATCTTCCACGTAGGTGACGGTCTGATTGAGATCTTGGCTGTCATAGTCGGCCAGTTGCGTATAGAAGTTGATGGCCTCGTCGAGGTTTTCGATCACGCCGCTGTAGTCGAGAATGAGACCATACTCTTTCCCTTCATACAGCCGGTTTACGCGCGCTATCGCCTGTAGGAGGGTGTGATCCTTCAGCTTGCGAGCTAGGTAGAGAACCGTGTTGCAGGGCGCGTCAAACCCAGTGAGAAGTTTGTCCACCACGATGATGATTTCTGGCTCATCTCCCTTTTTGAAGGCGGCGATGAGGAGCTTATTGTAGCGATCTTCGGAGCCATATCGCTCCATCATAACTTCCCAGAATTTGTCAACACCTGCAGTGGTGTCAGTATCGCTATCATCGCCTTCCACGACTGCCGGTGCTGAGATCAAGACTTCCGTCTTAATTTCGTCAAACTCATCGAAGCACTTTTTGTATAAAAGTGCGGTCGCTTTGTTCGGCGTAACAAGTTGCCCTTTGAAACCCGTATCTTGGTAGGCAGTGACAAAGTGGCGCGTAATGTCCCAGGCAACCATGCGAATCCGTTGTGCAGCCTTGTTGAGTTGGCTCTCATTGGCGAACTTTCGTTTCAGGTCATGCCTCTGCTCGGAAGAGAGCCCCAGCGTAAGCTTTTCGAACCAACTGTCGATAGCGGTTTCGTCCACGGGCTGTGGCACGTGACGTGCCTCGTATAGGAGGGGCACGACAGTCTTGTCTTCCACTGCCCGAGCGATGGTGTAAGGGGGTTGGAAAAGAGCGCCAAATTTCAGAAAAGTGTTCTTCTTGGCGGTTTTGGCGAGTGGAGTGCCCGTGAAGGCAATGAAGCAAGCCCCTTTGAGAACTAAACGCATCTGGGCGTGATGTGTGTAGTAGTTGGAACGATGGGCTTCATCGACAAGCACAAACGTATTTCGGGTAGCCCGACGGAAACGTCGGTTGGTGGCAGCAGCGGCAAATTTGTGAATTAAAGTGGTGACGACATGGGCTTTCTCGTCGACTAAGAGATCAACGAGGTCTTCCCCAGTACGGGCCTGTTCTGGGTTCAGTCCACATGCCCGGAACGTTCCCTCAATTTGATCGTCGAGATCGATGCGATCTGTCACGAGAATGACCTTCGGGTTCAGCATCGACGGATCTCGCAAGGCCTCCAGATAGAGGCACTTGGCGAGCATGACCATCGTTAAGGATTTTCCGCTCCCTTGTGTATGCCAAACCACGCCGCCAGGACGTGGGGTAAGGTCAGAATCCGAAGACACGCTGCGGACGCGTGCGATGATATCCAGCACCGTAAAGAACTGCTGATATCGGGCAATCTTCTTCTCCCCGTTATCGAAAACAATAAACTTATAGACCATTTCAAGGAACCGGCTAGGACGGCATAGGGCGAATAGCAACCGATCCTGCTCGTAGACGGCGCGGCTCTGATTCAGAATAAGGCTAAAGGCATCGCTCGCCTCGGCGAAAGGCCCAGTCAGCAATTGACTTGCCGTTTCTGGCATGGGCTGGGTCAGTAATTCGCGTATCTGCTGGTCAAGATTGGTTTCTTTCCAGACCGTCCAGAATTTTCGAGGCGTGCCAGTAGTACCGTACTCGGCCTTGTCCCGGGCAAGACCCAGAAGAAGTTGTGAGTAGAGGAAAAGCTGTGGGATACCTTCTTTGGCTTGATAGCCGCCAAGATCTTGGATGGCAAGATCAAGCGGGTCCTTGTGAGTGTCGAGGTAAGCGCTTCGTTTGCACTCGATAACAACCAACGGAATGCCGTTGACGAAAAGAACGATGTCGGGGATGTAGTGTTTTTGCTGTCCAATTCGTTCGACCTTGAATTCGGCCGTGCAGTGGTAGGTATTCTCTTCCGGGTTATTCCAGTCAATGTAGTTCACCATGAAACTCTTGGTATCGCCCTCGATAGTCTGGGGAACACTTGTGCCCAGACAAAGCAGGTCGTACGCCTGTTCATTCTGCTGCATGGCTCCTGTTGCGCGGAATGCACGAAGGGTCTGAACCGCATTCTGGATAGCGTTTTCTGTAAACGAACGAATTTGTCCTTTGAATTCGAACCGTCCTGTGCGGCGAATGAATCCCGTCAAGACCGGTTCTAGGATCGTGGAGCCAAGGCGACCGTCACGAAGACGAACGCACTCATCCGGCGGCAAATAGGTCCACCCCATCTGGATGAGCAGTTGCAGTGCCGGCAATTGGCTCTGTACTTTTTCGAGATAACTCGGTGTTTCGTATGTGGCAAGGTCTTCCATGTTCAGTTTCCTTTTGCGGGACGCAGGACTCTTGCGTCCTGTGTCCCGAGTTCTACATCCTTCAGCTCCGCTTGCTTACACGCCTCGCCTTAACCGGCATCCAGTCGATCACGGTGCCGCCGCCCTCCTCGTAATAGGGGCTGACCAGCCAGTTCCTTCCGCGCTCCCGCGTGACGCGATAATCGTGGACGCGGAACTTCTTTCCCGAATGCAGGTCGAGGCGCTCGTCGTCGAGCGCCGGGGGCCGGCCGAAGATGTAGAGTTGCTCCAACACCTCGGCCCGCTTCTCCTCCGGGATCACGTATTCCTCGATTTCCTCCCCGCCGATGAACAGCGGTTTGGTCGGAAACGGGAGTCTCGGCTCTTCGCTTGTCGTTTTCATTTGTTTTCCTTTCTTTTGCGTTCTGCCTCGTTCATCCGCCGTGACGATCACTGCCAGCGGTCGTTACGGCGGCACTCGTTATCATTGCTCCCTCCATGCTGTTCAATGTGTCGCCTCCGCCTCTACGCAAGCGCTACCAGTTTCTCAAAAAGGGTAATGCCTTCTCGTAGGGCTATCCTAAATGGATGTGCAGTTGCAGTACTGGCAATTGGCGCTTAACTTTCTCCTGCCAACTTGGTTTTCGTATGTGGCAGGGTCTTGCATGTGGGCTCCTTGGCGGGACGCAGGACTCAGGACACAGCACTCATGGGTCTTACGTCTCGCGTCCTGCGTCCGCCAGGCGCGTTCCTTTGCATTCGGGGTAGCCTAAGCAACCCCAGAAGGGCTCGCCCGCATGCTCACCGGTCTTGGCTTTACGCAGACGCATGGGCTTGCCGCACTCTGGGCATTGCGGCGCATTCGGCGGCGCAACCGCGTCGCGTGCCTCCGTACGACACTGATACATCCGCTCCCGAAAGCCGCCTTGCTGTTGAAAGGCTTCGCCCAAGTGTCGGAGTTGGCCGGAAAGCATCGCCATGGTGCGCAGGGTTATGACAATCAGCGCATTGGCGACGACCAGAGCGTCGGTGCTGTCCATCCACCCCGCGAATTTGGTGCGCACGGAGCGGAAATAGACCCAATAATCGTGTAGCTCATCATGGGTGTGGGCAAACGGCTCTAGTTGGATGGCTGCCAGCTCGCGGTACGGCTCCGAAGTGCGGCTCCACGGAATTTCCCCCTGTTCCGCCAGAAAGATTTCCAGGTCCCCGAGCAACTCACCTAAGCTGGCCCGGGCCACGTCGGTGAGTTTGATTTCAGTCTCTTTGGACGTGGATGCGCGCTCAGAACCCTCGATGATGTTCTGCCGTCCCGAACGGGCCGCGCCGATCATCTGGCCTGAGGTTTTGCCGAGCGGATCATCCCGGTAGGAGATGAAGCGCTTGCAGAAGGAAATGGTGGCGAGGTGTATCAGCGTCGCGTAGGTGAAACTATGCAGTGCGCGGTAACCCCCGCATTTGTCAAAGAGAGCGGCCATGATCAGATTCCTTTCTGTTTGCTGGCATTGATTCGTGTGACGCAAGACGAATGACGCAAGGACTCATGGGTCTCAGGTCTGGCGTCATGAGTCCTAAACCCTTCAATTCCCGTCCCGTTGACGACCAGCGGTTCGGCATCGGCAGTCTTCTTCATTTCTTCTCCTTTCCTTGTGTTTTGCGTCTTGCGTCTTGTGTCTTGAGTCATCCCTTCACTCGCACTTCCCCGGTCAGAAGTTTCTGCATCAGCCCCTTTTTCTGCCGTCCAAGCGCCTCGACTTTGGCTTCTAGTTGACAGATCTCGTCGTCGGTCGTTGTAAGAACGGCGGCGATGGCGCGTTGCTCCGGGAGAGGGGGTGTTAAAAGCAGCAAAGACTCCAGCGTGCCCCGACTGAGACTCGGCACACCTGACGCCTCGCTGAGATGTCCCAAGCCGAACAGACATAGCAACGCATGGAGCCAGCCGACGTCGAAAACAACTCTTGGGACGAGGTAGAAGGTCGTGTCAACGGCCCAGAACGAGGCCTCAACCATCTGCGCCTGATTGATCGGACCTTTGCGTCCGATAATCAGCGCAGGCCCATGCGCAAGCGGCTTAGATGCCCACCCAATTATACCTCCGGTACCATAAACCGGTACTGTCCCTGAAGGATCCGCAACGTTCGACCAATCACGACCATATTCCAGTTTAGCCAGTTCGCGCAAGTGGAGACATTTCCAACCCTCTGGCACGCCTCCCTCTGGTGCGTCATGCGTCTTGTGTCCTGCGTCCCCTCTACCGCTCCCAAACCCAGGCAATCTTCTTGTTCCCGTCAATAACTGCTGCATCAACGCCTTCTTGCGGCGTTTGGCAACAGCAATGAGAGAGCGGGTTTCTTCGATCGCGGTATCCCAAGTCGAGAGGATGGCGGCGATCTTGCGTTGTTCGACAAGAGGAGGAATCGGAATCGGGACCAAAGCAAAACCATCATAATAAAGGCGTAATCTATCTTCATGAATGCCGTAAGAATATGAAGTCAGCCAATGCCGACCCGGATGTGATTTAAAGAGGTGATACATATACCACGCATCAACGCGCGTCTTTAATGGTCGGCAAACAACATAGGCTGGACTGATTACCCCTGACGTGTCACAGACACCGACAGCACCCTGCCACATTCGCATCATGTTGTAAGCGAGATCGCCCGGCTCGACCAGAAGGCTCTGGGAGGGTGGGATGTCGGTCACCGTTTTCCGCTCAATCTGGTTCCGAGGTATTACACCTCTATCCATAGTAACGGACAACACGGGCAACCCTTCCTTGCCTTTCTTCTTGCTATTGGTGAATACGCTCTCAAGGCGTACGCATTCCCAGTCTTTAGGAATCCATCCCACCGTGGTCTTCTTGTAGCCAGATCTGTTGGCCTTGCGGTCGGTCATGGCCGGTCTCCGATCGGTTCCGTGCCTTCGTTGAGGATGGCGAGATAGGCGGTGTAACTGAAGACACGGTTGCGCGTGTGGCCGGTGAGTTCGCGGGTCAGCCCGATCCGGACGCGATTGAGCAGCTCGTAGTACGCCTGGCGGTGGGTCTTGAAGAAGAGGCTGAGATAGAGCATGGGGTCGCGCAGAACCTGGCGCTCGCACAGGATCAGCGTGATCAGCAAGCGCCCCAGACGGCCGTTTCCGTCGAGGAAGGGATGGATGGTCTCGAACTGCACATGCGCCAGGGCCGCCTTGAGCAGCGGTGAAGTGGACTCCGGCTGATCGTTCAAGAAGCGCTCGAGCGCCCCCATGCACGCCGTGACCTGTTGCGGTGGAGGCGGGACGTAGGTGGCATTGCCGGGATGCGTGCCGCCGATCCAGTTCTGGCTGGTACGGAATTCGCCGGGATTGCGCGAGCAGCCACGGCCATCCGCCAGAAGTTTCCGATGCACCTCGCGAAGCAGTCGCAGGGAGAGCGGAAAACCGTCGCGAAGCCGAGCCAGGCCGTGGTCCATGGCGGCGACGTAGTTGCTGACCTCGCGCACGTCGTCGAGGGGGACGCCGGGCTGTTCCTCCATCTCGAAAAGCAGGAGGTCGGAAAGGGACGACTGCGTACCTTCGATCATCGAGGAGAGCACCGCCTCCTTGCGAACGTAGGTGTATAGAAAAAGCGAGACATCGGGCAAGAGCGACGTGACGCTGTCCAGTCGGCCCAGTGCCACCAAGGCATCGTCAAACCGCTGGCGTAGTGCCGGGGACCAGTCGATCGGCGGAGAGGGCGGCAACGGACCCGGCACGAAGGCGCGAACATGCTCCCCAACAGTCGAAACGATCTCGTACTGACCTTGCTGCATTCGTTTCATGAGGCCTCCAAGGTTACATAAGCTTTTGAGTAATGTAAGTATACCGCGTCAACCTTACATAAACAAGCCGGATGTGTAAGCTTGACGATTCGGGGTGCCGGCTCATTTGTATTCAGTTTTTTCATTGAATTGTTCAAAAAGGTTGAGAATGTATATCCGTCGCGCCTGACGCGTATCGTTTCCGCGCACTTTCGAACAAGTGGCTTCATTTCCTGAATCCCAGCTCTTTGAGGTATCCGTCCATTTTTTTACGGGTTACAGCGAGTTTTGCCTCAATTTCTTCAATTTCCTTCTGGACCGTAGCGACATCAATTTCCGGTTCCGGTTCGTAGGTGTCCACGTAGCGGGGTATATTAAGGTTGAACTCGTTCTCCTCAATCTCGGCGTGTTTGACACAGTGGGAATACTTATCGACCTCCTTGCGGCGACGGTAGGTGTTGACGATCTTCAAATTCGCGAGAGACATCGATAAAAAAGACATCACCTTTGCCGTTTGGTTTGCGGGATTTGTCGAAAATCAGAAGTGCAGCCGGAATACCTGCGCCATAGAAGAGATTCCCTGGAAGTCCTACCACCGCATCGAGAAGGTTCTCTTCGACTATCGATTTACGAATAGCGCCTTCTGCACCTCCACGAAAGAGGACGCCGTGGGGTACGACGACACCAACGCGCCCTTTCCCCTCAACGGCCGTGGCTAGCATGTGGAGGATGAAGGCCCAGTCGCCCTTGCTCTTAGGGGGGATCCCTTTTGCAAAACGGTGAAAACGGTCATTTGCCGCGACTTCCTGTCCCCAATTGCTGAGACTAAAAGGTGGATTCGCCACAACAATGTCGAACTTCATCAGGACGTCACCCTCGATGAGCAAAGGGTGACGAATGGTATCCTCCCACTCAATCCGGGCAGCGTCCACATTGTGGAGGAACATGTTCATCTTGCAGAGAGCCCAGGTACTGCCATTCATCTCCTGACCAAAGAGGGCGAAATTGTCCGAACCGACCTGTTTGCTAGCCTTGATGAGGAGTGAGCCCGATCCGCAAGTCGGATCGCAAATACGATCGCCGGGTTTGGGCGCAACAAGACGGGCCAGAGTTTCAGAAACCTCGCCGGGGGTGTAGAACTCGCCAGCCTTCTTGCCTGCTTGCGCGGCAAAGTTGGAGATGAGGAATTCGTACACGTCGCCGATGATGTCCATGTGGCCGATGCGTTCAGGGCAAAGGTCAAGTTTCTCGCTAGCGAAGTCAGATAGGAAGGTCTGGAGACGCTGGTTACGCTGACGGGTGTTGCCGAGGTTAGATTCGCTGTTGAAGTCGATATTCCGGAAGACATTATGAAGTTTAGCCTTGTTAGCATCTTCCAATGCCTCCAAGAGAACATTGATGATCTGCCCAATATCTGGGCGACTGCGGCGTTCGAAGAGCGCATCAAAAGTAGCAAGAAACGAGTCTTCAATTTTACCTTTGGCATCGCGAATCTGAACTTCAGGAATAACGAATCGCTCACGTTCCATAGCCCGAGAGACCCGAAGTGCGTCTCCCTTGTATTTCTTTTCGTATTCCGCAAGACGTGACTTACGAACATCGGACAGATACTTCACAAACAGCATCGTGAGAATGTAATCCTTATACTGCGTAGGGTCTATAACGCCGCGAAAGGTGTCGCAAGCTTTCCAGACAACATTAAAGATTTCATCGCGAACTTGGTCGTCATTCATGCGTTAATTCTTTCTAAAATTGTATTTTCGAGTGTGTTGAGAGCGGTTGTCATGCAGACTGTTGAGATTAATTCTTGTTGTTTCTGGGCGAGATCAGACAGAAGCGCTTGTTCCTGAAGTCGCAGAGCATCAAGGTTGGTAATGGTTTTTTGGACAGCGAGGATAGGTAGAGGAATTTC
>CAZUAY010000088.1:0-3252 GCA_964618405.1 uncultured Lentisphaerales bacterium
GATCTCGGCGCAGGGAGTGGGCGTGTCATCGCGGCACGCTATGATGGAAAGACGATTGCAATGGAGACGGTGAATCGGTTTGCTAATGTCCCAGTTGAGTTTAACGGACATTTGTTCTGGAACATTCCCTCGTTGCTTTCCAACATCCGATCTGGACTTGCTGCCGCTTATGAAAAATACGGACATGTTCAGTCGGTGGGCGTCGATAGCTGGGGGGTCGATTATGCACTACTGGATCGCTCCGGCCGCATGTTGTCGTTGCCGTATGCCTATCGCGATAAACGCAACACCCCGGCTAATACGCAGCAAGTTTTCGATGCCGTTGGTCGCAAGCAACTGTATCAGGCAACGGGTATTCAGTTTATGGACATCAATACGCTCTTCCAGTTGAACGCTGAGCGCAACGAATTGGACTCCCTGCTTGCTCAAGCTGATCGATTGCTCTTCATTCCCGATCTCATTAACTTCGCGCTATGCGGCGTGATGGCGAATGAGGCGACGATTGCCAGCACGAGCCAGCTCATCGACATTCAGACACGTGACTGGTCCCGTTCGCTGATGGATGCCGTGGGCATCCCAAGGAAGTTGTTCAGCACACCCGTCCAGCCCGGCACGATTCTAGGAAAGATCTGCGGGATTACGGGGATGGAGCACGTTCCGCTCGTGGCAGTTGGTGCGCATGACACCGCTTCTGCAGTCGCCTCGGTGCCCTCAGACCCTGCCACGTCGTGGGGTTATCTGGCTACCGGCACTTGGGCACTCCTTGGCATCGAGACGGAGAAGGCTATTCTTTCGGACCTCTCTTACGAACTCTGCTACACGCACGAGGGCGCCGTGAACGGAAAATTCCGTTATCTCAAAAATTGCACGGGCATGTGGATGATTCAGGAACTGAGGCGGGCGTGGGCAGAGAACGGTCAAGCTCCTGATTTCGATGCACTCATGCAAGCGGCACTTTCGGCCCCCCCATTCCGCTCATTAATCGATCCCGACTACTCCGATTTTCAATCGCCAGGGCGGATGCCAGAAAAAATGGTGGAATTTTGTCGCAAGACGAATCAGCCGATCCCAGAAACGAAGGGGCAGTTCTACCGCGCGGCCATGGAGGGTATTGTGATGCGCTATCGCGAGGTCTGGAGCGAACTCGACCAACTCACGGGTGTGAAACGCGATATTCTGCACATGATCGGCGGGGCAACGAAGGATGCGATGCACTGCCAGATGACAGCCGACGCGCTCAATGTGAAGATCGCCTGTGGCCCCGTCGAAGGTGCCTCCATGGGCAATGCGATTGCGCAGATGGTGGGGACGGGCGATCTTGCGTCCTTTGATGCGGGACGCCAGCTTGTGCGGGACTCGATTCAACTCGAATACTGGGAGCCAAAGGATGCTGCCGACTGGGATCGCGCCTTTGAAACGTGGCGGACTTGTCGCTCAGCAGCGAAATAAGCGAAATAAGCAAGTCTTGCCTCATGCGCCAGCAAGATGTTATCATTGAGGCTGTTTATTGAGTTCATGAAGAAAGACAAGGAACGACAGATGCCAGTTTATCGATATGAAGTTAAGGACGGTGTGGCAGGGTGTAAACACTGCCACGACGGCTTTGAAGTGATGCAAACGATCAGCGCCAAGCGGCTTGAGGTGTGCCCCGAGTGCGGAGCGGTGGTCGTTAAGACCCCTGTGGCTTCTTCTGTCGGGCGTTCTGAAGGTGCATTTGATGACCGAGCGAAGGCTGCTGGATTTTCAAAGTTAAAACGCCTCGGTAAGGGCGAGTATGAAAAACAATATTAAAAAGGAGTACTGAAGATGAAGGGAATCGTTTTGGCTGGAGGTTCTGGCACGCGGCTTTATCCGATCACAAGGGCGGTGAGTAAGCAATTGCTGCCGATCTATGACAAGCCGATGATCTACTATCCAATCTCAGTACTCATGCTTGCTGGAATTCGGGACATTTTGATCATCAGTACGCCGATGGATTTGCCGCTTTTCAAACATCTTTTAGGAGATGGATCCTCGTTTGGTGTGAAGTTCACTTACGCGGAGCAGCCCCGTCCGGAGGGGCTTGCGCAGGCGTTCATCATCGGTGCTGATTTCATTGCGGGAGAGCCTGTGGCGCTGGTGTTGGGCGACAATATATTCTTCGGGCAGGGTCTCAGGGAACTCGTTCGCAACTCGGCGAAAATTCAAGATGGCGCGCGTGTGTTTGGTTATCGCGTCAGTGACCCCGAGCGTTACGGTGTGGTTGAATTCGATAAGGATCAAAACGTTGTGGGTTTGGAAGAGAAGCCTACGAATCCGAAGTCTTCCTTTGCGGTTCCAGGACTCTACTTTTACGATGAGCATGTTGTCGAGTATGCAACGAATTTGAAGCCATCGCCTCGCGGTGAGTTGGAGATCACGGACCTGAACATCGTCTACATGAAGAAGAACAAGCTTAAGGTTGAGTTGATGGGGCGTGGCATTGCGTGGCTTGATACGGGCACTTACGCGTCCTTGCTTGAGGCGTCGAATTTTGTCGAAACGATTCAGAATCGTCAGGGATTAAAAATTTCATGCCTTGAGGAGATTGCTTTCCGAAATGGTTTCATTTCTAAAGAAAAGCTACAAGAGCTTGGGAATGCGATGAGCAAGAATGAATACGGGCGCTACTTGCTCCAGATGGTAAAGGAAGAAAAATGAGTTTCGAAACCTGTCATCTGCCGGACGCAGTGATTTGCCGACCTCGAGTTTTTAACGATAACCGGGGATACTTCAAAGAAATCAGCCGTCGTGATACGTATGCCGAAAACGGGATTGATCGCGATCTCGTGCAAGTCAATATGTCTTATTCGAAACAAAACGTGTTGCGCGGGTTGCATTATCAACTCAAGTTTCCGCAGGCGAAGCTTGTGTCCGTGGCACATGGAAGAATTTATGATGTGATTGTCGATTGCCGTCGGCATTCTCCTGCATTTGGCAAATGGTTTGGTGTTGAACTCTCCGCAGAAGGGGGTGAAGAACTTTTCGTGCCAGAAGGTTTCGCGCATGGTTTCTATGTGATGAGCGATACGGCGGCGGTCGTGTATCAGTGCAGTGACTATTATCATCCTGGTGACGAGTACGGGTTAAATTGGAAGTCGAAGGCACTCGCGTTCGACTGGCCGTGTGAAGAGCCGATCCTGTCGGAGAAGGACCTCGCATTGCCGATGTTTGAAGAGGTTGTTGCAACGGAGTTGCCAGCTTAGGAGAAGGTTTTAGGTGTTAGGCCCTAGC
>CAZUAY010000088.1:3352-13492 GCA_964618405.1 uncultured Lentisphaerales bacterium
TAGGTGTTAGGCCCTAGCTGTTAGGCAAATCCTGCGAAACCGCTAAGACCTAGGTCCTAAAACCTAACACCTAGCTAGAGCCTAAAACCTAACCCCTTTCTCACCACCCCATTATGAAAAAAGCTCACAAGAACCTACTCAAAATTACGCTTACGGCTGTGATCCTTGGCTTACTTTATCGTAAGATGGACGTTGATGGGTTTCGTGAGATTGTGCGAGGCATTCGAATTTGGCCGCTGGCTGGGTTTTTCCTCATCTGCGTTTCTAACATGTGGTTGAGTTCATTGCGCTGGGGACTTTTGCTTCGTGCTGACGGTTTCAACATCCCGACGCGCAAGCTATTTGTGAGTCACTGGATCGCGTCGTTTTTCAATTTTTTTATGCCGTCCAACATCGGTGGCGATGTCTACCGAATCGCAGACATAGCGAAGAAGAGTGGCAAGACGGTGAATACGGTGGCCTCGGTATTTGCGGATCGTCTGACGGGGTTCATTGCCATGTCGATGCTCGGGTTCTTGTTTCCGCTGATCGGGCTTCGCGCCGTGCCGGTTGAGCATCGGTGGAAGCTCGCCATCTCGCTTGTTGTGTTTCTTGGGTTTATGTTCCTTGCCGCTCTCGTTTGGCAGCAAGGGATTCTGCGTTATATGGCGAAATTCTTGCCGGGAAAATTGCGTATCAAGGTTGAAGAAATCCTCGAACTGTTTTTGGAGTCTGTTCACGAATACGGACGTAATCCGCTCGTCTTGATGAAGTGCTTGGCCATTTCGCTGTTGTTCCAATTCATGGTCATCGTGGCGGTGTATTGCGTAGGTTCTTCGCTTCGTCTTGACATTCCGTTCTTCAGCTATTGTGTCTTTGTTCCACTTGTGTGTCTACTGGAATCTGTGCCGAGTACCATTAACGGGATGGGCTTCCGCGATGCGGGGTACCTCATGTTTTTCTCGGCGGTGGGGCTTGCCAATCCGATGTCGGCTGCTCCAGCAATGTCGCTGCTTTACATGATGCTCACGCTCATCTACGCCTCCTGTGGTGGACTCCTTTTTCTTCGCCGTTTACGCAATGCGTAGACGAAGGTGTTAGGTTTCAGGCCCTAAGTTTTAGCCAATTCTAGTGCCAAATTGTCTATCAGGCCTTATTCCAGACCCTGTTTTATCTGTTGTTTCGAAGTCACAGCGGCTCAGGGAAGGTGCATACAACAGAACGCACTTGGAGAGGAAACTGCACGCTTTCGGGTGATACACGAATCATTCCGTCAATATTGGCATAAGTCATTGATTTCCAAATGCCGACTCCTGCCTTCTGACTCCTGGTTTCTGTGTAATTCAACTTTAGTGAATCGTACCACTGGGTACGGCACAGTTTCTGCTCGTATGCGCGTGTATGTTTATGTTAGAGTAAGTTTGTTCTAACCCCATTTTGAACCTCTCAACTAACGTCGCCGTTATGATTTTAAAAATTCCCATGGTCGTTATTCTCCTTGCGCTGTTGCTAGTCGCTTCGGGGGGATGTCTCGCTCCTCAAGCATCTGTTGAGCCTACGCCGTTTGAGATTTCTTTGCACGAGGCTGAGGCGCAGTTACGTGTTGCAGAACAAGCCTTCCTATCGGGCGATAATAATACGGCGCTTCGGATCTGTGCGGAGCTTTCGTCGGCACGGCCAGAAACACCAGGGCTTGAACCCTTTCGGCTGAAGGTTCTTGTGGCCGTACAGAAACAAGAGGCGCTTCGTGCGGAGCAGGCTACCATTATCGACAAGCGTCGTGCGATGACGGAGGCTCTCGAAGCAGTTTCACTTCCAGATCGGTATGGAATTCGAGGAAAAGCGGAGGCGTTGCCGCTGGATCAACTTAGCCCTGAGAGTCCGATTCGAAAGCAACTTGAACAAGTTGTGGGCTTGAGCCTCCGGGACGTGACCTTGTCTGATCTGATTGCAGCGCTGTCTGCTGATCTGGGCATTAGCATGATTGCCGACCCTAATCTGGGAGCTGACAAGCGCATCACGATCGAAGGCGACGGGCTGGCGGTGCGGGAAGTGTTGCGCTACGCAGCGCGAAACTTGGGCGTCGAGTTTCATCTGGGCGAGCGGGTGATCTGGGTAACCGCTGCGAACGCGGGCGCGCCTTTGTTAGAATCCCGGGTTTACCGGCTCCGTCAGGGCATTCAGATGAGTGCAACGGATTGGGGTGAGGCGCCAGCCGAGGTCAAGAAGAACGTCAGCGACATCGGTATGCTGACCCACAAGGCGACGGTGCCTTCGAATGAAGAGACCTCTATCGAACGCATTGTGGCAAAGATCGTTCCGGAGCAGGCGGGTTCAGCCATGCATTTTGATCGCGGTTCGCATACGCTGTTTGTTCGAAATACTCGGGAGAATTTAGAGCAGATCGAGTTGATCGTGCAGGCACTGGATACCACGCCGCCGCAAGTGCTGATCGAAGCGCGGTTTATTGAAATTGTTGTTGATGATCTTCGCGAGCTGGGTGTTGAGTGGCTTTTATTGGGAACGCCTTGGAACTTAAGTTCTAAGGGTTCGGGGCAGGATGGTGTTGCGCCCGCTGAGGACAAACTCAAATTTATGGATGGCAGTGCTAGCTATACGCCCTACACGTCGGGGCCCTTAGGGCCGCAGGGGGCGTTTGGGCTGGTCGGTAGTCCTGCTACGGCGGCTCAGGGCTTGAATCTAACGGTAGAAGGCGTCTTGACGGATCCGCTGTTCAAGGCTGTCTTGCATGCCCTAGAAATTTCGGGTAAGGGGCGGACGCTCTCCATGCCGCGGGTCACGACCATGAACAACAATCCTGCCAAGTTACGTAGCGGAAGCGATCTTCGCTTTTTTGAAGAGTTTCAGGCGCAGGCGTTCAGCCTTGTCGATGCCAACAATCAGAAATACACCGTTACCGCATTGATCCCGAGTGGGAGGCCTTCCATTGAAGAGCTGGGGATTACGTTGCTTGCCGTTCCCAGTGTTGGAGCTGACCGCCAGAAAATCACGCTTCTGCTCAACCCGTCTATCAGCGACCTAGAAGGCTTTGTCTCGTACCAAGACGACTCCCTTACGCCGATTATTCAGGCGGGATCGGCGCAGATTCGACAAGTCGTCGTCAAGCTACCCGTCTTCACTCGCCGCGAGGTGGCGACGAAGTTGACGGTACAAAGCGGCGATACGGTGGTCATGGGAGGTCTAATTGATTCGGTCGAGCAGAAAACCGTTCATAAGATTCCAATTCTCGGAGATATTCCACTGCTGGGTGCGCTGTTCCGCCGAGTCGGCGTTACGGAGCAACGCCGTAATCTGCTTATTTTTGTGACCGCTACCGTGATTTCTGATCGTGGAGACTCCCTGTTAAGTTCTCTTTCCAGTTCCGCTGAGGAGGAGCGCACTCCCTAGTCTTATGTTCTATCGACGAGCCATTGGCATTGAATTTGGGCTGCGATCCCTTCGGATTGGCGAAGGAGGGCGGTCAGAGCACTCTATTGGTGTTGACTTAGATGTCCTTCGGTTGCCATCCGATCCGTCCGAGTCGCAGCGTATGATTTCGCGCTATGTGGAGGAGAACGGGTTGGTAGGCCTACCCGCCGTTCTTGGCATTCCGGCAGAGACGGTGTTTTTAAGTCTTTTGACGCCGCCTTCGGGTGCAGGACAATCGCGTAAGGCCGCTATCCGCGAACATCTGGAGGGGCTTCGTTCCCTGTCGGGCAGCGATACGGTTTCTGATGTCTTGCCCTTGAAAGGGCATGGGGGGCCTGCACAGATGCTGGTCGGCGTGGCTCGGCACGATGCCGTGCAGGCGTTGATTGAGCCCTTGCAGGTTGCGGGGGTCCAGATCGTGGCTGCCATTCCTGTGTCGCTGGTATTTTTCAATCTCGTCATCGAATCTGCGCCGCGGCGGAATACTCCGTTGGTGGTGCTATGTCCAGCATCAGATTCTGGTATGGAGGTTCTGGTTAGCGTCGGAGGTGGGCTCTGTGGCGTGTGGCGGATTCCAATCAGTCTTTCGAGTTATCCTGATGCTGAAGCGCCGCTACAAGTTTTGGGGAGTGCGCTTGAAAACGTCTGGCGCGAGCATTCGGTGAGTCCATCCAAGCTGCCCGAGGTCATTTGGTGCGGCGAAAAGCCTTTGCCTGACTCGGTGAGCGACGCGTTGGCGAAAGTCCTGGGAGTGGGGCCGGTAGCGCTGGCGGAGTGGATTCCCGAATCCAGTTTCTGCCGCGCACCGACTGCGCTTGTTTATGCGCTGGCGCAACATGCGTTGCATCCGATAGGCCTCCAACTGAATTTATTGCCTTTCCCAGAACGGGAGCGTGTTACTCAGCGGGCGCTATTTCCCTACTGGGCGGCCGTGGCCGTGCTTTTTGCCGCCTTGTCGACGTCCCTTTCTCTTTATCAGGTTCGCCGTTCGAAGGATGTCCGAGCGCGTCTTGAAAACGCCCAGTCGCAATGGCGTGAACTGCAACAATTGCAGGCATCTGAAGCACAGTTACAAACCTACAACGCATCGCTTGCTGAGCAAGTAGCCGCCTTGCGCGATTCGGCGATCAGTCCCTTGCTGACTCGAGATTTATTAATTGCGATCGCTCAGGCCAAACAGCCTGACGACTGGATTGTCCGCATTGCGGACGCACCCAGTTATTTCGCAGAACCGTCCACCCTAGCCTCAGAAGAATCTCCAAGGGCTACCGTTCTTCCCTTTACGTTCGATTCGCATCTGATCATTGTAGAAGGGTATACGCTTGGCGTCGACCTCTCCTCTGTACGCACGTTTATTGAAACCTTGCGTAAGCATCCTCGATTCGTCGAGGTTGACCTGCTCGGGGATGATCTCGTCGCGCCTGCTCGCGCGTACGACCTCCTGCATCTGATTCCGCGTCTTCACCGTTTTGTCATGAAGGTTCGTATTCGTGAACCCTAATATACACGCTGCTCCACCAACTTTCGTATCCGCTTGGCACCCAATTGTGGCCGTTGCCGCATGGGGGGCTGTTGCGCTAGGTTTTATCTTGTTGTTCAGTGTTTGGCTCCCACAGCGAACTGCTTACAAGCCTCTAAAAAGACAGGTTGCCGTGCTCTCGTCGCAGATTGCTGAACAATCCCGCAACCATTCTGTTGCCGAGATGCAGTTTCAAATCTCTCAGGAGAAGGCAATCGAATTTCAGCTTCATGCCGAGATGGCCTACTGGATTGAACGACGCAACACCTTTTTTTGTTTGAAAGACACGCCTTCGCCCCCCGTGCATCAAGACGACGGTCGTATCGACTTCAAGATCGCACTGTTCAATGCTCGCACCAATTTGGCTGCCCTTGCTGAAAGCCGGAATGTCCGCCTCCCGTCGTCCCTCGGCATTGATGAGACGCTCAGTGCCAACACCCGAGTTGAAACGGCAAGGAGCCAGCTCTCGGCCACCGTTCGTCTGGTGCAACGGGTTCTTGAGACCGGCATTCAACTCATCGATCGCGTCCAGCCGTTGACCCCGCGAACGAAAACTCTTCAGAATGAGACATTCGACCGACTGCGCGAATATCCCATCGCTCTTGACGTACAGGGCTCGTTCGAACAGTGTATGGAGCTTCTGTCCCAGCTTGCAGACCACGATAATGGGTATGCCCTTCAGCATCTTTCTTTAGAGAAGACCGTGAATCAGATCGATAACACATCCTTGTCATTCCGGCTTGTCGTCGCAGCGGGACGCCCGCTCTCGTCCAAGAAGCTGCGCAATCCAGATTCGGGAGAGGACGGTACAGAGCTACTTCTCGATAGTGGCTCTCAACGCCGTGGCACTGCCAAAGGAAAATTGGCGACCAGTGGTGGGGGAGGGCTGGGTACACTCACGAATGCCTCGGTGACGGAGGATTATCGATGACCTTTCGTCTTTCTTCTTGGTTTTTTAGCAAGAATCCACGCATTCTGCTTGTCGTGCTGGCTTTACTTTGGATCGCTCAGATGGCCTTTTGGGCTATCTGGGAATGGCAACGTGAACCGGTACTGGTTACGATCCTACCACAAGATTCTCAATCGACACAGTCGGTTTTGTCTGTCGAGGCTGCGATTCCGGCCGTGCTTCCATTGCCGATCCCAGAGAGTCCTTTTTTGTCCCAAAACCCTGACGTGCTCAATCGTTTTTTCGATTATTCTGATGAACGTTTCGCTGGTTTAAATGTCCCGCCCACTGATCAAGGATCCGCTTCTGCTGCCTCTAATTCACCCGCACCATCCGATTTATCTCCTTTGATTCTGGAGGAGACTAACGTGGTCAATTTTGCTAAGACGCTCCGCTATCGAGGTTTTTTGCAAACCGCTAAGGGGGAACGGATTGCTTTTGTCGAAGACGCGGAGGCGGCATCGATGCATCGACTCCACGTGGGTGAACGTTTTAAGGATTGGACGTTGCTGTCTATCAAGCGAGAAGATGTGGTTTTTACATCAGATGAAGAAGAACGTGTGACAATCTTACGTCAGGTCTCGACGCTACCCGGCGAAAGTGCCGTCGCCAGTGAAAAAAGTGCCGCCACCAATACAGAAAGCGTCATTGCCCATACAGAAGGTGCCGCCGATCCCGCTTTGGTGTCGCCTCCAGCCGAAGCTGAACCGCAATCTGAAACCAATCCTGATCCGGCTCAAGAGGTGCCCTAATCATGAATTTACGACCCTTGTCCGGAATGAGTCAACAGCCCGAAAGTTCGTTTAATCAAAAGCTGGGATTGCCATCAGAAACCATTGCGCAAGCTTTTTGTGATCAGCTCGCGCAACGCTATGCAGTACCCAAGGATAAAATCGAGGAGCTGAAACATCGCGCTCGGTGGCTCGACGAATCGATTGATCACCTTGTGCTTCGGGAAGGGCTGCTGTCTGAGGCGGATCTGCGCGACCTTCTTTCTTCGGTTGGGGGTGTAAAAATTATTTCCCTTGTGCAGACACGCATTGCACCGGATGCCGTTGAACGCGTGCCCGCCACGGCGGTCAGCCGATGCCGTATTATGCCAATTCAGATTCGTGAGGAGCGAATGGTTCTCGCAAGCGATCGTCTGATCGAACATGACGAGGCTGAGCAGTTGCGTATTTTGCTGGGTACGGCGATCGACTGGGTTCTGTGTACCTCGCATGAGCTGACAGAATGCATCAAGCATTACTACGGAGTCGGGCTAAAGAGCTTTCTGGATGTCGATGCTCAGAAGCGAAAGATTGATGAAGCGGAGAGTGGGGGTGAGCCCACGCCTGGCATGTCGGGCTTTGTCGAACAATTGCTCGACGAAGCGATCCAAGCCAATGCCACCGATGTCCACATTGAGCCTCGCGAAGACGGTTTGAGGGTTCGCTATCGAATTGATGGCATTCTTTACCCGATAACGCTGCCGATCGGGGCGGATCGATTCCGGCGAGCGATCGTTTCGAGCGTTAAGGTGATGGCGCAACTCAACATCGCCGAGCGCCGTCTGCCCCAAGACGGACGCTTTACTCGTACGCTAGGATCAAATGCCTACGATATTCGCGTCTCCGTTCTGCCGGCCCGCCATGGCGAGACGATCAACTTGCGTATTCTTAATCGGCAGTCTACATTTTTAGATCTCGATATGCTGGGGCTTAGTGTGCAGCAGCGGGCAGAAATGGAAAATCTCATTGGGCTGGAGCACGGTCTCGTCCTCTTTACAGGGCCAACGGGGAGCGGTAAGACGACGAGCCTCTACGCAGCACTGGCACGCCTCAATACCGAAGATCGAAAAATCGTGACGCTGGAAGATCCAGTCGAATACAATCTTGAGGGGATTACGCAAATGCAGGTACAGCCTGAAATAGGGTTTACCTTTCCGACTGGGCTTCGCTCAATTCTTCGGCATGATCCTGACGTCATTTTAATCGGAGAAATCCGGGATTCAGAGACGGCTAGCATGGCCGTTGGTTCGTCGCTGACTGGCCATCTCGTGCTCAGTACACTCCATACGCAAGATGCGGCCGGCGCCGTGGTGCGGTTGATGGACATGGGAGTCGAACCCTATCTCGTGGCCTCCAGCGTCCAGGGCATGATTGCACAACGACTTCTGCGGCGCATTTGTCGAAACTGTCGCGAAGCCTACTCTGAGGATCCACGAGTTGAAGCTGAAGCGCGTGTCCTATTCCCCAATATTGGCGAGGAGATGAGCTTTTACCGTGGACGGGGTTGTCCCACATGTCAATTTATCGGCTATTCAGGTCGGCAAGCTGTTTTCGAAGTTTTTCTCATGAATGACGAATTGCGTCATCTTGTTGTCGAGCGTGCCTCAACGACTGTACTCACACAGCGTGCTCTTGGCATGGGGCTTTCGCCCTTGCGTAGCAATGCTTGGGCGTGCGCCCTCGACGGAACCACCACCGTGAGCGACGTCCTGAGAATGACTCGAAGGCCTGCGTTCCATCCCGCCGCCAAACAAGAGCTTCTGAACCTTTAATCCAGCGCACTGGGTGTTTCGCCGTACCAGCCGATGATTTGGAGGCGGGGGAGTTCGTAGGAAAGTTGGCAGATCGCGGACATGGCGATGGGGTCGAGAGCGGGAGCGCAGATGTCGACGAAGAAGGCATATTCCCAAGGCTTGTCGGCAACAGGCTGCGAGGAGATGGCGGCGAGGTTGAGTCCTCGATCGGAGAGCACTTCGAGTGCGGCCGAGAGCGAGCCGATCTTGTGCGGCAAGTTCATGATGATGCCGATGCGGGTGGCATCCGGGGTGACAACAAGTTTTTTGGTAACGGCAATGAAACGCGTCTTGTTGCAGTTTGTATCGCAGACCGTTTCCGCGAGTACTTCGAGTCCGTTGAGTGTTGCGGCATCGTCCGAGCAAATCGCCGCGACAGACTTATCGGTTTGGCTTGCGACTTCTTTCGGCGCGTAGGCGGTATTCTCCACGGCGACCGTATGCCAACGCTTCGTTTTGATGATGCTGGAGCATTGCGCTAGCGCTTGAGGGTGGCTGAGCACGGTTTTAACGTCGTCGATTGTCGTGCCGGGCAGAACGGCCAGCCTGTGCAAGACGGGCATGTCGATATAACGGGCGATGAACATGTTTTGCTGAAGCAGGCGGTAGACGGTATCAACAGAGCCGCCAGAGGTGTTCGCCATCGGCAGCACCACCGCATCGGTCGTGCCGTTCATGACTTCGTTGCAGGCCTCCGAAAAAGACCATGCAGCATGATGCTCCGCATTCGGAAACAAGGCCTTTGCCGCTTTCTCGGAGTAGGAGCCGATGGTGCCGCCGTAGGAAACTTTGTGAACAAAATCGAGCGAGCCGTCAGCGTAAGGTGGCAAGATGGCGGTTGCCGTTTGGTGGCGAAGCTGCGGAAGGAGGATCTCGTACTGCCGTTCGCGCGACAGCCGCATGACGGTGCGCATGAGCGATTCCGCCGCACTCTTGATGCCGGGATCGGCAAGGCTACGAGCGAATTCATTCACTTTCGCCTCGCGACTTGCATCATAAACGAGTGAGCCGGAAATGGCTTTCTCGGCGGCGACTTGTTCCGAGAGTTGCATGCGACGGTTGAAGAGCTGGACGAATTGCATGTCGATTTCTGTGATCGAGGAGCGAATCGCATCCATGCCGCTAGCGGCCTTCTTGGGCGTACTTCCTGGGGGCGCGGCGATAAAGTCCTTAGCGAGCTTCTCGAGGCCTACGAGATAGCTCTCGAGACCGAGTCCGCAGACCTGGCCGATGCATGCGGCCTGAATCACCGAGATGCTCCGGAATGGCTCGCGCTTATGGATGTCGGAAATATGAACTTCCATGACGGGAAGTTTAGTGAGCTGAATCGCATCAAGGATGGCGTAGCTGTAATGCGTGTAGGCACCCGCGTTGATAACCACGCCAGCGGCGTAACCCATGGCTTCGTGCAGAGCCTTAACGATGTCGCCCTCGCAGTTCGACTGAAAGCACCGTACGTGCAAGCCGAGCGCCTTCGCTTTGTCGGCGAATGCGTTTTCAACATCTTGTAGCGAGAAGTTCCCATATTGGGAGGGATCACGCTTGCCGAGCATGTCGAGATTGGGCCCGTTAATGAGTAGAACGGTTTTCGACGGTGTGGCGGATGTGGCTTGAGACGTTTGTTTTTTCGGGCTCATATCGGGCCTCTATTGCAACAGATCCAGCAGGGTGAGGGCCATCGCGCTTTCGACGACAGGAACG
>CAZUAY010000089.1:0-13456 GCA_964618405.1 uncultured Lentisphaerales bacterium
AACCGTTACAGTTGATCGGGGCGTACTCACGCGAGGAGGTCATCCTCGACGGCGGTGACGGGGAATTCGGTAACCGTGCGGGCATCGTTGTCACGCTCCCTGCGCCGGGCGATTCCGCGCCAACCGTTCGCATTGAGAACCTCACCGCCACCCGTTGCTTCGAACAGACACATTACGGTTCCAATGGCTTAGGTATTCGCATCGATCATAGCACTGTGATGGACGGCACGGCGATTATCCGCAACTGTGACCTCTCCAGTAACCGTTGCATTAAAGGCAGCAATGGCAACCGTTCTTCAGGCCTTGGTCTCAGTGCTCTGGGCGTCAGTAACTCGACGTTTCATGTCAACATCTCTGACTGTCTGATCCAGCACAACGTTAGCATCGGGCGAGATGGAAATGGAGCTGGTTTGAACGTGAGCTACGGGCGTATAACGCTTGCCAATACCGATGTTATCGAAAATAAAGCGAAAGGACTGCGACGGCAGGAGCTCAGTTCGTACGGCGGAAACGGCGGAGGTGCCCGAATTGCAAATGTCGTGCTCGGCTCGCTTATTCGTTCCTGCCGGTTTGAGGGCAATACGGCTACTAGTAGTGGCTATGGCGGGGGGGTGGATCACAATTCACAGGCGATCACAATTGAAAACTCAACATTTAAGAGTAACCAAGCTACCTATGCCGCTGGAATTTGCTTCAGAACCACAACCGGCACAAACATCGTGCGCAACTGCTTAGTCAACGGGAATCGAGCCAGCAGTTGGGGTGGCGCGATCGCAGCGGGCGCGCCTTCACTCACGACTTGGGTGCTGGTCGAAAATTGCACGGTTGTCAATAATCAGAGTGGCTCAGGCGGTGCACTCGATGCTCCCTATAGTGCGAGTTCCATCCACGTACGTAACTCGATTGTCCGCGACAACATTCCGAGGAACGTCAAAAATTGGGGTGGTTCTACTTCCTTTGAGTATTGCTGTACATCCCCGTTAAAGAGTGAAAACAACAACTTCTATCTGACGGGAAATCTTGATGCTGACCCACAATTTGTTGATGTACTGAATGGGGATTACGGGCTGACCCTGACTTCGCCCTGTCGCAATGCGGGGCTAAATCAGGACTGGATGCTCGGCGCGAAAGATCTCGCCGGCAAGCCGCGGCTCGGCGCTTTTGCCGGGACTGTGGACATGGGTGCTTACGAGTTCGAGAGCCTCGGAATTCTATTCCTAATCCACTGAGGAGTTAGGGATTAGGGGTTAGGGACTAGCACAAATTTAATAAGGAGAAGCATGATTACGCTGTACTGGAAGAAAATGCTATTAACTGGAATCCTGCTGGGGTTCGTAACGGGAAGCGCATCTGCAGGAACGCTGGTGCTTGCGAATCAAGGTGTTTCTGACTATCAACTGGTCGTTCCAACGAATTCATCGACTTCTGAGATTGACGCAGCTTTGCGTGAGACGGCTCGCCTGATTCAGGCTGCTTTTCACGTCAACGGAGTGGATCTGCCCATCGTCTCTGAAACAGAACGGGATCCTGAAAAACCGGGGATCTTTCTCGGTAATACAGCCTTAGCACGCAGTGCCGGCGTGGAGATTGATAGCCTGAAAGGTTGGGGGTATGCGCACCAAGTTGTCGGGCGCGATCTCATTCTTGCTGGGCGCGATCATCCGGCACCGGGAGATCCCCCAACGACACGTCGCAAGACTTGGGACCGGATAGGAACCGCACGGGCGGCGACGGACTTTCTGCGCCAGTATGGGGGGGTGCGTTTCTTGTACCCTGATTTACCCTCGTTTAAATCAATCTTTGATGCCAACGGTATTACGGATTGGGAAAAATCGCCTGCAGTCGAATTTCTGCCAACGCCTGTGATCTCGGTGCCCGATACGCTTCATGTCACGTTCACCCCACGTATCGATTGGAATTCAGGGTATCCGGAGTCCGGTATTTTTTACGACATTGCGAATAATCGCTTTCCCCCCGTCGACACGGTTATGGGAAGCCATACCTACGAGCGCGCTGTTCCCGTCGACACGTACTACCCGACCCACCCCGAGTACTTCGCTCTGGTTAACGGCACTCGCCTCAACGCCGGTCAGTACTGCGTTTCGAATCCGGATTTTCAGGAATTGTTATTTCAGGATCTTTGCCATTGGTTTGATCTGGGTTTTGAAACTGTCGGTCTTGGCCAACCGGATGGTTTTCGTGCCTGCCAGTGCGAGGCCTGTCAGCAACTTTTTGGAACGGGCGACGACTGGGGCGAAAAACTATGGATCCTGCATCGAAATCTAGCTGAACGTGTTTTGGCAAGAAATCCAGATCGTTTCGTCACGATCATGTCCTACATTCTCACTGCCCTGCCTCCAAAAAGCTTCCAGACATTTCCCGCTAATGTCAAGATCATGCTCACCGGTACCAACGAGGATGACATCGAGCCCTGGTTGAATCACGACGTTCCCGGGGGATTTACCAGCTATGTCTATAACTGGTGCCCAAACCTCGCGAGCCGCTATACCCCGATGCGAACCCCACGCTATGTTGAAACGCAAGCTCGACGGCTCGCTAAACATAATATTCGTTCCATCAAGCGTGATGGACCCGGACAACTCTTTGGCCTTGAAGGTCCAGTTTATTACACGATGGGCCGCATGTTCGATGACCCAGAGAATCTCCGTGCTAAGGATTTGGTCCACGAGTTCTGCGGTGCCGCATTTGGTGAGGTTTCAGGCACCATGCTACGTTTTTATGACCGCTTATACCATAGCATTGAACTCTATTCTGAGTATCTCGGCACACGCTGTCCGGGCTGGTCGTATAAGACGATCTATGGTCGGAGCAAGAAATACCTCTCCGATCCGTTTCAGCTTTTGGGCTTTCTCTACACGCCAAGTTTGCTGGAAAACCTAGAGAATGATCTCGCCGCAGCCGAAAACGCGGCTGTAGCCCCTCGTGTAAAGGCACGTCTACTCGTGGTGCGGCGCGAGTTTGATTACTTGGTTCATCTTGCCAAAGTGGTGCATTTGTACCGTGCGTTCCAGATTTCGGGCGAGGGACTGATGATTCGTGATCGATTGCTTGATGCTATCGATCAGCGAAACGCTTTTATCGCAACTTTGTACGGTCGCGAAAACGACCGTATCATCACGAATGCTGGCTGGAGCTGGGTTCCTTTCCCGTTTGGGGGACACAGCGCCGCCCACCTCCGTCTGGCATACGATCGCTACCAAGAGCCGTTTGAAAACACGTGCCTCAATTGGGATACAGCGGCGATGCGTGCTGCGACGCCACCGGATGCCAAACGTTTGACGATTTCGTCAGTGGCAATTCCCGTGACGCTTGATTCCGCTGCATGGGGAAATGCAGCAACCGACGGACTGTCGCCATTACCACTGAGCGCTGCGCAGTCTCAAGAGACCTCTTTCCGTGTGCTCTATGATGCGACCACGTTGCATGTAAAGATTGCGTGCAGCCTGCCCAGCGGGCAGAGTGCACCCTTGCCCAGTACGGAGTCCGTGCTCATCTTCTTGACCCCCGAATCTGGTAAAGAATTTTCCTACCGTTTTGCGACGGGTGCTGACTCCAGCACCCGCACCGATGCGGCCAGCGGTTTCATTAGTGATGTGATGGATCCACGTTACGGACAATATGACCCTGACTGGAACGGGGACTGGAGCGTTGAAACAAGGCTTGATGCAGGGAGCTGGACGGCCTTGTTTCACATCCCCATTTCCACGCTGGGTGTGGAAACGATCACTTCAGGGATGACTTGGCGTATGAATATTGCCCGCATTCACACACCAGAACCTACACGTGTTGAACGTGCGCTCTGGTCATCAACTGTACAAACACTGGAATTCGAAGATCGAACCATCTTTGGAGAAATCCTCTTTCAGACGAATCTTCCCTAGACATCAAAACAAAATTGCCCTCCTGCAAGTCGACGAGATTGCGTTACGGGGAGAGCTGAGAAAACTCAATAAACCATCAAAACTAGAGAACAGACATGCAAAAAATCATGATTCAAAAAATATTTTTACTACTTTTTTGTACACTTCTACTACCGATAAGGACGCTAGGAGCTGATCTCGTTCTCGCGGAAAAAGGGGTGAGTCCCTACCAAATCGTTATTCCTGATCAGGCTGCGGGCAACGACGAGAACGAGATTGTGGACCGATGGCTGCTGATGACTGGCAAGTTGATCGAGGCCGCCTTCCGCACGAATGGGTTTGAGATCGCCGTTGTTCGCGAGTCTGCCAAAATTCCAGAAAAGCCCAGCATCTACTTGGGACCCACTGATTTCGCTCGGAAAAATGGACTACGAACCGACTTCGAGGACTGGACCTATCAGTTGAAGGTGGTGGGACAGGATTTGGCGATCGTGGGTGCTGACCGCAGCGATCCCCGTAAAACCATTCGGGGCACCAAAACGCCTTTGGCACTGCTGGGTACCGTCAAGGGGGCTTGCGACTTTTTGCGTCAATATGTTGGGGTGCGTTTTTTATTCATGAACATGACCCAGAGTCAGTACGCTACGCACGGCGATGGTATAGGCGTCTTGGAGGGAAACAAATTGGCCATCGATACGCGTAGCATCGCGTTTTCGCCGATGCCGCGAATTGCCATACCGACGGATCTTGATCTGCAAAAGACGCCGATGTTACGTGCGTGCGCTGATTCTGACCATGAAACCTTTTATGCTATTGCGAATAATTTTTTCCCCTTGCTCAGTTCCGTTCAAGGAGCGACCGTGAGTTGGCAAAAAGTCATTCCGCGCACCGAATACGGCAAGGATCACCCAGAGTATTTCGCCTTGATGCCAGATGGAAGACGTGCCTGCGAGTATCCAGTCAAGGGTGCACGTGGATTGGAAAAGCTATGCCCTACCCATCCCGAAGTTCAGGCTTTGATGGTTCAGGAAGTCGAACGTCTGATTCAAATCGGGAATAAAACGATCGTGATTGCTCCGCCGGACGCCTACCACCTCTGCTATTGTAATTGTGATCGCTGTATCGACCTGTTCGGTGGAAGAGCCGAATCGTGGGGGGAAATTACGTTACGAGGCAGTACCGGTAAACTCTGGCAAGCATATTTTGGAATTACGGAACGACTGCGGAAGCAATACCCCGAGGTACGGATTGTGCTCTGGGATTATCAAGATACGCCGATCGCTTCAGTCCGCGAATTTCCAGAAAATGTCATCCCCCAGCTTCAATTCGGGAAACAGAGCGATTTCGACCGTCTGCAGGGAATTACGATTCCTGCGGGCATTTGCGGTTTGGAGGAGACGTTTACTGGGTTTGGAATCGGTGGCCCCTACTTGCCGGAACGGACTCCCGAACACGTCGCTGGCCTCGTACAGAGTATGGCGCAGGCAAAAATACAATGGACTAGGCGTGATGGCTCAATGGGCTACGTGCGCGGCCTGCAGGCACCGGCCTATTACGTTTACGGTCGTATGATGGACGACCCCTCCGCCGACTGGCGCGGCATCTTCGAGGAATTTTGTACAGCCGCCTTTGGCGATGTTGCACCGACCATGACGAGGTTCTATGATGGGCTGCACGAGCAAATTGCCCTTTACTCTGATTTCTTTGGTGTTTTTATGCCCGCTTGGGATCGAAAATATGGCCGATCTCAATATCGCGACAACAAATGGCATGTGATGAGCATGTACCCGCCTGAGTACTGCGCGGCCGCCGATGCGCTGCTGACCTCGGCTGAACGCCAGGCGAAAGATCCGGATGTGAAGGCACGGCTGCACCTGATTAGGATTGAGTTTGATTATCTCAGTGATTTGTCGCGCATCTTTCACCTGCACAGCGCGTGGCTGCTGAACCCCTCGCTAGAGTTTTTGAATCCGCTCGTGGATGCGATTGATGCATGGCGTGAGCGCTTGACGTCACTGGCTGGCGGCACGGCTCGGAACAACTTCAAGCCCTTAGACGACTGGCCAGAAATGCGGCCGTTCAATAGTCATTTTTTCAGTCATGCAGCACTCGAGGGCGGTGCTTATCAGCAACGATGGAACACGACGTGCCTGAACTGGGATACGGGGGCAATCCGTAGCGGCGTCCTCAAGAATCAATACCGCTTGTCGGTACCCCTCGTTATGGAAGCGCCAGGTCTTGATGGCGATGCTTGGGAGCAGGCACCCGAACAAGTGCTCCGCATCCGTAACGATATGCCGTTTCGAGCGGTGCGGACGACATTCAAGGTCCTCCGTGATCGCGACCATCTTTACGTCCGTTTGGACTGCTTGAATCCCGCCGATCATCCAGAAAATCTACCCAAGATTCAAGACGAGCGCGACGTTTTCAAGCAGGAGTATGTCGAATTGGGCATTCAGCCTGTTGCGGGCGGCGCGATCTACCGATTCGCCGGCAATCCATCAGGCGGTGTAAGTTACGATTCCGCTTGGACGGTCGGTGCAGGCAAGCTGAAAGAGGATGTGACGTGGAAGGGGCGTTGGGCGTTCGACTCCCAGACAACGGATGAAAAAGGGACTTGGAATTTAGGCTCCCGTATCTGGACGACTTGCTTCCGGATTCCCTTTGCGGAACTGGGTGGAGCGTCGCCAGCCATCGGGGAGACGTGGGGGTTCAACGTCGCTCGAAACAGGAATACAAGTCAGTATCTGATCTGGTATGATGCTCAGTCCGTTACCGACCCACAGGCGCTCGGTATGCTTGAGTTTTGATTCAAAATAAGGTAGGTAAATTAGTAATAAGAAGTCGCCTACGGCGGGCGAGTCTCTGAGCGATCGACTACACGTCGTGAAAGGTTACAAAAAATGAAATGCTTAGGAAACACTGTTGCTTGTCTAGTTCTCCTACTGTGGGTCGCGCCTATTCTTACGCGAGGCGCGACTCGGTATGTCGCTCCTGACGGTGAGCACAACGCCCCGTTCGAGAGTTGGGAAGACGCCGCCACGAACCTCCAGTCCGCGATCGATATTTCTTCCGGGGATACGACCCTGCGCGTCGCTCCCGGTATTTACACGGCAGTTGGAACGGGCACATCTGTCGTGCAGATTGTGGGAGAGAAAATCCCTGCGGGTGCAACATTCTCTCTCGTGGCCGATCTGCCTTTCGGCGCTCAGCCGGGCCCCGTCATCCTCGATGGTCAAGGTGTCAATCGTGGCATTGTCGTGAATCTCGACGCCGCCACCGCGACACGCACGTTGAATCTCGACGGGCTCCAGATCCGTAACGGGTACGGCGATGGCGATGGAGGTGGCATTCAATTTGCAACTGGGAAAGCGCAGCAATTGGCCGTTAACATTCTGAATTGTACCATCACGAACAATGTGGCGAAATCGGGCGGCGGTGGGATCGCTGTCAATCAATTTGCCAGTGGGCAAATCATGTGGATGGTCGTCTCGAATAGCACCGTCAGTTACAATGAAGCGGTCACGAACTACGGCGGAGGCATTAAGGTGTTGGCCTACAACGGGTCGCTGACGGTACGCGGCACGACGCTTGCATACAACGTGGCCACGAACGGGTCCAATCAGAGTGGCGGCGGGATTTTCTTCGACAACTACGGCGGCTTGCTAACTGTTGAGAACAGCAGCCTCGTTGGCAATGACAGCCTATCGAGCGGGCAGCAGACCTACGCTAGTGCCGGCGGCGGCGCGATTTGCCGTCGCAATGGATCGGCCACGGTTCGCAATTGCCTAATCGCCGACAACATCGGTAACTTAGGCGGTGCCGTATTCTTGATATATTTTTCCAATTATACCTATCTTTTTGAAAACTGCACGATTGTGGACAACCAAAGCCTCGGAAATGTCATTCATTTTCGTCAACCTGTGGCTGGCTCTGTAGAGTTTTACGTCTACAATTCCATTTTCAATGGCGGGAACACCAGCTTGTTTACAGGAAACGCGGGTAGCGGTACGCCGAACGTAGGATCCGATCTGCTGATCGACCATTGCAACCTGCCGATCAACTATGCCGGCACGACCACCCTCCCTGGCGACAGGGTCGCAGGGAGCGGTAATATTACATCGCCACCTCAGTTCTTTGATCAAGCAGGCGGCGACTATCGCTTGCGGATCGGATCGCCGAGCATCAACACGGGGATCAATCGGGATTGGATGGTGGGTGCCGTAGATCTGGACAAAAACCCGCGGGTCGACACCATGTTCCGCACGGTGGACATGGGTGCCTACGAATATAAGTTCCCCGGTACCTCCATTATAATCCGTTAAACAAACTCTGGATTTCCTCCATGCATAACCGAAACCTAAAAAATGCCGTCCTCTGCTGTAGCACGGCTCTGACCGTTCTGGGTTTAGTGCTCTCCGCATCGGCCGCTTTGCCTCTCGTTCGAGAAGGCCAGCCCTTGGCAGAAATCGTGATTGCAGAGAATCCTCTGCCGCAGGTGACGCTTGCGGCCGCGGAATTGCGCGATTATTTGCGCAAGATGTCCGGTGCCGAACTTGCAATCGTCACCACGCCCGGTGGAATCCTGACCCCGATTTACGTCGGCGAAAGCGACTTCACTCGGCAGCAAGGACTGACCCTCGATGGATCCGCCAAAGAAGGCTACCGGGTTGTTGCCACGGATCGATATCTGGCACTTTTCGGTTGCGACGCTATCTTTCCGTTCTATCCCCGTGATCATAAGGATGCCTCTTCACGGGATCGCCTTCTCAAGGAGTGGCAGGAATTTGTTGGTGAACCTTGCGGGTTTCCGTTCCTTGCCCTGTACGACCCTCGATATTACAATTCTGAATTCGGCTTTTCACTCCTTGATCCTAGCGGCACGCTCTTCGCTGTTTACGATCTCCTCGAACAGCTCGGGGTGCGCTGGTACTCGCCGCAGGAAGAACTCGGAACGGTCTTTCCGAAAGCAGCGAATTTCGGCGTTGTCGTGCAGGATCTCACTCGCAAACCCGCGTTCGAACGCCGCTTCCTGCGCTTCGGATGGGGATCGAATCGCGCAACGTTTTTGTGGTCCAAGCGCTTGCGGCTGGGCCTTTCCGAGCTGGCCTGGCTTTGCCACGGCACCTCGCTGGTTACTGAGTATAACAAGGAGGCGCATCCGGAGTACCTGGCCATTGTTGGCGGCCAGCTGCAAAGTCAGGGTGACTACGGGCCGGGCCAATCGCGGCTCGCCGCCCCACTGCGCGATGCGATGATTCGCTTTGGCACTAAACTTTTCGATCGATATTCGGAACTGCGTCATATGTCAACCGGCCCTAACGATGGGTACACGGTCATTGATGACCGGGATCGCGATGCGGGGTGGATGCGCTCACGCTATGGAAGCCGCGGTGAGTTGTCGGATTACGTTTGGACTTTCGTGAACGAGGTGGCCATGGGTGTTGCACAGTCGCACCCTGGAAAGTACATCATGGGTCTGGCCTATTCTCGCTACCGCATGCCTCCTCCTGCCATTGAAACCTTCGATCCGGCCGTAGGCGTGACCTATTGTCAAACACGGGCGGTGGAAATGGTAGATCCGGAAGCCCGGCGTGTGGTCATTGCAGAGCGTGAAGCATGGCGGCGCAAACTGCCCTCGGGTGAGTTCTACCTCTGGGAATATTTTTTGTGGCATCGCAAAGGGCAGGCGTTATGGGGCGTGCCGGTGATCTTTACCAAGCTCATGCAAGAGGATATGCGGTCGCTGAACGGACTGTCGAAGGGGGAATACGTCGAGGCATGGTCGTTGCAAGGCGGTGAGATGTGGGGACTCAACCATCTGACAATCTATCTGCAGGCGCGCCTCTACTGGGAACCGGATCTCGACCTTGACACGTTGTTGGAAGAATACTACCGTTTGTTTTATGGGCCGGCGGCAGGGGAGATGCGCGAATTTTTTGAATATGCTGAGGAGGTCTGGATGCGCCCGGCACCACGCCAGACCGTGCTTATGGGCGAGGACGGCGTGCCAAAGCGGGAGGGCTTCCTGCAACCCGCCGATGTGCCGCGCTACTTCGAAATTCTGGAGCGGGCGCGGAATAAGACAGGTGATGACCCCTATCGCCAGCGCATTGACTTGATCGTTGGCGAGTGTTTGCCTATGCGGACGATGTTCGCATTCCAGGAATATTTTGATAAGGGGCAGGCGGCGGCCAAGGCAAAAGATGGCACAGCCGCAGCGGAAAACTTGGAACAAGCGGTCGCTCTCGCGCACGAAAACCGGAAACGGGCAAATGCTGCTTATGCGTTGGGGCAAGTGTACCGTGATCTTCTGCAAGATGAAGAACGAGCGTTGCAGGCGTTTCACACCGTGCTAAAGACTCCGATTGACGGCGGCGGATCTGCGGTGCGACTGCATGCCCGCATGGATGTCGTCGGCCTCTTGCGAAAGGCCGGCCGCTACGATGAAGCACTCGCGCTGCTAGACGAAGACTCGGGAATGCAGCGGCACGACTACTGGTGGGCTCGCTCGCTCGCGGCTCGAGGACTCATTGCCGAAGCCCTCAAACAAAAGGACAAGGCCATTGCCTATTACCAAGAGGCAATGGCTTTGCCTAACCTCGATAAATCTCAAGCGGACTGGTTGCGTAAACAACTGGAAACGCTTACTCCGTAAGAGAACGACGCATTATTGAACGCTAACCGCAGGGAGTACACGATGCACAACCAACAATTCCTTTTTGCACCACAGAGTCATCCCATAGTTTCCATACAGCGACCGCGCTTGCGCGGGCGGACCGATGGTTTGGATCGGGATGTCGCACCACGCAGAACAAGTTATCGATCGCTCGGTCGATGCCTTTTTATGGCACTTCTAGGTGGGGTCGCTTGGGGGGGTGCTTGTCTCGTAGCGGATCCCGTACCTGCCGATCTGCCTCTTGTCCACGATGGTCAGCCCCTGGCTGAAATCGTGATGGCGTCGGACTCGCTGCCGCAAGTTAAACTCGCGGCTAGGGAATTGCGCGATCACCTGCGCAAGATCTCCGGGATCGAGCTCGCGATCGTCACCAAGCCTGGCGGCGTTCTGACCCCGATCTATGTGGGCGAAAGCGAATTTACCCGGCAGCAAGGACTGACCCTCGATGGCCTCGCCAAAGAAGGCTACCGGGTTGTTGCCACGGATCGATATCTGGCCCTTTACGGACGCGATTCAACCTTCCCACTCTACCCCCGCGGCTACAAGAACGCTTCGGAACGCGAACGCCTCCTCAAGGAGTGGCAGGAATTTACCGGTGAATCGTGGAATTTTCCGTTTCTGGATTTGCATGATCCACGCTATTTTAATGACGAACTCGGTTTTTCGTTTTTCGATCCCAGCGGCACGCTTTACGCCGTGTACGATTTCCTCGAACAGCTCGGGGTGCGCTGGTACCTGCCGGATGAGACGCTCGGCACGGTCATTCCGCAGCAGCCAGATCTGGCAGCGATCGCACAGGACACGACTCGAAAACCCGTGTTCGACTGGCGGTTCTTGCGAGTCGGCTGGGGTGCGCATACGCCGACGCTACTCTGGTACAAGCGGCAGAAACTAGGTGTTTCGGAGATGGTCTGGATGTCCCATGGCACGCCGAACGTGACTCGCTTTACGCGGGATGAACATCCAGAGTACTTTGCACAGGTGGGTGCCGGCCGCGTGTTGCCACGGCTTGCGCCGCCGTTACGCGATGCCATGGTCCGCTACTGCGATAAGTTCTTTGAACGTTACCCAGAACTTCGTCATGCATCGGTCGGGCCTGCCGACGCCTTCACCAGCATTGACGAACGTGATCTAGCGGCCGGCTGGTTGCGCGAAGAGCAGGGGTCCAATGGACGACTTTCGGACTACGTCTGGACGTTCATCAATCAAGTAGCCGCTGGCATCGACACGCTGCACCCGGACAAAATCGTGATGGGGCTGGCTTACTCCTTTTACCGCCAACCACCCACCGATCTGGAGCGGTTCCATCCAAATGTCGGCGTGACGTATTGTCAGCACCGCAGCGACTTGCGTGATCCGGAGGTGCGCCAACACATTTTCGCAGAACGGGATCGCTGGCTGGAAATGATTCCGTCTAAGGAATTTTTCGTGTGGGAATACTTTCTGTGGCATCAGAGCAAAAGTCAGTTGCAAGGCGTGCCGGTAATTTTTACGCGTATCCAGCAGGCTGACATGCAGGCGCTGAAAGGCAAATCCCGAGGTGAGTACGTGGAAGCGTGGCCGCTACAGAGCGGTGGGTCATGGGGTCTGGACCACTTGACGATGTGCCTGCAAGCGCGGCTGTACTGGGAACCAGACCTCGATCTGGAACGCTACCTCGACGAATATTACCGGTTGTTCTTCGGCCCCGCTGCGGTGTCGATGCGCGAATTTTATGAATTCGCGGAAGAGGTCTGGATGCGACCGGATTCTCGTACGATCAGCCTTGCCGGCGGCTTCCTGCGTCCGGTCGACGTGGCACGTTTTTTCGCTATTCTGGATCGCGCTTACACCGCAGCCGGTGCCGACACTCTGTATGCGCAACGGATCGCGGTGATCCGTGCCGAATGCGCGCCGATGCGCGAACTTCACGCCCAACTGACGCGCAACGGACCCGACTTCAGCGCACCGCGTGTGAAGACCGAGCCCGTCTTCGACGGCCGTCTCGACGAATCGTTCTGGCGCGATGCCTCCGGAGCATTTCAGGATCCGCACTATCCGATGCGCGATCTGAAAAACGGCGGAGCTGTCGCAGCGGGAACCACGGTCTTACTCCGGTGGGCGGACGACGATTCTGGACTCTACGTGGGGGTGACCTGCGACGAACCCAATATGGCGGCGATGAAGCCAGCGCCGTCCATCGAGGATTCGACCAGTCTCTACGACGGCGATTTTGTCGAACTCTTTCTTGAACGTCCTGACCGGGCACCGTTCAAGATCGTGGTCACCCCGCTGGGTGCGACGTTGACCCAGGCCACGGATCCTGCTGTTGTTCCGGGCGGAACCGCCTGGAATCCGAAGCTCCGCCTGGCGGTCGACCAGCACGCAGAAAGCTGGGACGTCGAGTTGTTCGTTCCCCGTGAAGGCCTCGACGGAGCCGAGCCGCCCGATTCACAGCAGCCCTGGGGCATCAACGTCTGCCGCTCCCGATTTACAAGCGGAACGCCAGAAAATAGCGCTATCGCGCCAACGGGCGGGCGTTTCTTCATGCCCGCCTACTTCGGCAACCTCCGCATCGAATAATGTGGTTCACCCAATAGCCAGCACGCTAGTTGCGTCAAAACTCCTTCGGCATGGCCGCGATAAAAGGGTTCGTCTTTCAGAAAAAAACCACCTGCTCCTCTTTGGAATTAACGTGTAAAATGTTGCATGACAATTACTTATGATATTTTTCTTGGAAAAGGTAATGTGTGGACAAACGAGGCGTTGTATATTATACTTAGGCTGTATCTGTCATTAGTATAGGTCAATAGCATATAAAAAAGAGCAGATGTAGACGTTAGTAGTAAAGTAACCGTTCACGGGGGGCATCCGGATTGCCGAAGTATAACGGTGATCCTTGGGCTTCAACAAGAAC
>CAZUAY010000090.1:0-13405 GCA_964618405.1 uncultured Lentisphaerales bacterium
CACCATAGCCAACAAGGAGTGTCCAATGTCCAAATGAATGATCGCTCGCGAAATCGACGATAATAATCTAAGATCGTAGACGGTCTGACCGATTACAAAAAATAGAGCGTAAGGCGCAGTTTTGGATCGGTCGGATCAGACGGATCAGACCGATCATGGAGGACGAGGACGATCCGCTGTAGCTGGCTTCGTTGAAGCCGGCCCGGTCCGCGATCACCGATCGCGGCTACAGAACTCGCCACTCACAACTCGCCACTCGCCACTCACAACTCGCCACTCGCCACTCACAACTCGCCATTCGCCACTCACAACTCGCCATTCGCCACTCACAACTCGCCATTCACCACTCGCCACTCACAACTCGCCACTCACAACTCGCCACTCACAACTCGCCACTCCCTAGTCTCTCGCAACCGTGAGCGCGAGCACACGTTCCGCGCCATTCGCTTTGAGTGCGGAGGCGCATTCGGAGAGTGTGGAGCCTGTAGTCATGACATCGTCGACAAGCAGAATGCATCGACCGTATGTCCACGGAAAGAGCGTGGATGGAGACTCGAATGCGCCGTAAACATTCGCTCGGCGTTCTGTTGCATTCATGCGGGTTTGCGTAGGCGTATTACGTGTGCGAACGAGGATCTCTGACAGAACGGGGGTCTTCAGGCGCTTTGAAAGGTGATCGGCAAGCAAACCAGCTTGATTATAGCCGCGTGTCCGTTCCTTGGTGCGTGAGAGCGGGACGGGACAGAGGCAGTCAATCTTCTCTGTGGAATACTGAGTGATGAGGCATCCTTCAAGCAAGTCTGTGAGCTCATGACAGAGCCAGGTGGCTTTATTGTATTTAAACTTGTGTATCAGGTCGCGTAGGGGGCCCTTGAATTCAGCGGCACTTCGGGCAATGTCAAACTTGGGCTTGAACGTGTGGCAAGGTCCACACTCTGCCACGGCGTTTCCGGCGGCCTCAATCTCCATCATGACTTTACCACATCGCATGCAACAGGTGATGGCTGGGCGGATGGAGATAGCAGCGCGACAAGTGCCGCAGAGATGAGTCGGCGAGGGCGCCCCGCATGCTGCGCAGGCGATGGGGTAGAGCAGATCGAGGATCGCGCTAAACATTAGTAGAGTTCCGCTAGAATTATTTTGGCACTGCGCGCAAGCGCGCCGCGCTGCTGGTCAACAACAGCCTTTGCTCGTGCACCGAGTTCACGACGTGCAGGTTGGTCAGTCGCGAAATCCGAAACCACTTTTACAAGTGCCTTCGAGTCGGCGATTTCGAGGATGCTGTGTTCGCGACGAAACAAGTGCATGACGGCGGCAAAGTTCTCGGTATGGGGGCCGGTGATAACGGCTTTGCCAAATGAGGCGGGTTCAATCATATTCTGTCCGCCAATGTTGGGAGCGAGCGTTTTTCCGACAAAAACAATATCGGCCATCGCATAGAGCGCGAAGAGTTCGCCGGTGGTATCGATCATCAAGATCGTATCAGCCGAGGGTGTTTTTTTCTCCGTCCTCACTTTCATACGGCTTCGACGCAGACAGGTGAATCCAGCCTCATTGAGTTCGTTTTCTACTTCGTTGCCGCGTTCCATGTGACGAGGTACGAGGACGAGACGCAGGTTAGGTGAGAGACGGCGTGCAGCGTCCCAAGCCTTAACGAGTGCCAATTCTTCTCCTGGCCATGTGGATCCACCTAGAAGCACCGTATGCGCAGTGGGATCGATTCCTGAAGCGGAGAGCGTTTGCAGCGCGATTGCGCGAGCAGTGTCGGCAAGCAGAGGCACGTCGAACTTAACCGATCCCATGACTTGAATTTTTTCAGTAGGCGCACCCGCATCAATGAGGCGATCGCGGTCGATTTCTGACTGCACAAGCAGGGAAGAAAAGCAGTTGAGAACGGGAGAGAAAAAAACTTTTAATTTTTTATAGCGTGGGGCAGATCGGTCAGAAATTCGTCCATTGACGAGGAGGATTGGAGTGCCTTTGCGTTTCAATGCGCGTATCAAATTCGGCCAAAATTCGGATTCGGTTAGCACGAGTGCTTTGGCGTTGATAATGCGCAAAGACCGTCGGATAACATGGGGAAAGTCGATGGGCAGATAGATGAGTACATCATCGGGCAGAACGAATTTTTCACAGACTGCATGTCCGGTTGAACTCGTGGTGGAAAGAATGAACGATTCCTGGGGAGCGAGTCTGCGTAGTTCCTGAAGGACGCTTCCCGCGAGCGTGGCTTCGCCCACGCTGACAGCGTGTACCCAGATTCGCGGCTTTTCGGAAAGGCGCGCAGCGGTTTCAGGAGAGAACTTGCCGAGACGTTGTCCGAAGTCCGTTTTGTATCCACCACGTTTCCGCATGCGAGCGATGAACGTCGGCAGCATGAGCGTGTAGCCGACTGCAAAAAAAATATTATAAAAAAACCAGCGCATGTTAGTTCGTTACCTCGAGAGTGTATCCCAGAATCACGTCGTTGAATTCAAGCGTTTGGCTGCCTTCGGGACCGATTTGTTCAAAGGTGTAGATTCGGTTCGCAACGGTATCGTGCCAAATCGCGGCTTTGCCATTTTGCCAGCGATGGCGCTTAGCGCGACCGCTGTTGTGTTTGGACGGTGCGTTGTAGGTGATCAGCCTTCCCTCACAGCCGCTAATGTGGCAGGGTGTAGACACTTCCACCTCTATGGAATGCGAACGCAAAAAAGGCGTATAAAAGGTGGTGAGATCGTGTTTGCCGAGGATCATGCTGGCCAGCCCCCAGCGCCGAAAGGTGACTCGACGTTTTGATATTTCGCTTTCAAAGCTCATCGTGATATTGGCTGGAAAGACGATGATATCGCCGATCTGGTAGTCCCGAGGAAGCACGTGGTGTATGCCGTATAGATTATATTCGCAGCGAGCGTCATCCTTGTTAAAATCGCAGGATTCGAGAATGGGACGAATGATGTTTTCGCGATCTGCTTTGGACGAGTAGCCTTCGAAGACCCACCGGATCTGATGTCCGCTTTTGGGATCATAACCCACGGCCTGGCAGGGAAGCGATTCATCAAGCCACCCAACGAGGAAGTGTCCAACCTTGGCGGTGCGTATAGCCGCTGGACGGAGCTTCCGAGGGTTTTCTTGGCCGATGAGGTGCTCGGTAAAAAGGCGGGTCATCGTGGCGAGAGGATCTGGTTCATGGCTACAGCGCTCCCAGCTCACGACACCCTGAAGACCCTGACGCGTATTCAATTCGAGACGTCCTGCGTTGACATCCCCCGAATCAGAGGTAACCTCCCAATCGGCGGGAACGACAGCTCTGATATGGTGCCAAGCGAATGTGTTGCAAATCTTCCTTTGGGAGGGCGTCTTATTCTGTTGCGATTTCTTCATACGGATAATATGCTGAATTCGGGCTTGTTCTGCAAGGAAAGAAATAAAGAGCCGAGCGAGTAAAGCGTTGGAAGTGAAAATGTGCAAACACGATAGGGTGATTGCGGAAATCTAAGCTCACGACAACAAAAAACCCTCGCAAGCTATTGCCGTGCAGGGGTTGTAAAGATGGTGGCGGGAGAGGGACTCGAACCCCCGACCGATGGATTATGATTCCAGTGCTCTACCGACTGAGCTATCCCGCCTTTGGGTTGTGAACGGAACGAAATCTATCAAAGAACATGGGCTTTCGTCAATGGTAAAAAACGGTTTGAGAAAATCTTGATGGAATGAGGTAATTTATGGCATAATGATAACCTTTAAGTTTATATCCATTTTGGAGAATCTATGGTCGAAGTTAAAAACACGGTTCGTATTGATGTCGCACGAATCTGCGAATTAGCACATTTCGACATGCCGAGTGAAGAGATGGCCCAATTTCAGGGCCAACTCGAACACATCCTCGGCTATGTTGCGAAGTTGAAAGAATTAAATTTAGACGGAATTGAGCCGACCCTGTACGGTCAGCCGGTGGAAAATGTCTTTCGAGAAGATGTCACCGAGCCGAGTCTCGACCCTGCCGATGTCATTGCGAACGCGCCGGAGAGCATCGGCGGTGAATTTAAAGTACCGAAAATTGTGGAGTGAGCATGTCGATTAATATTGGACAGATGACCCTGGTGAAGGCCACTGAAGGTCTTCGAAAAAAAACGTTTTCCTCCATTGAGCTGACTCAGGCCGTTCTCGATTCGATAACGGAAAAAGACACTGCCATCGGTGCCTACTTGACCGTAGATGCGAGGGGCGCACTGAAAGGTGCAGCAGCGGCAGATGCCCGTCGCGCCGCTGGCGAGGATAACCCACTCCTGGGCGTTCCGTTAGCGATGAAGGATATCTTCAACGTGAAGGGACAACCCTGCACCTGTGCTTCTAAAATTTTGGAAGGCTATATTGCGCCTTACGATGCAACGGTTATCCAGCGACTCAAAGCGGCTGGTGCCATCCCGACCGGCCGTACCAATATGGACGAACTTGCCATGGGGACGTCAACAGAGCACAGCGCGTATCAGGTGACACGTAACCCTGTTGATCTGACGCGCGTTCCGGGCGGCTCGAGTGGCGGTTCAGCCGCTGCGGTTGCGGGTGGACTGGCGATTGCCTCCATGGCAACCGACACAGGCGGCTCGATTCGCCAGCCGGCGTCTTTCTGTGGATGTGTTGGCGTGAAGCCTTCATACGGGCGTGTTTCACGCTACGGTGTGGCAGCGTATGCCTCTTCTCTCGACCAAGTTGGATCGATTACGAAAACGGTTGAAGATGCGGCACTCCTTCTTCAGACGATTGCAGGACGCGATGCGCATGATCAGACGACGCTCGACGAACCCGTTCCAAATTATGTTGAAATGCTAAAAGGTGCAACCCTGAAGGGATTGCGCATCGGCGTTCCAAAAGAGTATTTCATAGACGGAGCTGATCTTGAGGTTATGACGCAGGTACGACATGCTATCGATCTGTGTGCTAAAGGTGGTGCTGAGATTCATGAAATCAGTCTTCCACACACAGACTATGCGGTTGCTGTTTATTACATTTGCTCGACAGCTGAGGCCTCTGCTAACCTCGCTCGCTTAGACGGCGTTCGATACGGCCGCCGGCGCGGTTCTCCTGAAGGCGGAATTCAAGAGATGTATGACCGGACGCGTACCGATGGATTCGGTGACGAAGTGAAGCGTCGCATCATTTTGGGGACATTTGTGCTCAGCAGCGGTTACTATGATGCTTACTACAATCGAGCGCTGAAGGCTCGGACGCTGATTCGTCAGGATTTTGACAAGGCTTTCACCACGTGTGACGTGCTGATGGCGCCCGTGTCACCGACAGCGGCGTACAAGTTAAATTCAACAATGGATGATCCTCTGAAAGCCTACTTGGGGGATATCTTTACGGTTTCGACCAACCTTGCGGGAATCTGTGGGATGTCCCTCCCGTGCGGCAAAACATCTGAGAACTTGCCTGTAGGTCTTCAGATTCTCGGGCCTGCATTTGGAGAAGTAGCGATGCTTCGTGCGGCTGAAGCGTGCGGAAGGGAGCTTGGCCTATGAAATACCTCGTATCAATTGGTCTCGAAACCCATGTTCAGCTCAAGACGAAGTCCAAGATGTTCTGTGGCTGTGCACCGTCGTTTGCTGCAGAGCCGAACTCGAACGTCTGCCCGATCTGTCTCGGCTATCCCGGTGCCTTGCCCGCGATGAATCGCGAGGCCGTGAAGCTCACCGTTTTGTCCGGACTCATGCTCGGCTGCAAGATCAGCCCGTACAGCAAGTTTGATCGTAAAAATTATTTCTATCCTGATGCTTCAAAGAACTATCAAATCTCGCAATTTGACATGCCGCTTTGCATGGGCGGTGGTGTTGATATTACCGTGCCGAGCGGAAGCAAGCGTATCAACCTCACCCGTATTCATCTCGAGGAAGACGTTGCGAAGAGTACGCATCATCCACGATGCAGTGGTGTTGATTTCAATCGGTGCGGCACGGCGCTCATGGAGATTGTCTCTGAGCCCGAGATGTCATCAGCCGCAGAAGCGATTGCTTACCTTCGGGTGCTGAAGCAGGTTCTCGTTTACACGGGTGTCAGCGACTGCAACCTTGAAGAAGGCAACATGCGTTGCGACGTGAACATCAGCATTCGGCTCAAGGAAACTGACTCGCTTGGCACGAAGGTTGAGATCAAGAACATGAACTCGTTCAGCCACATCCAGTCGGCACTCCACTACGAGATTGATCGGCAGGAGCGAGTCCTTGCCAGTGGCGGTTCCCTCGTGCAGGAAACCCGCAGGTGGGATCCCGATGTGGGTGAAACGGCGTCCATGCGGTCTAAGGAAAACGCGCATGACTATCGCTATTTCCCCGAGCCGGATCTGCTTCCGATTGTGTTGCCCGTTGAGCTGGTAGCCGAGTGGAGCAAGCTGTTACCTGAGATGCCTGAGAACAAGCGCGTCCGCTTTGTCGAACAGTATGGCTTGCCAGAGTATGATGCAAAGGTGCTTTGTGCACAACTCCCGGTCGCGAACTTTTTCGAATCCTCCGTTTCGCTCGGTGCGCCAGCAAAAGCAGCCTCAAACTGGATTATGACGGACGTGCTGCGTCTTCTCGGACAAACCGAAAAGGATATCACAGAAGTTCCACTTACGGCCGAAGCATTCGCTTCGCTCCTGAAGTTGCTGGAGGCCAATGCCATTAACATGCCGGTCGCCAAGGCGCTGCTCGACGAGATTTTCGAGAAGGGTGGTGATCCTGCCGCGTTGGTCAAAGAGCGTGGATTGGCACAGGTGAGTGACACCGGCGCAATCGATCAGCTTGCGCGCGAGGTTATTGCAGCGCATCCGAAGGTTGTCGAAGATCTGAAAGGTGGCAAGGCGGCGGCGCTACAGTTCTTGGTCGGACAAGTCATGAAGCTTAGCCGTGGCAAGGCGAATCCGAAAATGGCGGGCGACACGATAGAACGACTTCTCGAGATCACGAAGTAGGGGTTATGATCGGTCGGATCCGCCCGATCTGACGGATCTGTTCCAACCCTTCGCGTTCAATTCGTAATTCGTAATTTATAATTCGTAATTTCTTAACTATGACTGGTAAACTCATCACATTCGAAGGCGTTGAAGGCGGCGGTAAAAGCACGCAAGCGAAGTTGCTCACGGAGCGACTGCGTACGCGTGGGCTCGAGGTGCTCACGACACGTGAGCCGGGCGGAACGCCGACAGGCGAGGTCATCCGGAATCTCCTCCAGCACAATCTGGCGGGGGAACCGCTCTGCGATGCCTCCGAAGCTTTGCTCTTCTGCGCAAGCCGCGCTCAGCTTTGTCGTAACGTACTCGCGCCTGCGCTTGAATACGGCACCTGGATTGTTCTTGACCGCTTTACGGATTCAACGCTGGCCTATCAAGGTTACGGTCGCGGATTCAATGTAGAGCAGCTTCGCAACATGAATGATTTCGCGACGGGCGAGGTGAAACCTGCCCTGACAATTCTGATTGATCTTCCGGTCGAACTTGGGCTTTCTCGCGTCATTTCGAGAAGCAATGGCGCCCGTGATCGCATTGAGCGTGAGCCCTTAGAATTCCACAAGCGACTTCAGATGGGTTATAGGGAAATTGCAAAGCGTGAGCCTGAGCGATTTGCCGTTGTCGACGGCACGGCAACGCAGGCGGAGGTTGCCGAGGCGATTTGGCGTGCTGTTGAGGCACGGCTTATGAAGTAACTTTGATCAATGGCCAACGTAATCCCTGACAGAATTCTTGAAGAAATTAAAAGCCGCACGAGTATTGTCGATGTGGTTTCGTCGCGTATTACCCTGAAGCGCATGGGATCAGTCTTCAAGGCATGCTGCCCGTTTCATAAGGAGAAAACACCCTCATTCACCGTTAACCCTTCCCGTGAGAGTTTTAAGTGTTTCGGGTGTGGCGAGGGTGGCGATATTTTTTCTTTTTTGATGAAGCATGATGGGATGACGTTTGTCGATGCTGTGAAGACACTTGCCGATCGTTGTGGCGTTGAAATTGAGCTTAATGATGATGGCGGCAGTGCAACCGCTTCGAAGCGGATGCTCGCCCTCCACACAGAAATCGCAGAATTTTATCGACGTTGTCTTCTCCAAATGAAGTCAGCAGAAGTTGCCAGGGTGTATTTGAAGTCGCGCGATCTCCCGGAAGACATTGTCGAAAAGTTTAAACTTGGATTTGCGCCAGATGTTCTCGGTGTGCTGGATCAGTTTGCAGCGAAGCATCACTACACGATCGACGAGGTGGTGCAGGGAGGCTTAGGACTGCCGCTCGATAGGCCACGTGCAGGCGTGAATTTGCATGACCGTTTCCGCGGGCGGCTGATGTTCCCGATCTGCGATACGCAAGGACGTGTCATTGCATTTAGTGCTCGTGTTCTCGACCCTGCCAAGAGTCCGGCAAAATACGTCAATAGTCCAGAAACAGAAATCTTCAAAAAGAGTCGGGTGCTGTACGCGCTCGACAAGGCTCAGCGGAGTATTGTGTCGGCACCGCATCGCGAAGCGATCATTTGCGAAGGACAGATCGATGTTATCCGCTGTCATGCCTGCGGTTTTGACCGCGCCGTTGCTTCACAGGGAACGGCTTTTACCGAAGATCACGCCAAGTTGCTCAAGCGTTATGCCGACAGTGCAGTGCTCGTTTTTGATCAAGATTCGGCAGGACAAAAGGCGGCCGTTAAAACCGGTGCCATCCTTCTTGCAGCGGGCATTCCGGTTCGGGTAGCGCGGCTTGCCCCGGGTGAAGATCCCGACTCTTTTCTCCGCAAGCATCCGCCAGAGGTTTTTCAGAAAGTGCTGGATGACGCCATCGGCCTCATGCCTTTTCATGTGGAGTATTTGCGTGCGCAGGAGAGCGACCCCGAATCCGATGGCGCAGTTGGACGAATCGCGGCGGGTGTGTTGCAGACGGTCGCTGTGTGCCTGAACGAGGTTCACAAGGCGAGAATGCTTCAAGAGGTCGCCGCGCTTCTACGGATTCCGGAATCAGCGCTGGAAAAGGAAATGACAGGGGTGGAGGAAGTGCTACGGCGTCAGGCAGGGACGCAGGAGCGTCGCCAAATGGCGCGTACTGAAACGAGATCTTCGGCAACACCGAAACGGATGAGTTCTACGGTGCGTTCTGCCGATCCCGTTCCGTTTGATGAACCGATGACGTATACTGATCCCGACGAGCATTTTGCGGATCTTGAGGTTTCAGGCTCTGGGGCGACGGCGACGGGCCGTCAGGCCAAGCTAGCCGATAAGATCGACGTGTCGATCTGTGAGCTCCTCGTTCACAATTTTTATGATAATCCAGAGGTCACGAAGTTTCTCATCGCAATGCTACCGGCATGGCTCGTTACCGATGGTCTGTGTCGCCGCATTATCGCCGCGTATTACAACGATTTTGAAACGGAGGCGGAATCCGTGCTTGACCTTCAAAATTCGGATCAGGCCATCGGCGAATTTATCGGTACGATTGCTGTCATGCCAAACCGTGCTGGTAACCATGAAAGTTTTTCTGCCCTCGATATTGCCCATGATCTCGTGCTGGCGACTTGGAGGCGTTGGTGCACGAATCGGAGAGCTGAGCTTGCCCCGTTGCTGGGTGGTGGAGACGATACGCACGAGCACGCGAGGAAGCGTGCCGACCTCTCAGTAGCGGTCAAAAAACTTAATCGATGGGAGACGGGCGAGTGCGTTATTAAAATGCTGCTTGGCGACTCGGATACATCCCCATCTTTTTTAAGTGCTCAGTCAGCTCAGGAAGAGAAGCAAACCCACATCACAATAACGCAAGCCGAACAATCTGCCAACGGTGTCGCAATTTCTGAATGCACAGGGAGCGATGCGTTCGATGGACCGCCGCTGGATGATTTTGTTCCGGAGTTCGATGAAGATCCGGAGTACAGTTAAGGAGCAGACGGCGGTGGGTTACCCTTGTGACGGTAAATAATGCGTCCTTTTTCAAGGTCGTAGGGAGACATTTCGATCGTGACTTTATCACCCGTCGTGATTTTGATGAAGAATTTACGCATTTTCCCCGAGATGTGAGCGAGAATTTCGTGTCCGTTTTCTAGTTTGACGCGGTACATCGTCGCGGGTAATACTTTTACCACCGTTCCGATTACTTCGATTGAGTCGTCCTTAGCCATAGAGTTTTTGTTATTCCTGTTGATTTAAAAATGTCTATGAATTTTACTATTTTGAGCGGTATTGAGCAAGTATAAAATAAGGACTAAAATAATGAAGGGTTTTTTTTTATCGTTTTCAGTGGCAAAAAGAGTTGTCTTTAGTTAAACTTCACCCCCATGTCGAACAGCGATTTTTAACCCTGATTTGGATTCAGACAAAATGACAGAGAAAAAGAACTTTTACGCCGTGATTATGGCAGGAGGACGTGGCGAACGTTTTTGGCCAGTAAGCCGCAATGCGCGCCCCAAACAATTCGCATCGATTTTTGGCGGCAAACCCTTGATTACGATTGCGGTCGAACGTCTCGAAGGACTGGTGAGTTACGACCACATTTTAGTGGTGACCTCTGCAGATCTTATTGAGCAATCGCGTCAGGCTTTGCCCATGTTACCCGAAGGCAATATCTTGGGAGAGCCATTTGGGCGCGACACGGCTGCGGCTTGCGCAATCGGCACTGCATGGGTTGCGCGGCAGGGTGGAGACTCTGCCACGATGGCCGTATTGACTGCGGATCACCTGATTGAGGATCGCGTGACGTTTCGGAAGACGCTTGCGGATACCGCAGACTATGTGGCCCGAGAACCTGCGATCGGCGTGATTGGCATTGTGCCCGAATTCGCCGCGACAGGGTACGGCTATATCGAGTCTGAAGCCGATCTCGACCTTGGAACGAGCACGCGATTTATGCAGGTGAAGCGGTTCGTTGAGAAACCGGACGAAGCGACAGCGAAGCAGTATGTCGCTTCGGGAAAACATTTCTGGAACTCCGGTATGTTCTTGTGGTCTGTTTCGACATTCAAGAACGCGTTGCGAGAGTTTCGTCCGCAACTTTTCGAGATGATGGAGCGCATGGAGCCGAAGTTCGGTGCTCCGGATTTCAAGGAGGCTTTCCTCGCAGAATACAATGGAATTGATAGAATTTCTGTAGATTATGCGATTATGGAAAAAGCGCGGAACATCATTGCGGCGCGAGGCGACTTCGGGTGGGATGATGTCGGCACGTGGGTTTCGGCATCGGATCATTTTGAAAAAGATGCGGCTGGGAATGCAGCTCATGGGCGGTGCGAATTTCTTCGTGCTTCTGACAACACCGTTGTGAACGATGAGGCTGGACATCTTGTGGCGGTTATGGATGTCGAAGGGCTCGTGGTGGTCCATACGCCCGATGCAACGCTTGTTTGCAAAAAGGATGCAGCGCAGGGCTTAAAAGAAATGGTAAAACAAATCGCCAAAAATGGTGGTACTGCTTTTATCTAATCGTAAAACATCATGGACAATTGGGTTGACATACGCAAGGATGAAGCACACACGGCACGCGAGCGCACGAAAGCGCGAACTTTGCGTGAGAGTCCGTGGTGGAAAGAACAGTTGGCAAAAGGGTCTTGCCATTACTGCGGTGGAACGTTTCCATTCCAGGAGCTGACGATGGATCATGTGGTTCCCGTTGCACGCGGTGGACGTTCAACAAAGGGGAATGTCGTGCCCTGTTGCAAGTCTTGTAATAGAAAAAAGAAATGCTTAACCCCCGCAGAGCAGATCTTGATGGATCTTGAGAAAAACGGGGAACTCGGGGAGATGGATTGTGAGAAGTGAAAGTATGCGAGTCGTTGAATGTGATTATCTAATTGTAGGAAGTGGCATGGCAGGGCTTTCTGCTGCACGGCACCTAGCCGCTCACGGCAAGGTACTGATCGTTACGAAGCGTGAAAAGTGGGAGTCGAATACGAACTATGCTCAGGGTGGCATTGCGTGTGTGACGTTAGAGAGCGATACATTTGAGATGCACGTGGCGGACACGCTGGACGCTGGAGCAGGTCTCTGCGAAGAGGATGTGGTTCGACGCATCGTGAGCGATGCTCCGGCGCGGATGGACGAACTGCGTTCGATCGGGATGCACTTCACGGAGCGTGAGGATGCCAATGGCGAGCCGGATCTCGGGCGAGAAGGTGGGCATTCGATGCGTCGCATTCTACATGCGGGTGATATCACCGGACAACATGTTGAAGAAGTGCTTTTGAAAAATGTTGAAGGTCATAAAAACATCACCCTGATGGAGAACGCTCAGGCGATCGATCTTGTAACGCGCACGATCGGCGGTAAGATCTCGTGCGTTGGATGCTATGTTCTCAATCGCGTTACGGGTGAGATTTTTGCAGTACGGACGCCGTATACTATTTTAGCGACAGGTGGAGCAGGTAAAGTGTACCGTTACACAACAAATCCAGACGTCGCGTCGGCTGGTGGCATTGCCATCGCCTGGCGCGCCGGAGCTGAGATTCGCAATATGGAATTCATCCAATTCCATCCGACGTGTCTTTACCACCCCGACGCCAAGAGCTTTCTTATCAGCGAGGCCGTACGCGGTGAAGGTGCCAAGCTTGTGGATGGGGATGCGATGCCTTTTATGTCGCGCTATGACAAGCGAGGCGCACTGGCTCCACGCGATATCGTGGCGAGAGCAATCGACCACGAGATGAAGTCCCGCGGTCTTGACTGTGTCTATCTGGACATCCGACACAAGGGTCGCGATTTCTTGATGAAGCGTTTTCCTAATATTTATGAGAAGTGTCTTTCTTTTGGGATCGATATGGCGACTGATCTGATCCCAGTCGTTCCAGCAGCGCATTACTGTTGTGGCGGTGTCAAAACAACGGTCGACGGCCTTACGAACATTCCGGGTTTGCTCGCGGTGGGGGAAACCGCCAGCACAGGGCTGCATGGCGCGAATCGTCTGGCAAGCAATTCGTTACTTGAAGCGATTGTGTGTGCGCATAATGCGGCGACGTGGATTGCTGCACATCCACGCAAGGCGGACATCTCGGACATTGTTATTCCGGCCTGGGTTTATGGAGATGCCGTGCCAAGTGATGAGCAAGTTGTCGTGGCGCATTGCTGGGATGAAGTTCGAACCTGCATGTGGGACTACGTGGGTATTGTGCGGACGGACAAGCGGCTGGAACGCGCGCTCAATCGGATCATGAATATTCGAAGAGAAATTCGAGAATATTATTTTGATTATATTGTGATGTCTGATACGCTTGAACTTCGCAACATCGCTGATGGAGCTTTGTTGATTATCAAGTCGGCGATGCACCGCAAAGAGAGTCGCGGATTACACTATACTCTGGATTATCCAGGGATGTTCTCAGAAGGACAAGATACTGTTTTGACGTTTGATCCTTCCGCTGACTTCGTGAACACATCGATTTAAAAAAATGGCGGAGGGGGAGGGATTCGAACCCCCGGAAGCTTGCGCTTCAACGGTTTT